>JBGVBT010000031.1:0-4477 GCA_045225895.1 Sphaerochaetaceae bacterium
AACGTCCCGATGACCCTGGAGAACTTCAATCCCGAGACCCTGCCCCAGAGTCTTGAATACGTTGAGAGGTCATACGCCGAAGCCTGACAGCCTCACAGCTTGCTTCTGATTATCTTTCCACTCGTGGTTTTGGGAAGCTCGTCTCTGAACACAACAAGTCTCGGGTACTTGTAGGGCGCAGTGTGCTCCTTTACGTAGTTCTGGATCTCTTTCTTGAGTTCCTCAGTGGGCTCGGTGCCCTTTGTAAGAACTATCGAAGCCTTGACAATCTGTCCTCTGACGGGATCCGGTGACGGAGACACTCCGCATTCAAGGACGTACGGAAGCTCCATGATGACGGATTCAATCTCGAACGGTCCGATCCTGTAACCGGAGCTCTTGATGATGTCATCGGCACGGCCGACGAACCAGTAGTAGCCGTCCTCATCAACCCATGCATTGTCGCCAGTGTGGTAATAGCCGTCATGCCAGACCTCCGCCGTCTTCTCGGGATCGTTGTAGTAGCCCGTGAACAGACCGCACGGAGCACCGTTCCTGACGTTGATGACAATCTCTCCGGTCTCTCCGGCAGGAACAGGCTTTCCGTCAGGTCCCATCAGCGACACATCGTAGATCGGGGCCGGTTTACCCATGGAGCCCACCTTATGTCCGGACCCGAACAGGTTTCCGATTATCATCGTGCTCTCGCTCTGGCCGAATCCCTCGTGGATCTGAAGTCCTGTGAGCTTCTCGAACTGTCTGTAGACCTCCGGGTTCAGTGCCTCTCCTGCCGTTGTCATGTAACGCACCGATGAGAAGTCGTACTTGGAAAGGTCTTCCTTGATCATCATCCTCAGCATGGTCGGAGGTGCGCAGAAGCTTGTGATCTGGTATTTTGCGAACATGGGCATGATGTCGGCGGCATTGAAGCGGTCGAAGTCATACACGAACGTGGCGCATTCGGCAAGCCACTGTCCATACAGCTTGCCCCACATGGCCTTTGCCCAGCCTGTGTCGGAGATCGTGAAGTGAAGTCCGTCCTCATGGGCGCAGTGCCAGTACTTTGCGGTGTGGAAATGACCCAGCGGATACTTGTGGTTGTGGGCTGCGATCTTCGGGAATCCGGATGTCCCTGAGGTGAAGAACATCAGAAGGAGGTCGTCTCCGCACGGAGAGTCCTCGGTTCTGGGGAAGTTGGATGAGAACATCCTGTATTCCTCGTCGAAGCTTCTCCAACCCTCCCTTGTCTCGTTGACGATGATCTTGTTCTTAAGAGTGGGACTGGTCTTTGCAGCCTCCTCCACATGCTCCGGGATGTTGTCGTCAGGAGTGCAGATGATCGTGTTGACGCCGGCTGCGTTTAGCCTGTACTCGATGTCATGCGGCAGAAGCTGGTTCGTGGCGGGGATGACGATGGCGCCGAGCTTGTTCAGGCCGAGCATTGCATACCAGAACTGGTAGTGGCGCTTGAGGATCAGCATGACCCTGTCGCCCTTTCTGATTCCGATGCTCTTGAAGTAGTTCGCGCAGCGTGCGGATTCCCTCTTCATGTCCAGGAACGATATCCTGCGCTCGGTCTTGTCCTTTGAAACATGCAGCATTGCAAGCTTGTCGGGATTCCGTTTTGCCAAAACATCGACAATATCGAAAGCAAAGTTGAATGTCTCCGTGTTCTTGAAGGTGATCTTCTCGGGAGTGCCCTTCTCGTTCAGCTGGACATCGATGTACTTGTGCCACAGCCTCTCGCTGTCGTCTATCTTCCTCGGCTGGAGAGCAACCGGAGAATATGTCACAGGAGTCAGCTCCGGAATCGGAGCCCCCGTCGGGTTCATGACAATTGCATAGAACTCGCAGTCCCTGCCGTTGACGGCGATCATTCCGTGAGGTGTGGAGGAACTGAAGTATATGCTGTCTCCGGGGCCCAGTGTCGTTCGGTGCTCGCCCACCTGCACAAGGAGGTTTCCGGAGATGACAAGGTCTATCTCCTGACCGTCATGGCTGGTAAGCTCTATGTCCCTGTGCTGGGCCTCCTCGTCATAGCGGCTCTTTACATACAGGGGTTCGGCGATCCTGTTCTGGAAGGCATAGGCCAGATTGTAGTAGGTCATTCCGTGGGCGTTCGAGATCTCCTGTCCTGCCCCGGACCTTGTTACAGTGAACGATCTCAGAGTCGGGCTGTGTCCCTCGATGATATCGGTTACATCCACTCCCAGAGCCAGTGCACATCTGTAGATGAACGTGAAGTTCAGATCACCCGTACCGGACTCGCAGGCAAGGTACTCCTCCCGTGAGGTCTGGGTCTTGGCAGCCATCTCATAGGTTGTGAGCCCCTCTATCTCCCTGAGTTCCTTGATTCTTGCAGCCATCTCCTGGATCTTGTAATCAAGTCCTGAAATCTGTCCCATATATTTCTCCTTCCGGAAACTATCTGTCAATTATCCTCTCGGTCATCAGGACGGCATCGCCATAGTAGTCCGATGCATCCAGACAACGTGAGATCTCTTCTTTCCTCATGTACTTCAGGATCGAGGCCTCCGAGCACAGCAGGTCAACAAGCGGATTCGCCTTTCCCTCCTGGACACATGCCCAGGCCTTCAGGCTCTGCTCGCGGATGACCTCGTGCATCTGCTGACGGTCGGCACCGCGTCTGCCCAGCTCCATCAGAAGCCTTTCGGTGGCGGCAAACACACCGTAAGCCTCAAGATTGCGCCTTATGGTGGCTTCGTGGACGTTCATTCCGCCTACAACCTTTTTAGCAGTTGCCAGGACCTCGTCCAAAGCAAGGAACGCCTGAGGCAGGAAGAGCCTTCTGTTGGCGCTGTCGTCCAGCGTCCTTTCGAGTATGCTCAGCGATGCATTGTCCCATGCACCCGGCACCAGCGAGTGGACATAACGGCAGAGGCTGTCGATCTTCTCGCAGTTGATCGGGTTCCTCTTGAACGGCATTGCAGAGGACCCAACCTGGGATTTTCCGAACGGCTCGGACCACTCCCCTATAGCCGTGCTCTGAAGCATCCTGAAATCAAGGGCGAACTTGGCAAGCACACAGCTCAGGCTGTCCAAAGCATGCATGACCCTCAGATCCTGCATCCTGGGATAGACCTGCGTGGCTCCCTCGAAACCTTCAAGACCCAGCTCGGCCATGACGGCCCTGTCCAGATCACCGCTGCTGAGCGCAGCATCCTGAAGAAGGCACTTGTAGCTTGCACGTGTTCCCACCGCACCCTTCATGCCTTTTCCGAGAATCCTCAGGTTCTCCAACTCCGCAATGCAGGCATCCAGGTCCTGGACAACCAGGGCGAGACGGTAACCCACCGTGGTGACCTCGGCACTCTGGATATGCGTGAAAGCCATGCATGGAAGAGCCTTGTATTTCATTGCCTGTTCGGCGAATATTGCCCTGAGTTCCTTTGCCTTGGAAACGATCAGGGCTAGTGCCTCCTTGAGCCTGATCGCATCGGCGTTGTCTAGGACATCCATGCTGGTCGCTCCCAGATGGATGACGCCTCCGCCTGCCTTGCACTGCTCGGCATAGGTCTTGATCTCAGCCATCAGGTCATGATGGATCGTGCTTTCGATCTCAAGCGCACGCTCGATGTCGATGTCCTGCGCATGGGCCTGAAGATCCGCAAGCTGCTCGTCGGAGACAATGCCGGCTTTGTTCTGGACCTTGGCCAGAGCAATCCAGACACGTCTGAGAATCAGGCGCTTGTTCCTTTCGGACCAGATGGCCTTCATCTCTTCGGAGCCGTAGCGCCATGTAAGAGGCGAGATGAATGTGTCAAAACCGAATTCCATACGCAGTCTCCATGCAATTACGATTTGGGCCTGAGCATTTGACGAAGAAATCAGCCCAAAGCATTTACAGAATGATGATCTGGTCGCGCTCGGGACCTACCGACACATAGGAGACGGGACAATGGGCATACTCGCCGATTGCCTTGACATACTCCTGTGCGGCCTTGGGGAGATCCTCCCATTTGCGGCACTTGGTTGTGTCCGTCATCCAGCCCTTGAAGGTCTTGAACACAGGCTTTGCCATCTCCTGACCCTTTGTATCAGGAAGATAGACAGTCTGCTCACCGTCAAGATCGTAGGCCACGCAGACCTTGATCTCCTCGAAGGTATCAAGGACGTCCAGCTTTGTGACTGCGATGGAAGTGAATCCGTTGATGTATGAGGAATAATCCAGAGCAACTGCATCGAGCCAGCCGCAGCGTCTCGGACGACCTGTGGTGGCACCGAACTCGGCACCGATCTCGCGGAGCTTCTTTCCGTTCTCGTCAAAGAGCTCGGCTGTGAACGGACCGCCGCCTACGCTTGTGGAATAGGCCTTGGTCACACCGATGACCTCGGTGATGCCTCTTGGCGAGATTCCGGAGACGTTTGCAGCTCCGCCGCTTGTCGGGTTGCTGGATGTGGTGTACGGGTAGATGCCCCAGTCGAGGTCCCTCATGATTCCGAGCTGGCCCTCGAGGACGATCTTCTTCTTTGCATC
>JBGVBT010000032.1:0-5380 GCA_045225895.1 Sphaerochaetaceae bacterium
AAGGGTCCTCCGACCGCAGTGTCAGCCCAAAAGATTCCCTGGGTTCCGACACTTACGGGGCTGTCCTTTGTCTTTGCCATACAGGCCGGGATCAGATGGGCCTCCGGAAAGAACTGAGCAAACTCCACTGTAGGAAACTGCTTCAGCTTCTCCTGAGTGTTCTTGACGATATAACTACCCCATTCGCAGGGATCAGCGATAGAATTCACTCCTCCCTTGCTTTTCGGGATATCGAATCTCTTCAGATTAAGATAGATGTGCTTCATAGGACCACCTTTATCTCAGAATGGCATAATCGGGAATTTCTCCGATGAGGGGATTTGAATATTTGAAGAACTCGTCGGAAATCCTGTTGGTACCTTCGATCCACTCAAGCGGGAATTTCTTCTCAACGTTGGCCACATCGGCAAGAGGAACAAGTCCAAGTCCGAATGTGAAGCCTTTTGACCTGTCAGCCTCGATGGACACCATGAATCCGGTCTTGCCCTCGGAAGCAGCCTCTACGGCCTTTTTTCCCACGGCATAGGCTTCGCTTCTGTCAATCTCACTTTGATAGGCAATGGATGTCCTTCCGATGAGACCCGGCTTCTCGGCTCTGGACTTCAGTCCGACCTTTTCCATGATCTGACGTGAGATGAAATCTCCTACTCCACCCGGAACCTTGTGGCCGAATCCGTCCACGATTCCGGAATCCGCAAGAGGATTTCCGTCCAGGCCGCACAGACCTTCGGAAACGGTGACAAGGCATCCATGTCCCTTGGCATAGGCCTTCTCGATGTCCTTGAGCATGACGTCCAGATCAACGAGTTTTTCGGGCAGATATGTAAGGACCTCGCAGTTTGTGGTGCGTGCGGCAAGTGCCGAAGCAGCCGTGACCCAGCCTGCGTTGCGTCCCATGAGCTCCATGACAACCACATGGATCGGAAGTCCGTTGGCATCGAGGGCCAACTCGCTTGCGTTGATTGCGGCATAGCGTGCGGCCGATCCGAATCCCGGGCAGTTGTCCGTGAAGGCAAGGTCGTTGTCCATTGTCTTGGGGATTCCGATGACCTTGAGATCAAGGCCTTCCTTCTCCGCAAGGATGGATATCTTGTTGCATGTGTCCATGCTGTCGTTTCCGCCGTTGTAGAAGAAGACTCCGATGTCATTCTTCTTCATGCATTCGATGACTGCCGGATAATCCGCATCGGAGAGTTTTCTCCTGCAGGATCCGATCGACGATGCCGGTGTGTGAGAAAGCTTCGACACTGTGGATGCGGGAACATCCGAAAGGTCGAGGAGGTCGTTCTTCAGGATTCCCTCGGCACCGAATCTGGCTGCCATGATCTTCCCGAAACCGCCCTTTGCCCTTGCGGTCTCAATGACACCCTGAAGGGATGTGTTGATGACGGCCGTAGGGCCGCCACCATGCGCTACAAGAATGTTCTTTCCCATCAGATGCCTGCCTTCTTGTATCTCTCGGCCATCTGCTCAAGTGTTGCATACTCAACAAGTGGAGCCTTGCCGTAAGACTCGAACTGGATGATGAGGCTTCCGACAGCTTCCTTGACTCCGGCTTCCATTCTCTGGAACAGAAGTGCCGTGTCGGCGTCGTTGATCTTGCCGTACATGACTGCATCCATTACCGGCGGAAGGAAGACTCTGGGGTCGAAAGCGGACGGGTTCTTGACCATAAGTTCGTAGACAGGTCCGATCGACGGACTGTTTCTGAGTTCCGGCTTGTCTCTGAAGAGCTCCCTGAAGTTTCTGGTGACAGCAAGCCTGATGTCGGTGTCCACATTGATCTTGCCGATTCCGCACTTGGCGACTTCCTGAAGCTGCTCGATCTTGATTCCGTACGCGTTCTGGACATCTCCGCCCAGTGCATTGATTTCCTTGACTATGTACTGCGGGACCGTGGATGAACCGTGGCTTACCAGAACACCCTCGATACCCTCATGTCTCATACACTCCTTGGTTGCGATTGCAATCTCCTTGCGGATGACAGTGTGGGCACCCTTGTTTGCGCCGTGCTTGGTTCCGTAGGAGATGGCAAGTGCATCGACCTTGGTTTTCTTGAAGAACTCAATGGCATCCATCGGATTGGTATATGTGGATGTCGCGGCAAAGACATGGTCCTCGACGCCTGCAAGGACTCCCAGCTCGCCTTCAACCGTGACGCCTCTCTCGTGTGCATACTTGACGACTTCTCTTGTAAGCTCGATGTTCTCTTTGAAAGGAAGGGACGAACCGTCGATCATGACAGATGTGTATCCGCCGTCGATTGCAGCCTTGCATGAATCGAAGTTCTTGCCATGGTCCAGATGGAGGGCAACCGGAATCGGGGAATCGACAGCATATTTCTTCACTGCCTCGGCTATGTTCCTTGCTCCGACCTTCTTGTCCTCGAGCGTGGCGTTCGCGAAATCGGTTCTTCCGCCCATGAAACCGTTGGCAAGGTCGGCACCCTGGAGAATGGCCGCGCTTCTGAACATCTCATGGACCTCGATCACGGCCTTGGCCTGTGCGACTGCATTCACGTTGAATGCACCCTGTGCATAGTTGTACTTGTCGGTTGCGTCAAGAATAACTCTCATCGGTACTAATGGCATATTTTTCTCCTTACTGATTATTTTTCAATTGTATATGTCATCCCCAGACCATCGGTTTGGGTTTGATCTTGCTTGATACCATCTCTTCCGGATAGTGGCGGGCGGCATCCGGCGCGTGCCAGCGCTCGTCGGAATCGAAGTCGCACTTCGTGAAGATCTTCAGATTTGCGGCCTCCCTCCTGGCATTCTCCTCGATTACAGATTTCGGAGCGCATCCGGAAGCCAGGAATTCCCTGCATCTCTGCGCAAGATCCGGCATGGATGCGATGATGTTGTTCTGCTCATGCGGATCCTTTTCGATATCGAATACAGCGTCCCGGTCAAGGCCGTCGTAGTGGACGAACTTGTAGTTGCGGTATTTGACCATCTGGGCATAGGGGACGCTTCCGTCCTTGCGGCTTACCGTTCCGCCGAGCTCAGAGATGATCATGCGCTCCAGATTGTCCTCTCCTCCTGTGACCTGGGATGCGAAGCTGACTCCGTCGGTCTCATCGGCGATCGGGGCACCTGCAAGCTCGCACAGTGTGGGACCCAGATCCATCAGGGATGTTGCGCCTTTGATGCGCACTCCCTTTGCCACCCCGTCACCGGCAAAGACCATCGGTGTGTGTGAGGATTCCTCAAGGAAGGTCTCCTTCCCGTAAAGCCCGTAGGCTCCGATATGGTCGCCGTGGTCCGAGGCATAGATGAAGATTCCCTCTCTTCCGGTTCTTTTCAGGTATTCCCTGAAGGCATCGTAGACCATGCCCACCTCGGTGTCGGTGAACTCCACCAGGGCATAGTATGCGGCCCTGACGGCTCTGACGACCTCCGGGTCGGTGTCCTGGAACTTGCCCTTGTAGAAGTCGGGAAGAGGAAGGTCCTTAGTCCCCAGGTCGTTGCCGATTTTCTCATAGTAATAGTCGTACAGCTCTTTCGGAGCAACGTACGGATGATGCGGTGCATATGTTCCGACGCAGAGGAACTGCGGCTTCTCATAGCTGTCCTTAAGATAGTCCAAAGCGGTCTTTACAACGCATCTGTCGAACTCGAGCGTCGGCGAATTGCCGGCTCCTATGATCGTGACGCAGTTGGCACCGCCGGTGGGAGTGTTCAGATGTACTCCCCTTTCTCTTTTGAATGCCTCCGTGGGGCGGTTCTGGAAGATCGGGGTGATGTCACCTGCGAGTCTCTTCGAGAAGCCGTGCCTCTGGTCCGGCCCCACGAAATGCATTCTTCCGCAGAGCACTGTCTCATATCCGATGGAATTGAGACAGTGTGCGAAAGTCGGGCGCCTTGAATCAAGGACGCTGAAATTGCCCATGACGGCGCACTTGCTGGCAAGCTGGCCGGACATGAGGCTCATTCTTGCAGGAACGCACAGCGGATAGGAAGTGTAGTTGTTGTCGAACGAAACACCCTCAGCAACAATGCGGTCCAAATTAGGTGTACGGACTATCCTGTCTCCCGCATAGGCCTGCTGGAGATAGGAATGCTGATCTGAAATAAACAGGCAGATATCCTTCATAGTCCCTCCTTGGAATCAGTTGATTTCCTTAACGCGGCAGCATCTGACGAAGTGGTTCTTCTCTATTTCCTGCTGGACCTGCGGCTGGTGGCATGCCTCCGTTGCGAACGGACAGCGTGCTGCGAAGCGGCAGCCCGGCTTGGGATTGATCGGGGAAGTGAGCTCGCCCTGGAGAATCTCACGCTTTGTCGGGTTGTCGATATCCGTCGACGGGATTGCGGAAAGCAGTGCCTTCGTATAAGGATGCAGCGGTTTCTTGAAGAGCTCCTTCGAGGGGCACTTCTCGACGACCTGACCCAGATACATGACACAGATTTCATCCGAGATGTGGCGCACGACGGACATGTCGTGGGTGACGAACATGTATGTCAGATCCCTGTCCATCTGGAGCTTTTTCAGAAGGTTCAGAACCTGTGCCTGAATGGAGACATCCAGAGCGGAGACGGGCTCGTCGCAGACGACGAACTTCGGATTCAGAGCAAGTGCGCGGGCGATGCCGACACGCTGTCTTCTTCCTCCGTCAAGCTCATGGGGATAGGCGTACTTCAGTCTCTCGTCGATTCCGACAAGATCCATCAGTTCGTCGGTCTTCTCCTCGATCTCGGCCTTGGAGTACTTTCTGGATACATATAGAGGCTCCTTGACGGTGTCGCGGATGGACTTCTTGGGATCGATGGATGAATAAGGATCCTGGAAGATGATCTGCATCTGCTCGCGGACCTTCGCAAGCTCCTTTCCCTTGACATCTGAAACATCCTTTCCCTCGAGGAAGATCTTTCCGTCCGTCTTCTCAAGAAGATGGATGATGGTTCTTCCAAGCGTGGACTTTCCGCATCCGGACTCACCTACGATTCCTACGGTATGGCCCTTCTGGATTGTCATGGTGACGTCGTCGACAGCATGGAGCAGTCCTCTGGCAGTGGGGAAGTATTTCTTAAGTCCTTCAACTCTTACCATTTCCGACATATTACTTTCCCTCCTCTATGACTTTATCCATGTTGTGGCATGTGCTCTCGTGTCCGTCCGGTGTCTTGAGTGTGGGCGGAGTCTCCTTGAAGCACTTCTCGGATGCGTATCTGCACCTGGGTGCGAACGGACAGCCGACGATGGGCTTTGTGGGATCCGGCGGAAGACCCTCGATCGGGTGCAGCCACTCGTCGTCACCGGCCATGTCGGGGATGGCTCCGAACAGTCCGATCGTGTACGGGTGCGACGGATGATGGAAGATCTGTTCCTTCGTTCCGTACTCGACGATCTGACCTGCATAGATGATCGCGACTTC
>JBGVBT010000033.1:0-2004 GCA_045225895.1 Sphaerochaetaceae bacterium
TTTCTCACACACAAAGGAGAGTGAAATGAAAAAAATCCTTGCTTTTTTCCTTATTGCAATGGTTGCATTCGCAGCATTCGCAAACGGAGAGACAGAGCTCAAGCCCGTTGCAAAGACAGAGGTTGAGCTTGCAATCGAAAAGGCCCAGACAATGACCCTGGCAGAGCTTGAAGCTGCAGCCAAGGCAGAGCTCGAGGCCAATCCGGATCTTACATTCAACGCCGATTCCCTTACATCAGGAATCAAGAAGGCTCTTGCCGCATTCGAGAAGAAGTACGAGTGGGCAGCCGGAAGAACAGCCTACAACAGCAAGAAGGGTTCCGAGTATCAGCCGAAGCTCATCGCCGCTCAGAAGGCTAACAGCTACATCGCTGACTTCGTCATGATCCAGGATGCATCGTTCCTCAAGAACGCCATGCTGGACACACACTTCCTGCTCAGCTACGATCCGTCTGATGCAGAGATCAAGATCGCTGACGGCGACAAGAATCCGCTTGTCGGAGTCACATTCAACAAGGTCTTCATCTACGACAACAGAACTGTCGGACCGGACCAGCTGAAGAACGTATGGCAGATGACAGGTGTCGACGGTGTCTCCCTCAAGGGTGTCCACAACGTCTCCTATCAGAATCCGCTCGGAGAGGACATCAACATGAGCTTCCTCATCATGCTCACCAGCCCATCCTCATGCGAGAGACTTGCCAAGGCCTACAAGAGCTACTTCGGCAAGGACTATGTTGACGAGCCCGAGTACATGAACATCGGTTACAAGTTCGTCAAGGAGTTCATCGGCAACGTCGGTTACTGGCACAGCTCAGACTCAAGCGAGATCAAGGGTCTCATGAACTATGCCGATGACGGAAGAATCATCTTCGCCGGTCTCTGCAAGCTCAAGGATTATGAGTACTACAAGAAGGACTACAAGGATTCCGATTTGTACTACACCAAGACCGTCACAGCCGGTGGTTGGAACAACGAGATCGAGGGCTTCGACGGATTCGTCTACAACATGTGGACACTGATCCCCGCAACTGCAAAGCTTCCTTACACAGCATGTCTGTTCATCAAGTACATCCATTCTGCTGAAGGTTACAATGCAGGATGGGGTGGAATCCTCGGATACTACTCATCCAACACAAACATCCCGTCAGTCGATGGCGATCCCGCTCTGTCCGAGTGGAAGCAGAAGTGTGTTGTCGAGGATGTCCAGTACATCGACAAGTCCTATGCAACAGTCGTCAAGTTCATCAACATGGCCCTTGCAGGAAAATAAGATAGAACAACACCGGGGGCGGAGACGCCCCCTTTTTTTGTTGAAGGGAGTTAACAATGGCTGAAAAGACCATCAGTCCTCTGAGAAGCAGGTTCACGACCTACTTCTCCAAACCGGCGAACATCATCACCATCTGCTTCCTGCTCATCCTGATCCTTACCGTTGTCCTGCCTCTGAGCACGCTGCTCATAGGTTCGTTCAAGGTCAACGGCAACCAGGAGGCGGTGTATCTGGGCCGTGATGTCTCCGACGGTGACTTTACGTTCCACCACTGGGTGGAGCTTCTGACAAGCAAAGACTTCTCCTATGCCAAGATCAAATTCTGGATTCCGCTGGGACAGTCCACACTCATGGCTCTGATAGCCTGTTTCGTGGCGGTCGTTTTCGGAGGAGTCGTTGCATGGTTCATAACACGAAGCAACCTGCCGTGCAAGAAATTCATCTCCACGGTCTTTGTGTTCCCGTACATAATGCCCAGCTGGTCCATGGCCATGTTCTGGGAGAACTTCTTCAAGAACACACAGATCAATGCGGGAAAAGGAATGCTCCAGGCTCTAACCGGCATATGCGTGCCCGAGTCCATGGTCTACGGACTGTTCCCCTGTGCCATGGCCCTTGGTCTGCACTACGCGCCGTTCGCATATATCCTCATCGGAGGAATCCTGCGCAACATGGATGCCAACCTTGAGGAGGCAGCCACCGTCCTGAAGGCCAGCAGGTTCAAGATTCTG
>JBGVBT010000034.1:0-3867 GCA_045225895.1 Sphaerochaetaceae bacterium
CCGACACGGCAATCCCCGCCCTGTTCGTGGACATCAACAACTACAAGATCAGCATGGTTCCTTCCAGGTATTCGTACCTGGACAACCTGAGGACGACAATCCCCGGGATGGACAGGCTCCTTCACCAGTGGGAAAGCGATGTCCTTAGCCACGTCTTCCCATACTTCGAGGAGTTCTCGGTCTACCTTCAGACCCTTGCCAGGAACCATGAGTTCACGGACCCCTTGGGCCTGATAAACGCAGGGGCGGGATCGGTGAGCGACGACATCAGAAAGACCCATGGCGAGGAGATGGCCGCTCTGACAAAACAGCGCCTTGAGGGTCTGGACACAGGAACATGGGCGAAGATAGTCATCCAGTACAACTCGTGGGCCAGGTCCATGGACAACCTCTACGGACAGAAGTACCCGGCAATCGACCCGGACATGCCGTATGAGACGCTGATCCTCCTGCTCGCGCACCATCTGGCCGATGTCTATCTGAACACCCTCACCTCCTACGAGGTGCTGATCAGGACGACTCCGAATCCCGACATGGATCCAGTTGCAGCCAGGGTCCTGGGTCTTGAGTGAGGCATTATGGGCGAACTATTCGACAGCAGCAGAATCGACATCAGGTCACAGCCTCTAGCCTACCGCATGCGCCCCAGGACGCTTGACGAGTACATCGGCCAGGACCATATCATCGGCCCGGGCAGGCTTCTCAGGAGGTCCATCCAGGCCGACCAGCTCTCGTCCGTGATCTTCTACGGGCCTCCCGGAACGGGAAAGACCACACTGGCGCGTGTCATCGCCAACACAACAAAAAGCCACTTCTCCACCATCAACGCCGTGCTTTCCGGCGTCAAGGAGCTCCGCGAGGAGATCGATGCGGCCAAGAACCGCCTTGACCTGTACGGCAGCCGCACCATCCTCTTTGTGGACGAGGTCCACCGCTGGAACAAGAGCCAGCAGGACGCCCTGCTTCCGTGGGTCGAGAACGGCACGTTCATCCTGATCGGAGCCACCACGGAGAACCCGTTCTTCGAGGTCAACGCCGCTCTGGTCAGCAGATCCAGGATCTTCCAGCTCAAGCCGCTGACGGATGAGGACCTTACAAAGATCGCCTGGCAGGCTGTGCGCGACAGGGAACGCGGCTACGGAACACTTGATGTGAGCTTCGAGGACGGAGCGCTGGAGCATCTTGTGGACGTTGCCCGCGGCGATGCCAGAAGCCTCCTCAACGCCCTGGAGCTCGCGGTGGTGACCACAAAGCGCGACGGAAACAAGGTTCACATCACAAAGGAGACCGCCGAGGAGAGCATCCAGCGCAAGGCCGTCCTGTACGACAAGGAAGGCGACTATCATTTCGATGTCATCAGCGCCTTCATCAAGTCTCTGCGCGGCTCGGACCCCGATGCGGCGCTCTACTGGCTTGCCAAGATGGTCTACGCCGGCGAGGACCCCAGGTTCATATTCAGAAGAATGATGATCAGCGCCTGCGAGGACGTTGGCCTTGCAGACCCCAATGCGATAGTGGTTGTCCAGTCGGATGCAGCCGCATTCAACGCCATAGGCATGCCCGAGGGCCGCTACCATCTGGCCCATGCGGCCCTTTACCTTGCAACAGCCCCCAAGAGCAACAGCGAGATGGGTTTCTTCGATGCCCTTAAGGCCGTTGAGCAGGAATCGGCCGCATCCGAGGTTCCGAACCACCTGCGCGATGCAAGCCGCGACTCAAAGGGCTTCGGCCACGGCGAAGGCTACATGTATCCGCACGCCTATCAGGACCACTGGGTGGCCCAGCAGTATCTGCCCAACGAGCTTCAGGGCAAGGTCTTCTACCATGTGGGCAACATAGGCTACGAGAAGAAGATTGCAGACCTGGTCAACCGGCGGCGCGAGATCCAGCTGGAGAGCGTGGACATCAACGCGTTCCCAGAGAACCTCACCTTCTCGCCTGACGACAAGGGCCGGGACCTCTGGCTGAGAAGGACGATGAGCGGCCGAAGCAGCGCCCTGGAGGGCATGCGCAACCGCATGTTCGAGAACCTTTCCATCATCCGTTCCGACAGAGTCCTTGTGCTGAACTCGGGCCACGGCCTTCTTGTTTGGGAGGCATTCCGCCACACCCCTGAAGGCCTTGTGGTTGCCCATGTCAGAAACGCCGAGGAGACGGCCTACCTTTCACAGTATATCAATACCCTGGACAGCGTCAGCGCACCTAAAATCGTCCAGGGCCAGGATGTCAACAATGTCCTGTCTGGTCTTGAATCCGGAAGTTTCTCAGGTATAGGTATTGAGAAAGGCCTCCGTTTCGAGCATATCCTGGGCCGCAACATCCTCAGCTGCAAGACTGCAGAAGACCTTGGGAACGGCCTTGCAGTCCTTAAGAAGGCACAGACCCTTCTTGCCCCGGGCGGCGACATCGTGCTCTGCGAGACCCTGATCAGCGAGGCTTCCAGACTGTCCGACTTCATCCATATGGGACCGCTTCAGGAAACCCTCCTGAAAGCGGAGAAGAAAATCTACTCCGCAGTCCCCACCCGGACGGACATTGTCCAAGCCATGGAGAAGCTGTTCGGCAAGGTGACTGTCTCGGACTACCGCTTCACCGAATCGCGTTCAGCAAGGGAAAGCGACATAGTCAGATGGGTCAGAAACAGCTACATCCCTGCCCTTGGCAACCTGACGGATACAGAGGCTACCAAGCTCGAGAAAGAGCTTGTATCCGTTCTTTCCGCAGCTCCTCTGATGTGGAACACAAATTGCTTAATAATCTCTTTGTCACAATCGGAAAACCTGTGATATAATGCCTCTTTATAGAAAAGCACCAGCTGATGGTGCTTTCGGGGGATTTTCATGCAGTTTGACCTTACACCGCTGTTCAAATACTTCACTTTTTTTGACTGCCTGGACCTTGCAGGCAGAATAGTTCTTTCCGCCATCTGCGGCGCGATAATCGGCCTTGAGAGAGAGAAACGCTACAAGAACGCCGGTCTCAGGACCCACGTCATTGTTGCCATTTCCGCAGCCATCCTTATGATTGTTTCCAAGTACGGCTTCATCGACATCGCCAGCATCGAAGGCGTCAGGCTGACATCGGACGCAGGAAGAATCGCGGCCAGCGTCATCCAGTCCATAGGTTTCCTCGGCGCGGGCGTCATCTTCGTCAGGAAAGAGAACATCATCGGCCTCACAACGGCCGCAGGTCTCTGGGCCACAGTGGGTATCGGCCTCTGCTTCGGAAGCGGAATGTACTTCCTTGGAGTCAGCGCAACGCTGATAATCATCCTCACCCACTACATCCTAAGAGTCCACCACCAGAGGATCGCCACCCAGACAGTAGGCATCATCGTCTGCAACCTCACCAAGCACAACATGACAGTGAAGGACCTCGCCGAGAAATTCAACGGCACAGGTATGACCCTCAGAGACTTCTCGTGCAACCGCAAGGATGGCGAGGGCGTCGTGATCAAGGCCAACGTCGTCTTCAGCGACAGGAAGTCCCTCATGGAGCATGTGTCCATCATGGAAAGCATCCCATTCATCGATTCATTCGAGGTCTATCCCTGATAGCAGCAATCAGTGACGATTGGTGACGTCTGTGACGACAGTGACGACAGTGACGTCAGTGACCGCAATGCGTGGTTGACTTTTTTCATGCCTTAGGGCATATTAAGGCAGTCAATTGACATTCTTGGTGGAAGTAGTTCAATGGTAGAGCGCCAGATTGTGGATCTGGTTGTTGAGGGTTCGAGCCCCTTCTTCCACCCTAGTCCAGCCCAGGCTGGACTTTTTCATATACGGAAGCGCCTGTAGCTCAATTGGATAGAGCGTCGGACTTCGAATCCGCAGGTCGCGCGTTCGAATCGCGCCAGGCGCAACC
>JBGVBT010000035.1:0-5643 GCA_045225895.1 Sphaerochaetaceae bacterium
GAGACCATCCTGGCACAGGCCGGTTACGAGGACGTGGCCAAGGCATATATTCTCTATAGAAAGCAGCATGAGAACGTCAGACTTGCCGGCAAGACCCTTGTGGACTACAAGAAGCTCATCGACAGCTATCTGGGCGCAAAGGACTGGAGAGTCAAGGAGAACAGCACCGTCAACTACTCGATCGGCGGACTGATCCTCTCCAACAGCGGAGCCGTCACGGCCAACTACTGGCTCTCCGAGATCTATGACGAGGAGATCGGAAACGCACACCGCAATGCCGACATCCACCTCCATGACCTCTCCATGCTCTCGGGATACTGCGCAGGCTGGAGCCTCAAGCAGCTGATCCGCGAAGGACTTGGCGGAGTCGACGGCAAGATTTCCTCCGCACCGGCAAAGCACCTCTCCACACTGTGCAACCAGATGGTCAACTTCATCGGTATCATGCAGAACGAGTGGGCCGGCGCACAGGCATTCTCAAGCTTCGACACATATCTTTCCGCCTTCGTAAAGGCCGACAACCTCTCATACCGCGAGGTCAAGCAGTGCGTCGAGTCCTTCGTGTTCGGCGTCAACACACCGTCACGCTGGGGCACCCAGGCACCGTTCTCCAACATCACTCTGGACTGGACTGTCCCCGATGACCTGAAGGATCTTCCGGCAATCGTCGGCGGCAAGGACATGGATTTCACATACGGCGACTGCAAGGCCGAGATGGACATGGTCAACAGGGCATTCCTCGAGATCATGATCAACGGTGACGCCAACGGCCGCGGATTCCAGTATCCTATTCCCACATATTCACTTACAAAGGATTTCGACTGGTCCGACACAGAGAACAACAGGCTCCTGTTCGAGATGACAAGCAAGTACGGCACACCGTATTTCTCGAACTACATCGGCAACACCGAGATGCAGCCGTCCGACGTCAGGTCCATGTGCTGCAGGCTCAGACTTGACCTCAGGGAGCTCAGAAAGAAGAGCGGAGGCTTCTTCGGAAGCGGCGAGTCCACAGGATCCATCGGAGTCGTCACAATCAACCTACCCAGAATCGCATATCTTGCAACCGACGAGAAAGACTTCTACAAGCGCCTTGACGACATAATGGATCTTTCCGCCAGAAGCCTGAAGACCAAGCGCGAGGTCGTCACCAGTTACCTGGAGAACGGTCTTTATCCTTATACCAGACGCTATCTGGGAACCTTCAACAACCACTTCTCCACAATCGGACTTGTCGGAATGAACGAGACATGTCTGAACGCAAAGTGGCTCAGACAGGATCTGACACACACCGAGGCCCAGAAGTTCGCAGGCGAGGTCCTGGACCACATGAGGGAGAGACTCTCCGACTACCAGGTCAAGTATGGTGACCTGTACAACCTCGAGGCCACCCCTGCCGAGTCCACAGCCTACAGACTTGCAAAGCACGACAAGGAGCACTATCCCGACATCATCACTGCCGGTACCGAGCAGTCTCCCTACTACACCAATTCCTCCAACCTGCCTGTCTGGTTCACAGACGACATCTTCGAGGCAATGGACATCCAGGATCCGTTGCAGGTGAAGTACACATCCGGAACAGTCTTCCACGTGTTCCTCGGCCAGAAGGTCTCCGACTGGAAGGCGACAAGGACACTGGTTCGCAAGATCGCCGAGAACCACAAGCTCCCGTACTACACCATCTCCCCGACATACTCGGTCTGCCAGGACCACGGCTACATCGAGGGCGAGCAGTGGGAGTGCCCGATCTGCCACAAGAGGACCGAGGTCTACTCCAGGATCACCGGTTACTACAGACCGGTCCAGAACTGGAACACCGGAAAGACCCAGGAGTTCAACGAGCGCAAGGAGTACAAGCCCGAGATCTCCGCAGCAACTCCTATTCTTTTCACCACAAAGACCTGCCCGAACTGTCCGGCGGCAAAGGCAAACCTCGAGAAGAAGGGAATCGCCTACAAGGTCGTCGATGCGATGGAGAACCAGGAACTTGCACAGAAGTACGGTGTGATGTCCGTCCCGACACTCGTTCCAGATCCGCATGATCCGACCAATGTGATCAGCGGCGTGAACCAGATTGTCAGCTGGGCAAACGCCAACGGACAGAGGGCATGACCTTCAGCGGTTTTGAAAAGACAGACCTTATCAATTATCCCGGACTGGTTGCATCCACGGTATTCACCTGTGGATGCAACTTTCGTTGTCCCTACTGCCACAATCCCGAATTCGTTGTCCAGGGCTCCGATGAAACCTATTTCGGAGAATCCTACACGGAAGAGGAAATCCTTTCATACTTGGAAAGACGCCGCTCCTTCCTGGACGGCCTCGTGATCTCCGGAGGGGAGCCGACACTTCACAAGGACCTTCCCGCCTTCATCGCCAGAGTCAAGGAGATGGGACTGAAGGTGAAGCTGGACACCAACGGAAGCAGGCCCGATGTCCTGGAGGACCTTGTCGGGAAAGGCCTTCTGGACTACGTTGCCATGGACATAAAGGCTCCTCTGGAGAAATACATCCTTCTGGGTTTCAACGACACTGAGTCCGTCTTCCGATCCATCCGGTTTCTGAAGACGTGCGGCGTGGACCATGAGTTCAGAACCACCTGTCCGAAAAGACTCCTTGTTCCGGAGGACTTCGGGAAGATGTCCGATCTCATCGGAAAGGATTCCAGATGGTATCTTCAGACCTTCAATCCCGGAAAGACACTGGACCCTTCCTACAGGAATGTCTCGTCGTTCTCCGCAGATGAGCTGCGGGAGATAGCCCATACGCTGGGCATGCCTTATGTTGTTGTAAGATAAGGCCTGCGCTGAGGTTCTGCGCAATTCCCAAAAAACCGATAATGTGGCATGATTTGCGTGAGGAGAAACGGATGGAAAAGAAGCTTTTCGTGTTCGATGTCGGCGGCGTTGTCGTAATCCACGATTCCCCGATAGTCGGGTTCTGCAGGAAGTACAACCTCCCTTACGAGGAAGTCCGGAATGACTGGAAGTGCTATCTCAAGCCCATGCTTGACGGCTTTCTTGAGGTCGACAGCTTTTACCGGATGCTGGAGCTCAACTACGGAGTCGATCTCTCAAACGATCCGATAATGGTCACTTACTACAATCCGAAAGTAAACGGCTTCATGCAGGACATGATTTCCAGGCTCCGTGCAAACGGCCACAGGGTAGTCTCCGGCTCCAACACATTCGCTCCTCACTGGAACTACCTGCTGGACATGAAGCCGAGTCCGCTCGAAGTTTTCGACCACCTGTATGCATCGCACGAGATGCATCTTTCCAAGCCGAATCCTGCATTCTACAGATACATCTACAGGGTTGAAGGCTATGAGCCCGGTGACAGTTTCTTCATCGATGACTCAGAGGAGAACATCAGAACTGCAGAGTCCGTTGGAATGAATGCATTCCGCTATACACAGGACAATCAGGCCCTGCTGGATTATCTTAAACCGTATATTTCCTAATTAGGATGAATTTTGGAGCAAAAATGAGAACAATCGCATTGAAGTTCGGAGGAAGCTCGCTTGCAGATGCAGCCCAGTTCAAAAAGGTCGCATCTATTGTCAGATCCCATGAGGGAAGGCTTTTTGTGGTGGCCTCAGCCCCGGGCAAGAGAAGCAAGGACGACACAAAGGTCACAGACATGCTCTACAGCTGCTATGACGCCGCATCCTCAAAGGGTGATTTCTCCTCTGTCCTGGATGCAATATCCCAGCGCTTTGCCTCGATCGCTTCCGAGCTCGGCGTTTCCTTCGATCTTCAGTCCGAGTTCTCCGTCATCTCATCCCATCTGTCAGGTTCGCCCGAGCGCGACTACATGGCAAGCCGCGGAGAGTACCTCAACTCCAAGCTTCTTGCCGCATACCTTGGCTATGACTTCATAGACCCTGCAAAGTACGTTTTCTTCGGTCCCGACGGAACCCTGGATGCAGAGAAGACCAACACTGAGCTTGGACGGGCTCTCTCAGGAACCGACCATGCAGTTGTCGCCGGATTCTATGGCACGGGTTCCGACGGCAAGGTAAAGACGTTCTCCAGAGGAGGCTCGGATGTCACAGGCGCCATTGTGGCCCGTGCAGTCAAGGCTGATGCCTATGAGAACTGGACCGATGTCTCAGGAATGCTTTCTGCAGATCCCAGGGTTGTCAGGAACCCCGATCCCATAGATGAGATCAGCTACAAGGAACTCCGCGAGCTTTCATACATGGGTGCTTCCGTCATGCATGAGGATGCCGTATTCCCCGTTAGAAGCGCAGGAATCCCCATAAACATCAGAAACACCAACAGTCCCGATGACCATGGCACGTGGATTGTCGCACACCGCGAGAACCCCGCCCAGAAGGGCAAGGTTGTCACAGGAATAGCAGGAAAGAAGGGCTTCAGCTCTCTGCGTGTCGAGAAAGCCATGCTGAACAACGAAGTCGGATTCGCTGCAAAGCTTCTGAACATCATCGCTTCTGCCGGCGTCTCGTTCGAGCACGTTCCCTCGGCTATAGACAGCATGTCCGTGATAGTCGATTCCCAGGCCTTCAGAGCCAACCGCGCCTTGATCCTGGAGAATGTGCAGGAGGAACTTCATCCGGATGCAACCATCGTCGATACAGGAATCGCGCTTATCGCCGTTGTTGGAATCGGGATGGTCTACAAGAAGGGAGTCGCCGCCAAGGTGTTCTCCGCTCTTGCCGAGGCAGATGTCAACATCCGCATGATCGACCAAGGCTCAAGCGAGATCAACATCATCGTGGGCATAGACGAGGCCGACTACGAGAAGGCTGTCAACGCCCTCTATGAGGCCTTTTTCCGCTGAGAAGTGAAGGGTGAGTTTTCCGATGGCAAGACCTAAGAAGCTTAGAAAAAACAGACTGCAGGAATCTCACAGAAATGTTCTCTTCGTCTACAACCCTGTTGCCGGAAGGGGCAAGATCCTGCGCTATCTCAAGGTCATAGACTACATCTTCAAAAGAGACGGTGCATCCATCGAGTTCCATCCTACAAAGGGGAAGGAGACAGACATAAAGGAACTGAGTCCAAAAGTCAACGCAGGCTATGACCTGATTGTGTTCTCGGGCGGCGACGGAACCCTCAACGACATGCTCAACATCCTGATGAAGCAGGGCTGCCAGACCCTTCTTGGCTACATCCCCATGGGTTCCACCTGCGATTTCGCCCATTCCATCGGAATCAGCAAGAATCCCTTCCTTGCAATAAAGACAATTCTTTTCGGTGACCGCGTCCAGTCCATCGACATAGGAAAGCTCAACGACAGGTATTTCGCCTATGTCGCGTCATTCGGAGCTCTGACCAAGGTGACATACACAACTCCTCAGAAGTACAAGAAATACTTCGGCTATCTTGCCTACGTGGTCAACGCCGCGATCCATTTCCTTCCGTTGCCGAACAACCATCTCAGGATCACCACCACTGACAAGGTGCTGGAAGGGGAGTATGTCGCAGGAATCATCTCCAACTCCCATTATGTCGGCGGCTTCAAGGTCCTCGATTCCGACAAGACCCATCTGAACGACGGCCTCATGGAAGCCCTCCTCATCAAACGCCCCAAGAACATCTTCGGCGTACTTGCAATCTGCTTCGCTCTTGTAGGCCGCAAGGTCAACGAGAAGTACATGGTCTCCTTCCAGTCCTC
>JBGVBT010000036.1:0-2575 GCA_045225895.1 Sphaerochaetaceae bacterium
CAGGCCCTCATGTTCATGGGCCGGTGTGTGGCCTGATGCATCGGCAATTTTCGCACAAGCCTAAGGCGTTTGGCGCCAAGGCTGAAGGCCGCGCCCCGCCTGGCATGTGCAAAGCGCTGCACAGGCAACCCACAGCCAATGAACAATCGTGGAGGGGTATATACGAAAAAAGAGGTGTTCAGCCTGTCCTGAAAACCGGACTTTCTGAACACCTCTTTTTCATCGCCCACGAGGATCGAACTCGTGTTGACGGGATGAAAACCCGTTGTCCTAACCACTAGACGAGGGCGACATTCGTTTGTGAACGCATGAGCCAAGTTGGGTTCGAACCAACGACCCACGCCTTAAAAGGGCGTTGCTCTACCTACTGAGCTATTGGCCCGTATTCACAACAGAAACGAGATTAGCAGAAGGAGTCTACGTTGTCAATGACCTTGGTGTATTTGATTGTACATATCGGGATATGATTCCCCCAGCAGTCAGAACTGTTTTGTCATCGTAGGGATCTCCAGTAGTAGTCTCCGAGGGCGTAGCGGCGAAGCTCCTTGGCATTTGAAAAGTCCTCTTCGCTGACATCGGGACGGTCATCATAATCGGCAATGGAACGGGCAAGGGCTATGAGGCTTATCTGGGATCTGGAATTAAGGTTGTCTCCGAAGCCCATCTTGCAGAACAGGTCGATTTCCGCTGTGAGGCGGGACAGGGCGGTGGTGCTGTAGTGGATCTGGCCGTTGAAGTCCACGTTTTCTATACCTTTATATCTATGTTTCTGTCGGTCGGCGGACAGGCTGACTTTTTCAGTGAAGGAGGCATCGGTCTGGACTGGGTTGCCCATGCGGGTGAGGATGGCCTTCGGGGTGCTGACCGGAAGGCGGATGTCGAAGCGCTCGATCAGCTGTCTGCCGACGTGGGCCCAGTGACTGGCCAGTTTCTGGGCGGTGCAGGTGCAGATCGCATCGTCGTCGCCGAGACCTCCGCATGCGCATGCGTTCATGTTTCCGACCATCAGAAATCGGGAAGGGTAGGAGATGAGCTCGCCACTGCGTGAGCTCTGGGTGAAGCCTTTGTCGTAGGAGTCCTTGACGGTTTCAAGCAGTTTCGGCGGATATTTGTTGATTTCGTCCAGGATGAGGGTTCCAAGGTGTGCAAGGGCGCCTTCACCGGGGCTTTTTGCGCCGGCTCCGGAGAGAAACTGGATCTGGGTGCAGTCGTGGCCGAGCAGTCTGGAACGCCCGTCTCTGTCTGCCTGGCCGGCCGCTTCCAGGTCCGCTCCGATACCTGTGTTGCCGAGGATTCTGGCAATCTCGCTTCTGCCTTCATCCGAGAGGTCCGGCAGGAGCAGGTGGAGCTTGAGGCTGAGCATTGTCTTTCCCACACCCGGAGGCCCGAACAGAAGGATGCTGTGGAAACCGCTGGCGGCTATGGCAAGGATTTTTTTCTCCTTTTCCATTCCGATGACATCCTCGAATATGATCGGGTTTTTCTGCTGTCTCTCACGGATGGCCTTCGGTGTCAGGTTTCCCGCCATGATGTCGCAGCACGTGGCAGAAGCATGGGCGAGGTTGTTCGTCCTGATTACGGTCAGGCCATCATGGATGGCTGCAGAAGGCTCCTTTCCGGGAATGATGCAGAATAGGCAGCCAGAGCGATGTGCAGCCTCAATGGCTCCTTCTGTCTGGGACGCGGTGAGGACCTCACCGGATAGGGAGAGCTCGCCGCAGACCATCACGCGGACGGGTTCTCCTGTCTGGGTTGGCATGGTCTGGCTGTTCGGGTGGGTTGTCAGGATTGCGCAGGCAAGCGGTAGGTCCAGAAGGGTGCTGTCCTTGGGCTGGCTGGCAGGGCTGAGGTTCACAAGAACCCTGTTCTGAGGGAACTTGAAGCCGCAGCTTCTCAGGGCGCATCTGACTCGTTCTCTTGCCTCTTTTACGCTGGCTCCTGGCAGGCCGGTGATGTCGAATCCGGGAAAGCCTGACCTTATGCTGCATTCTACGGCCGTACAGTGGCCGCTGTAGCCTTTGTCCACATATCCGATGATGTTCAGTTTTCTGTACATGCTGTCTCCTTCTGCAGATCCGGGGTGTTTCCCGACTGCATCTGAAGACCTGTTCGGGTATATTGCTGTTTTCATAAAGGTTTTGGCGGAAAAAAGTGTGGAAAAAACGGAGCTCTGATTGGGATTTTGTTGTTTGAAAAAAAACTTGATTTACTAATTTCTTGACATGAAATGAATAAACTGAATGAGCTTATTTTCGCTCCAATTTTTCAAAAAATCTGTTGACAATCAAATGCCTTTGTGGTAGCTTCTATGACGCACGCCGAAAGGCGAGCAGATAAAGTTCTTTACATCAACAGCGAAGGAAAGAGGAAATACGGAAGCTATGAGGGCTTCCAGTCAATTCAAGATTCGAACAGAAGATCAACGATCAGTTGTTCGTGATACGCATCCGGGAGGATGCGGGAGTTGAAGGGAAAGGATTTGAAGTTAATTGATCCGGTCTTCGGACCGGGTTTTCAAATGATGGAGAGTTCGATCCTGGCTCAGAACGAACGCTGGCGGCGCGTTTTAAGCATG
>JBGVBT010000037.1:0-7832 GCA_045225895.1 Sphaerochaetaceae bacterium
TACGGACGACAGCATAAGAGCCGTCTCGCATTTTGTGGATGCGGGCATCCCTGCAATGAACCAGAGCGTCCTGCTCAGGGGAGTCAATGACAACGCAGACACCCTGGAGGAGCTTTGCAACAGGCTTCTTTTCTGCAGGATCAAACCATACTACCTGTTCCAGGGGGACATGGTGGTGGGAACGGAGTATTTCCGCGTTCCCATCAGAAAAGGGCTGGAGATAGAAAGGGAACTCAGGCTCAGGCTCTCAGGTCTGGCGATGCCCAACTATGTTGCCGACCTTCCGGACGGGGGCGGCAAGATTCCGCTCTGCGGAAACTACATTCTTCAGGAACCGGACAATAAAAAAGGGTCCTGGCTGTTCAGGACCCCTGAAGGAGAGACAAGGTCTGTACAGGACCCTGACCTCAATCCTCAAGCTTATTGAGAAGGCTGCTGATCATCGCTTCCCTTACCGCCTTCCTCTGAGCCTCATATTCGGCTGTCTGCTTCTCACTATCCGATACGGACTTGGCAACCTCTTCCTGCTCGGCCTGTTTTGTCCTCTCGAGTACCTCCCGTGTCAGCTCCTCGATGAGGCTTTCCTTGTATGTCCTGTAAAGCAGTGAGGCGAACTCGGCCTGTCTGCTGTCGATCTCTGCGGACACTCTGGCTGCAATCTGCTCGGAGACCTTCAGGTCAGCCACAGCCTTTTTGACTGCTTCGTCAACCAGTGTCGGGAGCGTCTCCTCGATGGCCTTCTTCACGCCGGCCTCGGTCTGGGAGGCAACTTCCTTTGCGACATCCATTGCCACTTCCCTTGCCACGCTCTCGGCCTGCTTTGCAGCAGCGGCCTTTGCTTCAGCAACAATAGCCTCTGTATCGACTGCCGGCTGGACATCCTGCTTCTGGGCTGCAGGAATTGTGCGCTCGTCGCCGAAGACCGCGCTGTAGGCATAGGAGTTCGGCTTTGTGACGAAAATGACAGCGCCACAGTAGAGGACAAGAATCATCGTTATGGTCAGAAGGATCAGTTTGCTTTTTTTCACTTTAAAACTCCCGGATCGAATGCTATTCCATTCCAAGTCTATCACAGATATTAAATACTTGTTGAATAAGTTTGTCCATATGTGTGTTATTGTTTGTCACCACGGCAAGAGGGACACCGTAGTCCACATCCCTGAAGTCCACATCCTTCTGGGACTGTTCCCGGAGTCTGAACACTTCCTCCGAAATCCCGTCCCTGGCCACAGCCCTCTCCAGACGGACATCAAAATCCGCATCGACATAGATAATGAAATCGCACATAGCATTGAATCCGGATCTGTACAATAGGGCTCCGTTTATCACCAGCTTTCCGTCCGGATGTGAGTTCTTCCAGTCAAGGATGAGGCCCCTGAGCCAGGGATAGAGGATGTCCTCAAGCTTTTTCCTCATGCCGGGATCCGAGAAAACAACCTTTCCTATGGCTTTTCTGGAGATGATGTCTTTTCCATCCTCATGATAGACTATATCCGGTCCAAATAGCTTGATTATTGCGTCAGAGTTCGCATACAGACCATCATGAGCCAGAACATCCAGATCCCAGACCTCCATTCCCTTTTCTTTCAGGATGGTACCCACCTGGTTCTTTCCACTGCAGCTCTTTCCGGTAAGTCCGACTATCATCAGTGCATCTCTCCCCAGCTGGAACCGAACTCTATGCTGGCTCTGAGAGGAACGCTCAGCTTGTAAGCGCCTTCCATGCAGCTGCGTACAAGACTCTCCATCTCCCTCTCCTCTCCCCGGACGACCTCGAAGATGACTTCGTCATGAACCTGAAGCAGCATGCGTGATCTCATCTTCCTGTTTTCCATCTCAGCTCTGATTGAGATCATCGCAAGCTTCATGATCTCGGCGGCGGTCCCCTGGATCACCGTGTTTATGGCAACGCGCTCGGCTGCCGAGCGTACGGCCTTGTTGGAGCTCTTCATCTCAGGAATATATCTGATATGGCCCATGGCTGTCCTGACATAGCCGTTCTCCCTTGCCTGTTCATGGACGCGGTCGATGAAGGAAGCCACCGAACTGTACTGCTCGAAGTACCGTTCTATGAAGCTCTGGGCCTCCTTTCGGCTTATCTTGATGTCGTGGGCAAGTCTGAAAGCCGACATGCCGTACATTATCCCGAAGTTTATGGCCTTGGCCGTTCGCCTCTGGGCAGGAGTGACCATCTCAGGGAAAACTCCGTGTATCAAGGCCGCTGTCTCGCGGTGTATGTCGTTTCCACGGATGAAGGCATCCTTGAGATTGACATCGTCAGACAGGTGGGCCAGGACAACCAGCTCTATCTGGGAATAGTCTGCAGACATGAGCGTGCATCCTTCTCCCGGAACAAAGGCGGCTCTGATCCTTCTTCCTTCATCGGTCCGGATGGGGATGTTCTGAAGGTTCGGGTTCTTGCTGGAAAGCCTTCCTGTTGCGGTACCGGTCTGAAGGAAGGTGGTGTGGACCCTGCCGGTATCCTCATTGACCAGCTCCGGCAGAGTCTGGACATATGTGCTCTGAAGCTTGCTTGCAAGCCTGTATCTGAGGATTAGAGCCGGGACGGGATCTTCCGTTGTTGCGGCCAGATCCTCCAGGACATCCGAATCCGTCGAGAATCCGGACTTGGTTTTCTTGCCTGTAGGAAGGTTCCTGTCCACGAACAGAACCTCCTGAAGCTGCTTGGGGGAATTGAGATTGAAGCTCTTTCCGCACAGGGTGTAGATATCCTGCTGGATGGATGCTATCTCTTTCTCAAGGTCCTGTCCGAAAACCTTCAGTTTCCCGGAATCCAGCTCTATTCCCGCAAGCTCCATGTCGCACAGGACAGAGCTCAGCGGCATCTCCATTGTCCTGAAAATATCCAGAAGGCCCTTGGATGAAAGCTCGGTCTCAAGTTTCCGAATTCTGCCAAGGCTCATGCAGCAGTCCTCGTCATCGAACTTCGTCCTGGCCGAATCAAGGAGCCAGTCGGCAAGCATGGTGTCGAAATAAGGACGGACCTCAGCAATTCCCCAGCGTCTGAGGACCTTGCAGGCTGTCTTGAGGTTCTGACCTGCAAGCCGCAGTCTGGGAAGATTGCGGCCGAGTACGTCTTTCAACTCCTCGGAAGGCTCCGCCAGGAAACGTTTCTTTCCGTCTGCAGTAAGGCCGATCTTCAGAAGACGGGCCGTCATGTCGTCATCTCCAGAAAGCGTCAGATCCATGGCAATCACAGAATCATCTGAAAGCCTGTCCAGGACAGCACCGATTTCCCCTGCAGTTGCTTCTGAGCTCTCTGTTTCGGGTTCCAAAGCGGCGGTTTCAGTATCCTTAGACGCCTCCTCATCCTGGGAAACAAGGGAGAACCCCGAAGCATCAGCCATCCTGCGGGCGGCTTTTGCCAGAGTCTCGGATCCGATTGACCTGAAAAGATCCACTCCCTTCTCCCAGTCTATCCTTGAAACGGAGAAACCGCTGAAATCAAGGCTGCCGTCGTCAAAGACATCGTCCTTGAGCATCACAAGCTTATGGGACAGCTCAATATGGTCCTTTGCAGCCTCGAGCTTTGCCGCAAGGCCCTTGGAAAGGGAGGCGATGTTGCTGTATACGTTGTCAAGGGTTCCGTATTCAGACAGAAGCTTCACAGCACCCTTCTCTCCGATTCCGCTGATTCCGGGCACGTTGTCCGAAGCGTCTCCGAGGATTGTCAGATAATCGACGATCTGTGACGGAGACACACCGAAGATTTCCTGAACCTCATCCGTTCCGCAGAGCCTGTATTCCTTCTCCCCCTTTCTGGGAGGTCTGAGGGCCTTGACGTCATCTCTGACAAGCTGAAGAAGGTCCTTGTCTCCCGTGACCATCACGGTTTCCAGGCCGTCTGCCGAGGCTTTTTTTGCAATCGTAGCTATGATGTCGTCGGCTTCCATGCCAACCTGCTCGAAGTGCGGAATGCGCATCCCGTCCAGGATGGATGAAATTACTGGGATCTGGGCGTGAAGGTCCTCAGGGGTCTTCTCCCTGTTGGCCTTGTACTGGTCGAACATCTCATGTCTGAATGTCTTGCCCTTGGAGTCCATCGCCACCACAAGGTATTCGGGCTTGTACTGGCGGACCAGGCTCATGACGGTGTTGAAGAACCCGTAAACGGCCGAGACGTTGTTTCCGTCCTTGTCCTTCAGCGGATTCGTGATGAATGCGAAATATGAGCGGTAGATCTGGCCGTAGCCGTCAACTATGAATATTCTTTTTCTTTCTTCTGCCATCTGCAATCATTTGGACTGAAGTCCGGAATTCTGGACAGTGTCTGCCACAGTCCTCTTCCCGGAGTCAGCGGCTTCGGAAACCTTGTTCTTGACTGTATCGTTGACAGCACCAACCAAAGCTTCCCCAGCTTTTTCTACGGTTTCGGTCACCTTTTCATTCGCAGCGTCAACAACCTTCTGCACATCCTCACCGCGGACGCTCACACCGAAGAAACGGTTGGACACATCCGGAAAGAATATGAAGATGATGAAGAAGCTGAGGACAGCGATCAGAAGAGCCCAAAGAAAACCTGTTAATCTGCGTACACCTTTTGCCATACGCAAATTATATCAAAAAAAAAGCTGCACGGAAACCGTGCAGCGTTGAATTGACTTTCTGAAAAACTCAGAGCAGTGCGAAACCGACTGTAAGTCCGAGCTTTGCGTTCTTCCAGTTGTCCTTGAGGGTCGGGAAGAGGTCTCCCCAGTTGCCTTCTCCGATTGAAACGCTTGTCGGAAGAACTGCATTGACGCCGACTGTCAGGTTGCTGATAAGGAAATCGACACCGGCTGTGATGTCGAAGCATGCCTGCTTGAAATCGCCGAATGAAGTGGAACATCCATTTACATTTCCAAACCAGAATGTCTTGTCATCGAAGTTGTACTGGTACTCATATCCGAGACCGGCCTTGACTCTGACGAAGAAGATATCGATGGCAAGGTTTGCAGAAGTGATTCCGCTGATTGCCTTGTCTGTCGGAGCATACATGACCTTTCCGTCGAGTGCTACGAAGGCGAGCTTCATCTCAACATCGGCACCGAAGGAGAACTTGTCGATAGCAAACTCCTGGGGTCGGGTCTCAACACTGTAATCTGATGATGCTGCTACACCAACTGTAAGGTCGAAAAGACCTCTGTCTGCGAACAGGCAGCACGGAATGATAAGTGCAATAAGCATTGCGATGATGATTTTCTTCATTTTGACTCTCCTATAAAAGCCACTGGGCTGGATTAATTTCTCTTGTCCCTAGTCAGAACACTAATCAAAACAAGGACACACACTAAATGTTACAACTTTTTTCGTTATCAGACAAATGAATCTTCAAGTTCGGTCTGCCAGACCTTAACGCAGGCATCGCTCGGCATCCTCCAGTCCCCTCTCGGAGAAAGGGAAACCGAACCGATTTTCGGGCCGTCGGGAAGGCAGGAACGCTTGAACTGCTGGGAAAAGAACCTTCTGTAGAACGTTCTGAGCCATTTCACAATCGTCTGCTCGTTGTAGCGGCCTGCGAATGCATGGAGGGCGAGCCTGAGGACCTTGGACGGGGAACTTCCCCACCTGATCACATGATAGATGAAGAAATCGTGCAGCTCGTAAGGGCCTACAAGATCCTCTGTCTCCTGCTTGCCGGGAACCAGCTCCGGGCTGATTGGAGTGGCCATGACAGAAAGCAGGATCTCCGAAAGCTCCCTGTCGTCTGTGGTCTTTGCCACGTGGCCCACCAGATGCCTTACAAGGGTCTTGGGCACGCCGGCGTTGACTCCGTACATGGACATGTGGTCGCCGTTGTATGTAGCCCAGCCCAGCGCGAGCTCCGACAGGTCTCCCGTTCCCACGACAATACCGTTGAGCTTGTTCGCAATGTCCATCAGGACCTGGGTCCTCTCCCGGGCCTGCGAGTTCTCGTATGTGGTGTCGTACAGGTCCGGATCCTGGCCGATGTCCTCGAAATGCTGGGTGACGGCCTTCTTTATATCGACAATCTCAAGGGTGCATCCGAGACGCTCCACCATGGACATGGCGTTGGTCTTGGTCCTCTCCGTGGTTCCGAAACACGGCATGGTCACGCAGACAATGCCCTTGCGGTCAAGTCCCAGGGCATCGAAGGCTCTCACGGTGACAAGAAGTGCCAGCGTGGAGTCCAGGCCTCCGGATATGCCGATGACCGCAGTCCTGGCTCCGATGTGCTTCAGTCTCTGCTTCAGACCCATGCTCTGCAGATTCAGGATCTCCTCCGATCTGGAGCTCCTCTCCTTTCCGTCCTCCGGGACGAACGGCATGGCCTCGACCTTGCGGCTCAGGCTTGTCTCGCCGGGCTCAATGTCAAAGCCGATGTATCTGTACTCCTTGTCGTTCGTGGTGACAAAGGTGTTTCTGGTGCGTCTGTCATGCTCCAGGTGCTCGAGGTCGACCTCCGTTATCAGAAGCTCGTCCGTCTCGTTGCAGCTTGAGGCCAGAGTCTTTCCGTCCTCGCAGATCTGGTTGTTTCCGGAGAACACAAGATCTGTCGTGCTCTCGCCTTCGCCTGCGTCTGCATAGACGTATGCGCAGATAAGGCGGGCACTCTGACCCTCGATGAGGTTGTACCTGTACGATGCCTTTCCGACAAACTCGTCGCTTGCACTTACGTTGGCAATCACCGTGGCACCGTTGATGGCATGGTTGACACTCGGCGGATTGGGAACCCACAGGTCCTCGCAGACCTCGCAGGCAAGCCTGAAGTACGGCATCTGGTTGCATGTGAAGATGAGCTTTCCGCCCATGACAACCTTCTGGTCTCCGAACTCGACGATCTCCTCGTTGGGAAGAGCCGGAGAGAACCATCTCTGCTCGTAGTACTCGAGGTAATTCGGGATGTTGATCTTGGGGACTATTCCGAGGACCTTTCCCGCGGATGCCACTATGGCGCAGTTGTGAAGCTTTCCGCGAAGCTCCACCGGGGCTCCGAACACGACAACCATGTTCCGGGGAACCTTGGATGCTATGTCAATTGCGTTTTCCTGGGCGCTTTCCAGAAGAGCCTGCTGCAGGAACAGGTCCTGACAGGTGTAGCCTGTGACGCAGAGCTCGGGGAGGACCAGAAGATGGACCCCCTCCTCATGTGCCCGTCTGACAAGGGAAAGAATCATGTCAGCGTTGTGCTTGCAGTCCGCAACCTTTACCGAAGGGGTTGCGGTGGCGACCTTTATGAAACCGTGTGTCATGAGCAAATTGTATTACAAACACCTGAATATGAACAGTGTAAGGTTTCAGGCCCCGGATTTGTCGCCTTCGGGCTCCTGTCCCTTTTCGGTAACCACCTTCCTGAGTATAAGAAGCGCGATCAGTCCCACCACCACGGAAACGCCCGTTATGATTATACCCAGGGAGTATTTTTTCTGTTCAAGCGCATCTCCTGCTATGGTTGAAGCGATTATCGAGGGAACACGTCCCACGGAGCATACTATGGCCCAAGTCCAGAGCTTTATGTCCGTAAGGCCTGCATAGTAGTTGAGAAGTTCCTTGGGTGTTCCGGGAATCATGTACACAACGGCCAGGAAGGCGTTCTGTCTTTTTGATGTATGCAGGAACTTCATGGAATCGATTTTCTTCTGGGAGAAGAAGACCCGGACCATGGAAAGGCCGAACTTCTTCACGGTGCAGAACACGATTATGCTTCCGATGGTGATTCCCATGACACAGAGAAGAAGCCCTTCCCAGGTTCCGAACGCATAGCCTGCGGCCATCTCGAAGGGCTCTCCCGGAATCACAACCAGAATGACCTTGAGCGTGACCATGCCCACATAGGCGATCTTTCCCCAGATTCCGCGGACCTGGACCCA
>JBGVBT010000038.1:0-17608 GCA_045225895.1 Sphaerochaetaceae bacterium
TCGTTCAGTAGTGAAGATCCTCTGGAGTTCACCGCCATTGCGGGAATCTCTTCAGACAAGATTGTCGAGATCGCCACTGTGGGCGCCGAGTTCAGATACAAGATGTCCGACTATGAGACAGAGAGCGTTTTCGCCGATTCCTGCAAGGACTTCACCATCTACTGCAAGGTTGAGTTCTGATCGGTGACGATTGGTGACGTCAGTGACAACAGTGACGTCAGTGACAACGGTGACGTCAGTGACGTAATAAAGCCATGAAACACAAAAGGTCGACCCTGACGGATCGACCTTTTGTGTTTGGGCCCACTGAGATTTGAACTCAGGACCAAAGGATTATGAGTCCTCTGCTCTAACCGCTGAGCTACAGGCCCGCATACCTTTCGGTAGCGTCTTAACTTAGCACTTTTGTTTCCGAGTTTCAACCCTGAGCGTATTTTTTTTGCTTTTAAGGCCGTTTCTCATATTGTATACTAATTCAGATTTACGAAATCCGAGAGAGGAGTTCTTTCATGAAGAAAACATTGCTAGTTTTGTTTGTCGTGTTCCTGGCAGTCTGCAGCGTCTTTGCCGGGGATTTCAAGTTCCTGGCTACGGACGGTGGCGTCCACCCGGAGGTTGTAGGCGGTTTTGTACCGGTTCTTGCGGTAGCAGGTGTCAGTTATGAAGGTTTCCAGTTCATCGACGGAAATCTCACTCAGCTTCAGGCCACAGTCGGTGGCGGATACCTCCAGAGAGTTCTGTTCCAGGATCCGCAGGATGGAACACCGATTACGGACGATCTTCTGATTTTCGACCAGTGGCAGGTTCGCTGGAACCTCAAGCTCCAGCAGGGCTTCGGCCAGTCCTGGGTCGAGGGCAAGGACCTTATCACCGCTTATGTCGGATATGAGGGACGCTATGAGCTTTCGAAGGATTCCCTGGCAGTCGGAGAGAAAAGAGCCAGAGGAGCCAGCGGAAAGACAGAAGTCCCCACAATCAAGAACTGGATTGATGGGCACGGTGGAAACAAAATCTATCCCGAGTTCATGGGAGACGACTATTCCGCTCTCTTCAACTACTTCTATGTAGGTGCAAAGCTGAACATGATGGAAGATAAGATGGTTTCGAACAGAGGTTTCCTTGCAGAGATCAGCTTCCAGTATGCACCGAACTTCCTGAACAAGAAGGCTTCATACTTCAGCGCGACAATCAACGCCGAGGTCGGAACAACACTCCTGGAGCTGCCCAACAAGCAGGGTGACAACCTGTTCTCAATCGTCCTGCTCGACAGAGTCAACGCCAGCTGGACAAGCGGAAGCATGGTTCCTGCATTTGCAGTTCATCCTGTATCTCTCGGAAGAAAGGTCCGCGGATTCGAGGCCATCAGCTATGCCACAAACTTCACAATCGTGAACAATTTCGAAGTCCGTTTCGCCGGACCGGATATCTTCGTCAAGGGAATCTTCCCGAGGATCAACGTGTTCTTCGATGCCGGTTGGTATGCAGGAAACTACCTCAATACCGGTAACGACAGAGTTGGTGCCGTAGATGCAGATTACTCCGGCATGGAAAGACTTCTCCTTTCAACCGGTGTGCAGGTTGAGATCTGCTTCTTTGATTTCATCGACCTTGGCATCCAGCTTGCTTTCCCTCTCAAGGGCGTGAACATCAGATATCCTGAGAACAAGCTCATCTTCGGTGTGACTTTCTTCCTGGATCTGTAAACTGGAAGATACTGGAACATATCATTACATTGCCTAATTGTACTGAATTCTATATACTTGCCAGCTATGGAACAGCAGAATTCAGTACATTGGGCGGATATTTACGCAGATAAGATCATCAGAGAGAAGGGGGACAAGGAGCTCTACACATGCGCTTCCGGAATCACCCCTTCCGGCACCGTGCACATCGGAAACTTCAGAGAAATCATCTCTGTAGACCTTGTGGTCAAGGCCCTCAGACAGAAGGGCAGGAATGTGCGCTTCATCTACTCCTGGGACGACTATGATGTCTTCAGGAAAGTTCCCAAGAACATGCCCGAGCCCGAACTGCTCGAGACATATCTCAGAAAACCCATCACACTTGTACCGGATACCACACACAGAGCCGACAACTATGCCCGTGGAAACGAGCTTGATGTCGAGGAGAAGCTTCCGATTGTCGGAGTCTATCCCGAGTACCTCTATCAGGCACAGCGCTACAGAAGCTCCCTCTATGCCGAGCAGATGAAGAAGGCCCTCGAGCTTAAGGGCAAGATCATCGAGGTCCTGAACCAGTACAGAGCCGAGCCTTTGGACGACTCGTGGTGGCCGATCGCTGTTTTCAGCTCATTCACGGACAAGGACAACACCACAATCCTCTCATGGGACGGCGAGTACGGAATCACATACCGCGACAACGACCTGAACAAGGAGGAGACGATCGACCTCAGGACCACTCCTTATGCAAAGCTGCACTGGAGAGTGGACTGGCCGATGCGCTGGGTCTTCGAGGGCGTCGATTTCGAGCCTGCCGGTAAGGACCATCACTCGAAGGGCGGAAGTTTCGACACTTCAAGACAGATCGTTGAGTTCTTCGGCGGCCATGCCCCAGTATCCTTCCAGTATGACTTCATCTCCATCAAGGGACGCGGCGGAAAGATATCCTCATCAAGCGGTGAGGTCGTTTCCCTGGGCGATGTCCTTGAGGTCTACACACCCGAACTCACAAGGTTCCTCTTTGCCTCAACAAGGCCGAACACCGAGTTCGCCATCTCATTCGATCTCGATGTCCTGAAGCTTTACGAGGACTACGACAACTGCGAGAGAAGGTACTTCGGACTCCTTCCGTGCAACGAGAAGAAGCTTGCCATGGAAAAGCGTGTCTACGAGCTCTCCCAGGTCGGCGATGTTCCAAAAACACCCGGCTATCAGGTTCCGTTCAGGCATCTGTGCAACCTTCTGCAGATCAACAGCGGAGACATCGAAGCTGTCATCGCATCCCTGCCGGATGTCAAAGACGATCAGATTGAGAGACTCAGAACCAGATGCCGCTGCGCATGGACATGGATCACCACGTTCGCACCTGAGGATTTCAGATTCTCCGTTGCAACTGCCGATTCCGAGAAGGTTGCCCTTGATGACGAAGGTACAAAGGCTGTCAAGGCTCTTTGCTCAAAGGTTGCCCTGTGGGACGGAAAGGATGAGAAGGATCTTTCCCAGCTCATCTACGATGCCGCAGCCGAAGCCGGAGTGGAGAACACGGTTCTGTTCACTGCAACATACATGGCCCTGATCGGAAAGGAGAAGGGACCCAAGCTTGCCGGTTTCATGAACACCATCGGTAAGGAGAGGGTTCTGGAGGTATTGTCAAAATACTGAGGCTGTAAGCGTCGTTACTCTCTTTGGATAGTTTTATGAATGCACGCAATTTCCTGTTTTGGAAAAAGCGTGCAATTTGTTATGCCTTTTCAGTAATTTTTCCAAAAATCGTATTTTTTACTCAAAAACTAAGTAAAATCTCCAAATTCTGGAAAAATTACTGTATGCTGAATACATGACAAAGGCTCAATTGATCAAAAACCTCCAGGAAATGGATTCTCAGCTCGGAAATCTTATCGCAAAGCTCGAAAAACAGAGTCGAAAAGGTGGTGAGGTCCTTTATTACTCCAAAAACAAGGCGCAAGGCTCGTTCTACAAATCTGATGGAAAGAACAGGACCTATCTCAGCAAGGACAAGCACAACGAAATTGCTGATCTCGCCAACAAAACGTACCAGAACAGGATGCTCAGGACTGCAACCGAGGAGAAAAGGCAGGTGGAACGATGTCTCAGAACACTGGAGTCTGGCAAGGTGTTGTCCGATATTAATGATGTTTTCCCTTCACTCCATAAGGCGATACAGGAACTGGTTACGCCGATTGAAGATACTGACGAGGCCTATGCCAGAGAGTGGTACAGTAGGTGCAGCAAGATTGTTGCAAATGTAAAGATTCTCAATCCTTCGCTGGTTACAGCCAGAGGGGAGGTTGTCAAGTCCAAGAGCGAGATTATCATTGCGGACAGGTTGAACGCTCTTGGGATTCCATATGTGTACGAGTATGCGTTCGCTAGGACGAATGATTTGAGATCCAGATATCCTGATTTCTTCATCCTGAACAAGAGGACACGTAAGGAATACATTTGGGAACACCAAGGGATTATGGATAAATTGGAATACTGTCAGGAATCCATAGATAAGCTTGGGATTTTTCTCAGAAGAGGATATATACTCGGCAAGAATCTCATATTTACATATGAGTGCAAGGACAGACCTCTGAGCACGGTTTATGTCGATGCTTTGATCAAAGAATACCTGATTTGAATGGCATTCAGTCCCTGGTTTCTCTGAAGACCTTGGACAGGATCATGTCATTTGATTTCCACTTTGCGTTTACTCTTACCCTGAGGTCCAGCTCAAGCTTGGATCCGGGGAAGATTTTCTTGATCTCCTTGAACGAGGCGACCCGGATTTTCCTGATGTTCTCGCCACCCTTGCCGACCATGATTCCTTTCTGGCTTTCGCGTTCCACCGTGATGAAGGCCCTGATCCAGACCTTGCCTTCCTCGGCGCTGTATTCCAGGTCGGCGACATCCACCATGATGGCGTAGGGGATTTCCTCAGTCACCGAGTTCATGGCTTTCTCTCGGATTATCTCGGAGACACGGAACTCAAGGTTCTGGTCTGTCCAGGTGTCCTCGTCATAGAGAAGGTGGCCTTCCGGGGCATGCTTGAAGAGCTCGATGAGGATCTCGTCCACGCCTTCGTCCAGTTTTGCCGATGCAACCAGCACGGTGCGGCCCGGCATGCTCTTTTTCAGGTACTGCTCGGCTTCCTCGATCTGACTGTCTGAGAGGATGTCCTTTTTGTTGATGCAGCAGACCACGGGGACCGACAGACCGCTGAGCATGTAGGTGATGGCATCCTCCTCGCTTCCGGGCTTGCGTGTGGCATCCACCATGTACAGGACGGCATCGGTTTCCTCGAGGGACGCCACGGCTATATCCTGCATCTTACGGTTGAATTTCTTCTCGGAGATGTGGAAGCCCGGGGTGTCGGTGAAGATCAGCTGGCCGCGGGAATCCGTGTAGATGCCGCGGATGGCGTTCCTTGTGGTATGAGGCGTGGGTGAGGTGATCGAGACCTTGGACTCGCAGATCGTGTTAAGCAGAGTGGATTTGCCGGATGACGGGCGCCCGATGATGGCGATGGATGCACATTTCATGGTTAAGAAGTATATCGGTTTTGGTGTGGGCTTCCAAGGTTGTAATTAAGCGAGAATACTGTTATTTTTAACGAGGTACCTGCAATAACAGGCTTTACGGAGGCGCTATGCAGTTGGAAGACAAAGAGAACAAAACAGAGCAGAAACAGGAGAACCCCGGGCAGTATGACAGACTTCTTAAGACAAGATCGCTGTTTCTTTCCGGAGAGGTAAACAAGGATTCTGCCGACAGACTCATCAAGGATCTTGTTGTTCTTGAGTCCGAAAGCAACGAGCCCGTGAAGATCTTCATCAATTCCCCCGGCGGAGATGTCGACGCAGGCTTTGCGATCTACGACATGATCAGGTTTGTCTCATGTCCCGTTACGATGGTCGGAATGGGTCTTGTGGCAAGTGCCGCAGCACTGATCCTTCTTGCGGTTCCCGCAGAGAGAAGGGTGGGACTTCCGAACTCGTCCTACCTGATCCATCAGCCTCTGAGCCAGATGCGCGGAAACGCCACGGAGATTGAGATCCATGCCCAGCAGCTTGAGAAGATGAAGGCCAAGCTGAACAGGATCATCGCCGGTGCCACCGGAGCCGCTTTGGACAAGGTCACGGTAGACACGGACAGAGACCACTGGCTTGATGCAGAGCAGGCCCTTGAGTACGGACTGATCAGCAGGATTGTCCCGGACAGGGCAAGCCTGTAAGAGCTCTGCAAACCAAAAGATCTTTTTCAATCTTTTTTTCTGAAAACCTTAATGTTTTCGACAATCTTCCCGTATAGGGTTGTATGCGGAAACTCAGAGTTGTTTTGTTTGTTGTCCTTATTATCGTTTTGGCAATCCTCATGGCGGTCTCCTGCAACGGACAGGGTGTTACTGACTCGGACGGAGGATTGTGCATATCTACATGGAACGTCCAGAACCTGTTCAACGCGGAACTGGACGGCAACGAATATGACGAGTACAAGCCGTCGTCCGGGTGGTCCCAAAGTGCCTACGAGACCCGTCTCTCCTCAGCCCGAAGGGTTCTTTCCTATCTTCCTGCAGCAAAAATCCACATCATGGTTCTGAACGAAGTTGAGAACCCAGAAGTAGTAGAAGACCTGATAAAAACAGGTGATACTGCAGAAATGGGCATTCGTTACTACGCCTGTGCTGGTTCTGAAGGAGGTTCGATCCAGACAGCTGTGGCCAGCAGTATTCCCATCTGCAACGCACGGATCCATGATACGGGAGAAGATCTCCGACCTGTACTGGAAGTCGAGTTCGACACAGGGGGAGGCAAGCTTTTTGTCCTTGCGGTGCATTTCAAATCGAATGTAGGCGGGGTTTCAGAGACTGCTTCGAAAAGGGCCGGTCAGGCATCGGTGGTCAGGGATGTGGCGCGTCAGATACGAAAGGACAATCCGGGCTGTCTTGTGGTTGTATGCGGAGACATGAACGAGGAGTGCTGGGATGAGAACGCGCTGGGCAGAGGGGATGGTGCCGTACTCAAGGTAGGCTCCTTCTTTGCCATGGATACGTGGTACTGTTTCTGGCTGGACAGCCGTCGGACATTGTGGCCGCTGGGTTCTTACATGTACGACGGACTTTGGAAATGCTATGACAACATCCTGGTCTCTTCTGCAGGCAGCGACGGCACCGGATGGGAATTCGAAGGCTGCGGCGTGTTGTTCGAGAGTTTCCAGAAGACTTCCGATTCCAAACCGTTCGCCTGGGACAGGAACCTGCTGAGAGGGGTATCGGACCACCTCCCCGTGTGGGTCACTTTCAAGCTGATTTGATTAATAATGAAAATGTAATTATGGACAGTTTTGACCTTTACAATTAGAATCTTACTTAAGTAAAAAATGCACCGTGCAGGGTGCATCTGATTCATGGTGGTTAACAGATGGATTTTGTCAAAAAGCTCAAGGAGACTTTGAATTCGGTTCTTCCGATCATGGCCATTGTCCTTGTCCTTCATTTTACCATCGCCCCGCTTGGGGAACTGTTCTGGCCGTTCATTCTGGGAGGTATTCTTCTGATAATCGGTCTTTCCCTTTTCCTGGCCGGAACAGATATCGGAATGGTTCCTGTAGGCGAGAAGCTGGGTTCCGTTCTTGCCCACAAGAGGAATGTGTGGTTCATGCTGCTGATCGGTTTCATCATCGGTTTTGCAGTCACTCTGGCCGAGCCTGATGTATCTGTCCTTGCGAGTCAGGTCCACAATCTCAATTCTTCGATTCCGGAAGGTCTTCTGGTTGTCATGATAGCGCTGGGTCTTGCGATCTTCATCGACATCGGACTTCTCAGAACCGTCTCCGGTTTCCCTCTGAAGTGGGTTCTGATCATCTTCTATCTGATAGTCTTTGTTCTGGTCTGCATAATCGGTCAGAGCATGGCCTCGATCAGCTTCGATGCAAGCGGAGCCACAACAGGGCCTCTGGCAGTTCCGTTCATCCTGGCTTTGGGTCTCGGTGTTTCGGCATCAACCTCGAACGACAAGGACGGAAGCTTCGGTCTCACCGGTGTCGCATCCATCGGACCTATCATGGCGGTTGCTGTAATGGTCATGGTCTCTAAGGCAGGTTCGGCTGCCGAAGGTGCTGTGGAGGTTGTCGAGGAGGCCACATTCCTCAAATGTCTTCTGGAAACGCTTAAAAGCACAGCCATAGGATTCCTGCCGCTTCTGGCGATAATTCTGGTTATGCAGTTTACAATGCTTCACTTCCCGAAGATCAAGTTCAAGAACATCCTGCTCGGTATTCTGTACAGCTTTGTGGGAATTGTGATTTTCCTCACCGGCGTCGAGTACGGTTTCACCGAAGTCGGAAACTATCTGGGTAAGACGATGTCCCAGAATTACGGACCTGTGTGGGTTATTGTCATTGCTCTTGTGTTCGGAGGCATCGTTGTGTTTGCCGAGCCTGCCGTCTGGGTTCTAACGGAACAGGTCGAGAGCGTTACTGCCGGCAGAATCAAGAAATCTATGGTCATGGTCTTCATCTGTTGCGGCGTTGCAATCGCCGTGGCTCTGGCCATGCTCAGGATTATCCTGCACATCAACTATCTCTGGTTTGTTCTGATCGGAGTCGGATCGGCACTGGTTATGACACTGGTCACGCCGGGTCTTTTCACCGGCATAGCCTTTGACTCCGGTGGAGTCGCCAGCGGACCCATGAGCACATCTTTCCTGCTTTCATTCGCTCTGGGCGTATCCGGTTCGGCCGACATGGGTTTCGGTCTTATCGGACTTATAGCAATTTCACCGCTGATTGCCATCCAGATTCTGGGAATCATTTTCAGATTCAAGGAAAGAGGCGGGAAAAAGGAGGTCAGCAATGCTGGTTCTGCACAATGATGTGATGATGGCGATCGTCAACGACGGACAGTCCAAGAGCTTCATGGATGTTGCCAAGAAAGCCGGCGCCAGGGGTGGCACAGTTATTCCTGCAAAAGGCACTGCTTCCAGCAACTTTCTCAGAATCCTCGGTCTTGGGAACAAGTCCAAGGAGATGGTTCTCATTGTCATCGACAAGGAGAAGGCTGACAGGATTGTGGATGATATCCGCAATGAAGGAAAGATTCAGGGCGTGGTAGCCATGCTCGGTTCGGCAAAGGAGAATGGAATGTCAACCAATTGGAAAATGATAACGATCATCGTCAACTCGGGTTATGCCGATGACATAATGGATGCCGCAAGAAAGGCCGGTGCCCGCGGCGGTACGGTAACCCGTGCAAGGGGAACCGGAACGGAAGAGGATGCGAAGTTCCTCGGAGTCCAGATCGTTCCGGAGAAGGAGATGATCCTGATTCTCAGCGAATCCGACAAAGCCGACAGGATTGTCGAGGCCATCTCCTCGCTGAAGTGCCTTGAGGAGCCGGGAATCGGAATCATCTATACACAGGATGTCTGTGACTTCAAGAATCTGGATCCTGCAAAATGAAAGAAGAGATCCGCATCCGTCAGGGAAAGGAGAAGAACCTTCTCAGACATCACCCATGGGTTTTCTCAGGTGCGATAGAAGAACCATCGGCTCCCCTTAAGCCGGGAGTGTACAGGGTTGTGACCTCCGAGGGCCGTTTCATTGCATGGGGTGTCTATGATGCGGACAGCCATATCCAGCTGAGGCTCCTTTCCTGGGACGAGTCGAAATATCCCGATGACAACTGGTGGACGGATACCGTAAGGGCCTCGGTTCTGAGGAGAAGATACTTCTTCGAGGACAGGGAGGCACAGACCACGGCGTTCAGAATCATCCACGGTGAAGCCGACATGATTCCTGGTGTGGCCGCGGACGTGTACGGAAGGATAATCAGGGTCATAATCAGTGCAAGGATCGCATGGGAAAAGAGGGACATCATTGTCGGGGCTCTTGAGAATCTGCTTCATCCTGACATGATTGTACTGAACACCGATTCGGCTTTCTGCGCCATAGAGAAGCTTCACGAGGTGACCGAATACTACCGCCACGCCCAGCGCTTTGTCCCCACAGAGAAGCTTGAGGAAATCCGGCTGCGTGAGAGCGGAATCTACTATGCCATGGTTCCCGGATCCGGACAGAAAAGCGGTTTCTACTGCGACCAGCGCGAGAACCGCAACAGGATCGAGCCCTATGTGAAGGATGCCGTGGTTCTGGACGGATGCTGCTATACGGGGGCATTCACATTGCATGCGCTGAGGGCAGGGGCCAGAGAGGTCCACGCATTCGACAGTTCTGCGGATGCTATCCACAGGCTGCTTTCGAATGTGAATCTGAACATAGAGCTCGGCATTCTTCCTGAGGATGCAAGGGAAAAGGTTCAGGCCACAAAAGCTGACATTTTCGAGACTCTGAGGAACATCCCCAGAAACAGATATGATGTCATGATCCTCGATCCTCCCAAACTTGCCCAGACCGTCAAGTCTCTTGAGAATGCCAAGAAGGCCTATAAGGATCTCAACAGGATGGCAATGGAGAAGATCAAGGACGGAGGAGTTCTGGTCACATGTTCGTGTTCAGGAGCCCTCACCCGCGAGGACTTCAGGACTGTTCTTGCATGGAGTGCCAAGGACGCCCGAGTGGAGGTCCAGGTTTTGGAGACCCTGGGACAGGCTCAGGATCATCCCATACGCCTTTCGTTCCCTGAGAGCGAATATCTGAAGGTTTTCATTCTCAGAGTGATAAAATGAAGATTGGAGGAATCATATGTCCAAGAAACTGACACTGATGATTGTGGTTCTGGCTCTCTGCCTGGTTTTCATACAGGGTGCCTTTGCAGAAGGAAAGACCTATCCCGACGAATACAGGATATTCGAGGTCAAGGGAGAGGCTGAGAACTTCTATTCTCTTGAAGAGGCTTTCTGGTTCAATCCGACGGTCTACAGCATCGAGGTTCTGGAATTCCTTCAGGCTTATCTTCAGCCGGAGGATCCTGTATCCTTCTTCCTGGATGCCGCAACCTATACCGATGAAGCCATAGACGAGAACGCCGTGATCTTCCAGTCCTTCATCGAGCCTGACTATGCAGGTGCTATGCCTTATCTTTACCGATGCGACCTCGAGGCTCTGACAGAGAATCTGGGATATGACCTTTTTGATCCTGAGGGAAGGTATGAGTTCTCGTTCTACTTCGAAGAGCCCGGCTATCTGGCAGCGCTGTTCCCCAGAGGAATCGGAAGGGCAAACGCTTATGACACATTCAGACGCTGCGCGCTGAGTCTTGCCTTCTATGCCAAGGCCCATGGCGAGGCCCCCGGCTTCAAGGTTGCATACGACTACATCCAGCAGGCCTTTGCCTTCTTCGAGGAGCAGTTCCTTGCCGCCATGGAGGCCGAGGCCAAGGCTAACGCAGAAAGCGGAACGGCTGTGCAGGAAGGTCCTGAAAACTGAAACTGATATTGAATAACAATAGACTTAAATAGGAGAAATACTATGACATTTGCTGAGAAGATGAAGAAACAGGCCATTGCGGCCCAGAAATCACTGGTTCTTCCTGAAGGCCTTGAGCCCAGGACAGTCAAGGCTGCAAGAATGATTCTTGACCAGAAAATCGCTTCCGCTGTAACACTCGTAGGAAACGTTGAAGAGGTCAGGAAGAATGCAGAGAAGCTCGGTGTCGACCTTACAGGAATCGGCATTGTAGATCCGCTTGCAAGCGATAAGAGAAAAGCCTATGCAACCGAGTACTATGAGCTGAGAAAAGCCAAGGGAATGACAGAGGAAGAGGCAAACGAACTGATTGTCAACGAACTCAGATGGGGTGCCATGATGGTCCACCTCGGAGAGGCCGATGCAATGGTCGCAGGTGCAAAGAACACCACAGGCGATGTTCTCAGGGCATCCTTCCAGATCATCAAGTGCAGACCCGGCATCAAGAGCGCATCTTCCTGCTTCGTCATGGCAACAGACAAGAAGCAGTACGGTGTTGACGGAACATTCATCTTCGCCGACTGCGCAACCATCCCCAATCCGACAGCCGAGCAGCTTGCCGAGATTGCCGAGGCTTCCGCCCTTTCCTGCAGGACCTTCCTCAACGCAGAGCCTGTTGTCGCCATGCTTTCCTATTCTACAAAGGGAAGTGCAAAGGGCGAGCTGATCGACAAGGTCACCACAGCTCTTTCTCTGGTCAAGGCAAAGTGTCCTGAGCTCAAGGTTGACGGAGAGCTTCAGCTCGATGCCGCCATCGTTCCTTCCGTTGCAAGCTCCAAGGCTCCGGGTTCGGATGTCGCAGGTCACGCAAACGTTCTGGTCTTCCCGGATCTGCAGGCCGGCAACATCGGTTACAAGCTCACACAGCGCCTTGCAGGTGCCGAGGCATACGGCCCGATCCTTCAGGGTTTTGCAAAGCCGGTTTCAGATCTTTCAAGAGGATGCAGTGAGGAGGACATTGTCGTCACAGCCGCAATCACTCTGGCACAGGCCGCTGCCTGCTGAGACAGAAATCCTCAGGATTTGTGATCATTCATCCGGTTGGGATTTTCCCAGCCGGATTTTTTTGTTATGCTGGGCCGCTCTGGTGCTCTAATGCTCTCATGCTCCGATGCTCTGACGGTAGTGCTGTTTTAATAATTTATTATATTATATAGAATTATTATGGATTGATATATCAGAATGTCTTAACGGAGTGGGGTTTTTCATGCTCTGAAGCTCTGATGCTCCTGCAAAAAAGCATGAGCACAGGAGCATCAGAGCAACGGAGCGGCTGAGCATTGTCAACTTGAACAACGTTCTGAAATAAAAAGGGACTGTCGCAGAATAGAAATGCGACAGTCCCCAGTGTTGTTTCTGATCAGAATCAGGTTGGTTCATTCCAAATCGGAGAGGTGTTAGTAAGCTTCATGATGTATGAATACCCTTTGTATCCATCTCCACCGTGGCTGATAATTGAGAATGCCTTATCCTTTGAGTAGTATCCGTCCTTGTTCAAGATTATGTTCAGATTCTTGGCGCAGTCATATTCTCCGATATCCTGTTTTTCGAGTTCTACTCCAGCAGTTCCGAACGAGAACTTGTCCGCAGGAACAACTACATCAGCTTCTGTTGGATCCAATTCGCCAAGGTCATTCAAGTTTTCCTTAAACCACATGTACATGTTGCAAGAATCATCGTAGTAATTGAATGCGATTATCAGATATTTGCCCCGAGCTTTTATATTCGTGATATTTCTACTATCTTCCGGAGCAGTACTTACATAGAAATGATTATCAGGAATGTACTTGCTCTCAGAATCGAAATAGTCCCATTCAGATGGTTTGTAAAGGATTCCTCCCTGCCCATCTGGATAATATGACCATGAATCACCAGCAACCTTGATTACTGTTTTACCACTGGAGCTGATTGCCGTACTATATGTTAGGTCAGTAGGATTGACTTCTTCATCAATGAAGAATTTGTACCACGAATCGTAGACTCTTTTTTTGATGGTATTGCTACCGCTTACAAATGAGTAGGTTGTGTTCTTGTCAAAGACGAAGGTTCCTGAGATATCTACAGGTTCAAGTTCTACGATATTGTAGGTGGCAACACAGTCGATGTTCTTGTATGTTATCTTGAGAGTCTTTCCCTGAACAACTGCACTTGAGTCAAAATCTGTTGTTACTCCTTCGCTTGTCAGCGAGAGTGTTGTAATCTTTCCAGCGGTATCCGTGTAGTAAAGAGTTCCAACGAGAGCAGACTTGTCTACACCTTTGGCATAGTAATCTCTGAAACTGCCCAGAGTTAAGGTCGCAGGTCTTTTTGGCTCGGACCCGCCACCGCCGGGATTGTTGTTGCAGCTGACCGCGACTGCCAGAAGCAGGGCGCAAATAAGAATGAACGGGATAATTCTTTTCTTCATGTTTCCCAATCTCCTTGTTTTAGAATTACAACTTAAAATTTAAGCCCAGAACGGCTGAAATTCAAGAAAGATTAGATTATTTACGATTCTTTGTCGTTGAAACACCAGATTGTGATGCTATAATCAAGCCTATGAAAAGGATACTTTCCATATTATTCATCATACTGATCCTGTGCCCGGTTGTCCTTGCGGAAAGTGCTGAGGAACTGTTTGCAATCGTGCTTGAGACAAGTCCTAAGGCAGCAGAGCTGAAGCGGTCAAGGCGTAACGAGTTTCTGGATCAGGTCATCGGGGCAATGAACGGACCCAACTGGGGCATCAGTATCCAGAGTCTGGAACTGAGTGCAAAAGACGATTTCAGAAGTCCGATCGGCATCACCATGCCGTCTGTCGATGTAAGCTACAGCACGCCTGACAACAAGGACAACCTCTCCTTTGATGCCAGACTCTCAATCGGAGGACCGGTCTTCAACTGGGATTCCGAAAAAGGCACATACAAGACGGACGGGATTTCCTATTCGCTTAGGACAGGGCTTTCCAAGAATTTCGAATTCAAGAGCTGGGATACAACGAACTATCAGGAAGGTCAGTCCGACCTGATGCGTAACAACAGCTACAAGAGTTCGCTGTTGCAGCTGGAAAACGCTTTCCTAGAGGATCTGATCAAGATACTCCAGTGGTCACAGGATGTCAGAAAACTCAATTCGGAGGCTCTTCAGTTGAGGGCTGCCTACGAGGATGACATCAAGAAAGGAAAGCTTGTCAAAGACTCTCCGGATGCCACGCTCCGCTATGCCGAAGTGGAGATGAAGAGCAAGGAAGCCGAGCAGAAGCTGAACTCCGGAACAGATGATTTCTCCGAATTCAAGAGGTCATATGGAATTGACCCTGTGCTGGTGGACTCTGCAAACGAGTACGATCCCAAATTCGTGGCATTGGAAGAAGGCAATTCCGATGTCATGTCGAAATACTACGACTATCTGACCGTTCTTCAGAAGATAGAGGAGAAGACGGGTCGCAGCAGCCAGTTCAAAATCAAGGCCAGCATAGAGCCTAAGGTTGTGCTGACTGACACTTTCGATTACAAGACTACACAGCTTAGCGGTGATATAGGAGCATCATACTCGACGGGAAACCTGAGTGTGGATATGTCGCTAAATACAAGTTATGATTTCAGGGCGGATCCGGGTTCACGTGTGACCGGCCCGACGATGTCAATAGGATTCTCCTGGTCCAACACGCCGCAGGTTCTTTCCAAATCCGAACTTGAGAGGCTCAAGCTTCTGTACACAAAGACTGTGGTCCCTGGAAAGAGTGCGGTCGATTGGGATGAGTATGAGAATACCCTGCGCAATCTCACAAACGAGACTCTGCGCAAGGAGTCCCTGGAACTTGAGAAACTCGAGTATGATGCGCTTGTGGCCGAAAAGGAGTGGAAGACTGCCTACAATGAGTATCTTGCAAAAGGCAATCAGCTGATGAACTCCATCAAGGATTACAAGAACAAAAAGGAAGTTTTCCAGATTAAATACGAGGCGGACAAGAAGGCTCTTGATCAGGTAAGCGAGCTGTTCGACCAGCAGAAGGCCACTGCCGCCGAGGTTGTGAAAATAACGGATTTGGTGGAGACGGATAAGATTGAGATCATCATCTTCAATATCCGCAGCCATATCATTTCTAATGAAATTGAGATACTCCAGATGTGAGGTGTGTTGTGAAGAAACTGTTGATAATATGTGTTTTTGTTTTGATTCCTCTTTCGGTGTTCGCCGCATTCGAAGTGACCGTCAGAGGTGGTGGTATTTTTGATTTCACCAAGGGAAAGACTTCCATCGATGCGAAGTATTCCGACAAACTCAGCGGAGTCGATTTCAGCGCATCCGGGATTGGATTCGAAGTCGGCATGGACATGGTCATGAACAAGGATCTCCAGATGTACATCGATTTCGCCCTGGCGTTCCCCTCAAAGGTCAACATCAACGGTGAAGTTTCACGAACCGATGTGGAGAACAAACTGGAGAATACGAAGAAAACGAAGAATCCCGAGTACAAGTTCCATTCGAGCGATCTGTTCTTCAACACACTGTCTGCCCATATTGGATTTGCCCACAAGTTTGATCTGCTTGCAGGTCCTCTGGAGCTGACCTTGGGTGCCGGTTTCGGTATCTTCCGTATCAACGAAGGCTACAGGATGATCAAATTCAAGATCGAGGGAGACAATCACACGCCTTACTACTATGCGGACTACACCACAGTCACCACTTTCTCCGCAGGAATCTATGCAAACGCGCAGTACAGCCTCACCACAAGGCTGTCCGCTGTCTGTACACTGATGCCGGACATCGGATTCTATACAATAGCCAGACGCATAAACTACAACGCGAAAAGCTCCGACGATTATACCAAGCTTGAACCGTCAGAGCTGGTCGAGTCCACGGGTTTCTCGTTCTCGTTCAACATGAAGGCATTCATCGGACTTTCTTTCATTTTCTGAAACACCTTTCCGATTGTCATTACAGGTCGGTTTTCCAAAACCGGCCTGTTTTTTGCACTTTTTCAAAAAAAGTGAAACTAAAACCTTTATGAAATCGACAATTTTCCTGAATAGGGTTGTGTGAGTGGAAAAGATGTCGAACTGCATTATGTGTGTTGCTCCTTGGTTCTGTCTTTTCTATCACTTGGTTTAGTGACCAGCGCCGCCGGGACGGTTTTTTCAACGTTTCTCATCCTTCTTGTCATCTGGTGTATTTTGGGCTTCAGTTCCGGCGGCGTCTTTGATTCCCCGTCACGGCGATTCCTCACATATGAACTACTGCTTCTGTCCCTTGTTGTTTTCATGGCCATGAGGATAAGAATGATCACAAAGCTCAACCTGGGTTTTGATCCGTCACAGGTTTTCCAGATCCGGGGCAGGGTGGTGTATGACTCGTCCATCTCCTCCGGCGGCAACCATATCATGAGGATAATGCTGTCCGGATGCAGGACCTTGTCCGGCGATTACACGAGTGCAGGCGGTCTTGTCTCTGTCATCGGGAAGGAGGGGGAGATAATTTCATCAGGAACAGTTGTCCGGCTTGACGGAAGGTTCTCTGGCGACCTTTTTGTTTATGACAGAATCCAGGTGATGGGAAGAGGCTTTCTTAATGACATAAGGGAGCGTCTGATTCCCGTCCTGCAGAGAAGGCTTCTGTCCGATGGTGACGAAGCCTCGGTCCTGAGCACTCTGCTTCTGTTCGGGCGTTCGGATTATGCGGGATCATCTATAAAAGACTTGGCTCAGGACTGCGGGTGTTCCCACATCCTTGCTCTCTCAGGAATGCATCTGGGGATAATCACAGCCACATGCAGACGTCTGTTCGGAAAAAGGACATTCGGCAAGATAGCATCATCGGTCTTTATATTTGCTTTTGTCTTTGTTGCCGGACCAAGACCGTCACTTGTCAGGGCGGCGCTCACGTTTACCTTTGGCATGTTTGCAATAAAAAACAGGTTGTTCTATGTATTTCTCCTCCAGATGGTCCTGTTCCCTGTATCAATGGTCGAACTGGGCTGCTGCTACGGGTATGTTGCTGTATTTGCCATAGTATATCTTTCTCCGTCTGTCCACGCCATGCTGTTTCAGTATGTGGGCAAACTGTCAAAACTGGTTTCCGCCTCTGTTTCGGTCATGATTCTGAGTGCTCCTGTCCAGATTGTCCTCACGGGGAAATGGCATCCGGCGGCCATTGCGGCATCGCCTGTTGCCGGACTTCTGGCTGCGTTCTCCATGATGACAGGCCTTCTGATTCTATGCTTCGGACATGTTCCGGTCATTGTCCGGCTGAATGGTTGGACATATAGGGCTCTGGTGGACGTGTTCACTTGCTTCGGTTCTTTTGATTCAACAGGTTGGGCAGGTTATCTGGTTTTCATCAGTTCAATTGCAATTCTGTCAATTATGCTCAGTTTTGCGCACAGGATTATGTTCCGGAGGTGTTCCTGATGCCGGACTCGGAATTGGATGTCAATGAAAACAGGGAAGAGCTTTACGGGTGATATTCAACTCTTTCTGATAATTGGTTATAATCGCACCTGACATGGCAATCTGGGATTTTGA
>JBGVBT010000039.1:0-11473 GCA_045225895.1 Sphaerochaetaceae bacterium
GGGCGCCAAGGCTGAAGGCCGCGCCCCGCCTGGCATGTGCAAAGCGCTGCACAGGCAACCCACAGCCAATGAACAATCGCGCAGGAATAATAGGGTAACTGTTTTGCTTGATGACAAGAAAGCTTTGGCTTCTCCGAATTCCTGTTAATACAAGAAGCTTCCTTTTTGTTCTCTGAAGTGGTAGATTTTCTTGCAAGAATCTGTCTGGGGAGGGCAAATGCATTACGAGCTTGATGAAACCTGGAAACCTTTTTCTTCCCTGATGTTGATGCACATATACAATGTGCTTCTCATCTGCTCAGAATATGACCGCTTCCTTCTGGAAGAGGACGGCCGTGTTGAGGAGGCTTTGTACAAGGAGTACACATCCCTTGGCCTTTCGAATCCTCCGAAGATAACCCACACAAGCAGCGAGGAAGAGGCTCTTTCCCTGCTGAAAAGCCTCAAGTTCGACCTTGTCATATCAATGCTGGATCTGGGTTCCGGACGAGTCGAAGCTCTTGCCCAGGAAGTCAAGGCAATAAACCCGGCACTGCCGTTCATTGCTCTTTCCCCGTCTCCGGACCACCGCAAGGCCAAGGTTCTGAAAGGTGAGAACTGTCCGTACATAGACGATATGTTCTACTGGCTCGGAGACCCGTCTGTCTTCCTTGCAATGGTCAAGCTTGTCGAGGACAGGATGAACGTGGACCACGACACGGACGAGGCCGATGTCCAGGTAATAATCTTCGTCGAGGACTCCGTTCGTTTCATCTCCTCCTATCTTCCACAAATGTACACGCTGTTGATCGAGCAGAACAGGGGTTCAATAAGAGAAGCCCTGAACGAATGGGGAACGAAGCTCCGAATGCGCGGAAGACCTAAGATTCTTCTGGCAAAAACCTATGAACAGGCCATTGATCTATACAACAAATACAGACAGAACGTGCTTGGTGTCATTACCGACCTGACCTTTGAATCCCCTTGGGGAAAGGACGTTGCAGGAGAGTATCTCATCAAGGAGATTCATAGGGACAATCCCGAATGTCCGGTTCTGCTTCAGTCCACAAACAAGGAAGTGGCAGGTGAAATTGCGCAGAAGCTGGGAGTTGATTTTGTATGGAAGCTGTCGCCGGACCGCAACATGGTTCTTGCCCAGCACTTCAGGACCCGCTACGACTTCGGACCGTTTGTATTCAAGGATCCGGAGACAGGAGAGGCCATTGCTACGGTCTCCAGTATGAGAGAGCTGCAGGAGACGCTGAAGACGGTTCCGATCGAATCTTTCATCTACCATACCAGAAAGAACGATTTCTCAAGATGGCTCAGGGCCCAGTCCCTCTACCAGCTTGCGGCCAAGCTCAAGCCGATTACACTGAAACGTGACGCCTCCAATGCGGAGGAGACCAGGAATCTCATCTACGAGACCATAAAGGAATACAGAAAGGAGAGGACAAGGGGTACCATAGCCCAGTTCAGTAGGGACAAGTATGATGAGACTCTGTTCTTCTCCAGAATCGGTGACGGATCCCTGGGAGGAAAGGGTCGGGGTCTTGCATTCATCGCTCTTGAGATGAAAGCAGACAACATAAGAAAGCGTTATGACGGAATCCGGGTTTCCATTCCCAGAACCGTTGTCATTTCCACAGAGATATTTGACCTGTTCATGGAGGTCAACCATTTCTGGCCCGGCGATTTTACTGAGAAGAACGATGATGAGATTCTTTCAATGTTCCTCAACGGAGTTCTTCCCGAGGACTTTGCACTTGATCTCAGACGCATCGCCGAGGTCATGACGGTTCCCATCTCCGTACGTTCCTCGTCTCTGCTGGAGGACAGCCATTTCCAGCCGTTTGCCGGTGTCTACCAAACCAGTATGATTCCCAACATCGGGCCGTTCGAAAAGCGTCTGTCCGATCTGGAGAAGGCCGTGAAGACGGTCTGGGCCTCGACCTATTTCTGCAATGCCAGAGAATACCTCAAGAGGACGGGCCACGGGGTAGAGGATGAGAAGATGGCCGTCATCCTTCAGAACGTCACAGGATCTGACCATGAAGGATACTGGCTACCCAACATCTCAGGCGTGGCAAGGTCTCTGGATTATTATCCTGCGGGAAGCAGGAAGGCCGAGGACGGAATAGGAATGATTGCCTTCGGAATGGGAAAGACCATAGTGGACGAAGGCTCTGCATTCAGGTTCTGTCCGGCAAAGCCCAGGATCCCCATCAGCACGATGAACGGCAGAATCGCCTCGCAGAGCATGTTCTATGCCCTGGACAGAAGCAGGGAATTTGATCCCCACAGTGACATAGACAATCTTGTGCAGCTGGATCTCTCCAAGGCCTACGGATGGCCAAGTGCCACACGAGGTCTGGTATCCGTGATGACCACCTACGGCTATCTGTCCGAGAACCCGAACGACGAGGGCCTCAAGAGTCTCACTTTCAACGGAATCATCAAGTACGACATGATTCCCCTTGCAAAGATTGTGGATGACGTTCTGAAACTGGGAACAAGGACCATGTCGGAGCCTGTTGAGATAGAGTTCGCAGTGAACATGGAGCATGAGGAGTGGATCGATTTCTCAATCCTTCAGATCAGACCGATCTCCAACAGCGACAGGTTCGAGGACATAGACATTTCAGAAGATGAGATGGAAAGCGCACTTGTGTCCTGCAACCGCGTCATGGGAAACGGCAGGGCCGAGGGTATAAGAGACATAATCTGTGTGAAACCGGATGTTTTCAAACGTTCCGAAATGGTTGAGATGGCAGTTGAGCTTGAGAGCCTGAACAGAAAGATCGAGGACCAGTATGTCCTGATTGTGGCAGGCAGACTTGGTTCGTCCGACAACTGGCTCGGAATTCCGTGCTCATGGCCGCAGATCTCAAAGGCCCACGTCATTGTTGAGACTGGCTTGGCAGACATCCAGGCAGAGCCGAGCGAGGGAACCCACTTTTTCCAGAACGTGACTTCCCTGGGTTGCCTGTACATGTCCAACAATCCCCTGATGGGAGACGGAAAGCTGGACTTCAATGCAATCATGGAGTTGCCGAAGGTTGAGGAGACAAAGCATTTTGTCCATGTCAGGGAGGATTCGGATCTGAATGTGAAGGCAGACGGACTTAGCGGAAAAGCAGTGGTCTGCAGATAAAGCCGGAGTTTTTACTTGACTGGAAGCCGTATCCTGAATGATAACGGAACTATAGGAAGGTAGAAAAATGAAAAAGACCCTTTTGCTCATCATTCTGGCTGTTCTGTGCGCAGGCATGGTTTTTGCCGCACCATCGACAAAGTTCATCAAATACGGAAACATCTTCAAGACAGGAGAGTTTACGGTCAAAGCTTCCGCATGTGAGATGGATGATTCCGGAAACAGGGTCGGGCAGACTTCCCCTGTGACCATTGCAATGCGTGCAGGCGAGTATTATATGGAATCCACTGACGAGGGTGTGTCGGTAAGGGTCATCCTGAAATCGGACGGAAAGCTGTACATGATCGAGGACAACACGAAGACAATGATGATCCTTCCTGCCGAAGGCGAGGACCTCATGAAGTTCCCGGCCTCGATCGACTACAACAGAAGCGGTTTCGCCAAATTCGACGGCAGGGCCCTTTACTACGAAACTGTCAGGGAAGGCGACAAGGAGACAACCTACTGGTTCAACGGCAACGACCTCTATGCAATTCAGGAGAAGAGCGAGTTCATGAACTCCTCGGTTTTCATCACATCCGTCACACAGAAGGCCGACGCCTCCCTTTTCATTCTCCCCGTAGGTTATGAAACGATGGACCTCAGCACACTGGCAGACTCCTTCAGTTCCGCATTCGAGACAACGGAAATCCCCGAGGAATCCCCGGCCGATGACTGGCTTTCCTCTCTTGAGGATATCGACTGGGAAGCTTTTTTCGCTGATTATGATTTCGAGCCGCATTATTATGCTTTCGCAGTCATGATGGGCCTTTCCGATTCCCAGGCCAGGAACTTCGAGCAGACAATGGAGGCGTTCAACAACCTTGACTGGAGTGCCCTCAACAAATGTTACGACAAGGACTCCGGCAGATATGACCTGAAGGGAAAGACCCTCGCAAGTGCAGGACAGGTCAGCGTCTCCGAGGCTACGAAAATCCAGCAGATGATGGACAAGTTCAAGAGATAACACCAATACCGCACTATAGGAACTGAATCGCTCCCGGATCCGGGAGCGTTTTTCTGTTTGAGATGCTATTCTCCCTAAACGGATTCACGAGCTTTTATGTGTTCCTTTCCCATCCGCCAGCTCGGTTTAAAAGCTGGTCCAGAGACGGTGAAGGAATTCCTGCCAAGGGAGAATCAGGATACCTTCATCTGTCATGCGGGGCATGTTTTCACGGCAGACAAGAATTCTTTGCTTGAAGGTTTTTTCTTCTCCGATTTTCCTTAATCCTACCAGATAACGTGATGTCGGGTTTTTCGAGGACTTGACTTCTATTGCTATGTCATCTCCGATTACGAAGTCCACTTCCGTTCCGTTTTCGGTTCTCCAGTAGCAGAGGGTTTCTTTTCTTCGGTTGTAATCATGCCAGGCTTTCAGCTCCATGGCGATGAAGTTCTCGAAGAGACGACCATAATCGCTCTGCGTGTCCGAGGGAACTTCGATCTCGGACAACCTTCTGGTTACGCCGACATCAAAGAGATAGAATTTTGTTATGCTGACGCTCTTTCTTTTTACCGACTTTTTCCATGGCGGCAGTTGGAAGCCCAGGAGGGTGTCTTCAAGCACCTGATACCAGTTTGCTATCGACTGTCTCGACATGCCGATGTCATCGGCCATGTTAGAATAATTCAGTTGCTCGCCGCTTTGCAATGCCGCTATCTGAAGGAAACTGCCGAAGCCGGGGAGGTTCCGTGTTACGCCTTCGGCTGCGATTTCATCCTGAAGATATGTGGATATATAGTCGTCTAGGAATGCATCCGGATCATCATCGTCCCATGCTGGTGGGAGCATGCCTCTTAGGAAGATTTCCTCGAGACTCTTTTCTCCAATGGCTTCCAGTTCCTCATATACAAAGGGCAGAAGGGTGGCTTTTGAGGCTCTTCCTCCAAGGAGGTTTACGCCTTTCTTCTTAAGCTTCCTTGCGCTAGAGCCGGTGATAAGGAAACGAGTCTTCTTTTCTTCAATAACCTCGTGTACTACATCCAGAAGCGCAGGGACTTTCTGTATTTCGTCAATGACGAGGATATCGGTCTCAGGATTGATATCCAGTGCCATGATTTGGTCATACAGGAGTTGGGGGTCAGCTTCCAATTGCCTTCTGGTTCTCGAGTTCAGCAGGTCCCACTTGGCTTTGACTGATTGGCCGAGTTCGTTTTTGATGTATGATGTCTTTCCTGTCTGTCTGGGGCCGAGCAGAAGAACCGATTTCTGGTTGAGCCGTTCGTTGATGTTCTGTTTTCTCTGTATGTAATCCATGGTGTTCTCCACTTATAGAATAGAATTTTACTCCTAAAAACGCAAATACAATTTGCATATTAGTAAGAAAAACGCAAATTGGATTAGCAAATTGACAGGCTGAATACACTGTCTTAAGTTTTGAACCTTATAGTTAATCGGGACCGTTTCATTCCGGGAAGTCTTTTTTGGCAAAATAAAAGAGGCTGCAACCAAACGTCACAGCCTCTTGTTTTTTGGCTTATGCCAGAGCTATCACTCGTTGTACATTGCAATGAGCTTTGTGAGGTGCTCATAGCGGTTCTTTGCCTCTTCCTCGTTCAGCTTGAACAGGACATCGGCACGAGCCGGGAACTCACGTGTGAGTCTGCTGTAGCGGGCCTCGTTCATCAGGAACTCCTGATATCCGCCTGCCGGAGCCTTGGAGTCGAGAGAGAACTTCTTCTCTGCAGCCGGGTTGTAGCGGAACAGGTTCCAGTAACCGCAGTCGACAGCCTTCTTCATCTCCTTCTGGCAGTTGGTCATTCCACCCTTGATCGAGTGCATCTCACAAGGAGCGTAACCGATGATCAGGGAAGGTCCGTGATAAGCCTCGGCCTCTGTGATGGCCTTGATTGTCTGGGCCGGGTTTGCACCCATTGCAACCTGTGCGACATAGACATAGCCGTACTGCATTGCAATCTCAGAGAGGGACTTCTTCTTGACGTCCTTACCGGCAGCTGCGAACTGTGCGACCTGACCGATGTTGGATGCCTTGGAAGCCTGTCCACCAGTGTTGGAGTAGACCTCTGTGTCGAATACGAAGATGTTGACGTCCTTCTTGGAAGCGATGACGTGGTCAAGTCCACCGTAACCGATGTCGTATGCCCATCCGTCTCCACCGAAGATCCAGACTGACTTCTTGCCAAGGAACTCCTTCTTGTCGAGGATTGCCTTTGCCTCTGCGCTGCCGTTCTTCTCGAGAGCTTCGATCAGAGCAGCTGTAGGAGCCTTGTTGGCCTCTCCGTCTTCCATGGTGTCGAGCCATGCAAGAGCTGCTTCCTTGAGGGTCTCGTCGCTTCCGGCGATTGCCTTGACCTGCTCGGCAAGGTCCTCGCGGATCTTGTCCTGTCCGATGAACATTCCGAGACCGTGCTCTGCGTTATCCTCGAACAGTGAGTTGCACCATGCCGGTCCGTGACCGTTCTTGTCTGTGCAGTACGGTGATGTTGAAGCCGGGCCGCCCCAGATTGAAGAACAACCGGTTGCGTTGGAGATGTACATCCTGTCTCCGAAGAGCTGTGTGACAAGGCGGGCATAGCTGGTTTCTGCACAACCTGCGCATGAGCCGGAGAACTCCAGCATCGGCTGGCGGAACTGGCTTCCCTTGACTGTGTAGTCCTGCATATCCTTCTTGTCGGACACCTTTGCGACGCAGTAGTCGAATACCGGCTGCTGTGCGAGCTCCTCTTCCTGCGGGACCATTGTGAGAGCTGCAACAGGACATGCGCCTACGCAGACTCCGCAACCCATACAGTCGAGCGGGGAGATGGCGAGTGTGAACTTGTAGACACCCTTGCCCTTTCCGGCCTTGACGTCCACAACCTGTGCTGCTGCCGGGATGGCTGCTGCCTCTTCCGGAGTGAGAGCATAAGGTCTGATTGTTGCGTGCGGGCAGACATAGGAACAGTTGTTACACTGGATACACTTTGCAGACTCCCACTTGGGAACTGAGACTGCAACGCCTCTCTTCTCGTATGCTGCTGCACCGAGCTCGAACTGACCGTCCACGTGATCCATGAAAGCTGAGACCGGGAGGCTGTCACCGTCCATCTTGTCAACAGGATCAAGGATGTTGGTGACCATCTTGACCAGCTCGGCCTTTCCGGCCTTCTTCTCAGGAGCCTTGTCATCGGTTGCATTTGCCCAGTCTGCAGGAACATTGAACTTCTTGAATGCTGTTGCACCGAGGTCAATGGCCTTGTGGTTCATGTCAACGACGTCCTGTCCTTTCTTGAGGTAGGACTGTGTTGCCTTCTCCTTCATGTGGGCGATGGCCTCTTCCTGAGGCATGACCTTTGCCAGTGTGAAGAATGCGCTCTGGAGAATTGTGTTGGTTCTCTTGCCCATTCCGATCTTCTGTGCGAGGTCGATTGCATCGATGGTGTAGACCTGGATGTTGTTCTTTGCAATGTAGCGCTTGGATGCTGCATCAACGTGGTGTGAGAGTTCCTCGTCGCTCCACTGGCAGTTGATCATGTAGACTCCGTTCGGCTTGACGTCCTGGACCATCTTGAATCCCTTTGTGACGTAGCTGGGGTTGTGACATGCAACGAAGTCTGCCTTGTTGATGTAGTACGGGCTCTTGATCGGGTGATCGCCGAATCTGAGGTGGCTGATTGTCACGCCGCCGGTCTTCTTCGAGTCATACTGGAAGTAGGCCTGGACGTACTTGTCGGTGTAGTCTCCGATGATCTTGATGGAGTTCTTGTTTGCTCCGACAGTTCCGTCTCCGCCGAGACCCCAGAACTTGCACTCGATGGTTCCGGGAGCTGCTGTGTTCGGGCAGTTCTTGTCCTCTTCAAGGCTGAGGTTGGTGACATCATCAACGATTCCGATTGTGAACTGGCGCTTCGGGGAAGCTTTCTTGAGCTCGTCGAAGACTGCGAACACTGATGAAGGAGGAGTGTCCTTGGAACCGAGTCCGTAGCGGCCGCCGATGATCTTGACGTCCTCGAGACCTGCGTTTGCGAATGCTGTGACGACATCGAGGTAGAGAGGCTCACCCTGTGCGCCCGGCTCTTTTGTCCTGTCGAGGACCGCAACTTTCTTTGCTGTCTTCGGGAGGGCTGCGATGAGTCTGTCGGCTGCGAACGGTCTGTAGAGTCTGACCTTGATGATACCGACCTTCTCGCCGTGTGCGTTGAGGTAGTCGATGACCTCGTCTGCAACGTCACAGATCGAACCCATTGCGATGATGACGCGGTCAGCATCGGGAGCTCCGTAGTAGTTGAAGAGCTTGTAGTTGGTTCCGAGCTTGGCGTTGATCTTGTCCATGTAGGACTCGACTACAGCAGGAAGCTCATCATAATACTTGTTGCAGGCTTCTCTGTGCTGGAAGAAGATGTCTCCGTTCTCATGGCTTCCTCTCATGTGCGGGTGCTCGGGGTTCAGAGCATGCTTTCTGAACTCGGCGACAGCCTTCATGTCACACATGTCCTTGAGGTCGTCAAAATCCCAGACTGCGATCTTCTGGATCTCGTGGCTGGTTCTGAATCCATCGAAGAAGTTGATGAAGGGAACTTTTCCTGTCAGAGCCGAAAGATGAGCAACAGGGGAGAGGTCCATGACCTCCTGGACGTTGCCCTCGCAAAGCATTGCGAAACCGGTCTGGCGGCAAGCCATGACATCACTGTGGTCTCCGAAGATGTTCAGAGCCTGTGTCGAGACTGTACGAGCGCTGACGTGGAACACACAGGGCAGCTGCTCTGCAGCAATCTTGTACATGTTCGGAATCATCAGCAGAAGTCCCTGTGATGCTGTGTAGGTGGTGGTCAGTGCACCGGCTCCGAGTGAGCCGTGGACTGCTCCGGCAGCACCAGCCTCGGACTGCATCTCAACGACCTTGACGCTTGTGCCGAAGATGTTCTTCAGGCCGTTTGCGCTCCACTGGTCGACGAAGTCTGCCATCGGGCTGGAAGGGGTGATGGGATAGATTGCAGCTACTTCAGAAAAAGCATAGCTAACATGAGCGGCTGCATTGTTACCATCCATGGATTTCATTTTTCTCACCATGAAAGAAGCCTCCTTGATATGATTCGCCGTCATTTTTCCGCGGCGACCATACATTCGAATGAAACTGAAAATCTGGCGGAAGGGTGACCCAATGCGCCCTGAGCCGCCAATTATTTAGAATAAACTGAAGTAAGTATATTTACAAGACATAAAGGGGACAGAAATGGTGAAGGCTGCGGCGTTGTTGTTCCAATTATCCGACACAAATGGCATAATGGCTTGCAGAGGTGCTATTTGATGGCTGATGTGAATTTGACAGGAATGACCACAGAGACTCGGAACGAGGCATCGTCCGATCTGGATATCATGACTTCGCTTGAGATAGTCACGCTGATGAACAGCGAGGACTCAAAAATAGCGGCGGCCGTGGAGGCCCGGTTGCCTGAGATTGCAAAGGCCGTCGATCTCTGCGTCGATTCCCTTGAGAAGGGCGGAAGGATAATCTACATCGGTGCTGGAACCAGCGGAAGGCTGGGTGCCATAGATGCGGCGGAGTGTCCTCCGACATTCGGCGTTGCACCCGGTACGGTGGTAGGCCTTATCGCCGGCGGCCAGAACATAGACATAAGCCTTTCAGCAGACAGGGAAGACAGTCCCCAGTGCGCAGTAGAGGATCTTTCGGGCATTGCCCTGAACAGTAGGGACACTGTTGTCGGAGTTGCCGCAAGCGGGCGCACCCCGTATGTGATCGGTGGACTTGAGTATGCGAACAGTCTGGGCTGCAATACCGTTTCGATAGCCTGTAACAAAGGTTCTGCCATTGGAAAACTGGCAGACTCTGCAATTGAGGTCATTGTTGGCCCGGAAGTACTGACCGGATCGACTAGACTCAAGGCCGGCACCTCTCAGAAGATGATTCTCAACATGATATCAACCGCAAGCATGGTCAGAACCGGAAAGTGCTACAGGAATCTGATGGTTGATGTGGTTCAGACCAATGCAAAGCTGGAAGCCCGTGCTGTGGGTATTCTGATGGAGGCTACCGGGATCCCGAGGGATGAGGCCTCATCTGTTCTAAGGAAAGCCGGAGGCAGTGTGAAGAAAGCTGTGGTTATGGTGCTTTCCTCATGTTCTCCAGAGGAGGCGGAAGAAAGGCTTGAAGCTTCCAAAGGCCATGTCAGAGAGGCTCTTGGATGAGCGTTTCTTTCTTTGCAGGAGTTGACGGAGGCGGAACAAGGACCTCTGTAATCTGTCGGACTGCGGAAGGCGTTCTCATAGGGCAGAAGACGTTCGGACCTTTCAATCTCAACGGCATCGGAAAGGATGCGTTCTGCCTTCTTCTGGATCAGATCATTGAATATCTGAAAAGCCTGGGAACCTGCCTGGGTGTATGCATAGGAGCTTCCGGTGTCGACAACAGTCTTCTGCAGGACATCGCAAAGGATGTCTTTTCCAAGGCGGGGATCAAGCTGCGTCTTCTCTCCGATTACGAGATCGCACATGCAGGAGCCTTGGGCGGAGAAGAGGGGATAATCGCCATCTCCGGAACGGGGTCTGTTTGCTATGGCCGTACCAGGGACGGAAGATGTGCCCGGAGCGGAGGCTGGGGCCATCTGATTGGAGATGGCGGCAGCGCATACGGCCTTGGACGCGATGCTCTCTGTGCGGTTGCCAGGGACATCGACGGATGCTCGGAACATACCGTCCTGACATCCATGCTGTCCGAACGGAAGGGTTTAGTGGACCAGAACACAATAATCTCCTACGTCTATTCCAACGACAAACGTGCCGTCTCTTCTCTTTCCCCGATAGTGGAGGAAGCCTGCTCGGCTGGCGATCCGGTTGCAATGAGGATAATCGAGGACAATGCCAAAGACCTTGTGTCCGATGTCCTTGCCGTTTCCGACAGACTCGCCTTGACCCGATGCCGAATAGTCCTTCTGGGAGGACTGCTGGAGAACGACACCTGCTTCAGAAAGTGCTTTGTACGTCTTCTCGGGCAAAGCAGGCCGACTCTTGAGGTTGCAGAGCCTTTACACAATGCGGCGGAAGGGGCACTATTGGAAGCTAAGGTTTCAGGTCGTTGAAGATGGAGAGAAGCGAGTCACTAAAAAGGGCATATCCCTGGCTGATTCTTGTCAGCTGTTGCCTGCTCCAGGGGGCAGGTCTGGGCATCATGAGCAACTGTACGGGGCTGTTCTACGTTCCCGTCATGGAGGAGTTCGGTGTCTCCATGGCCAGCGTCTCCCTTTATGTGACAATCAACAACATCTTCCAGTGTATCGGAACCCTGTTTGTGACAAAGGTCATCCGCAGATTCAAGGTCAAATACCTGATTCCGCTGTCGG
>JBGVBT010000040.1:0-18899 GCA_045225895.1 Sphaerochaetaceae bacterium
GGCTCCCAGAACCCTTGCAATGTTTATGGTTCTTGCAGCCTTTGGCTGCGAAAGCTTCATGTCTGCCATATCCATATATTAATATAATGCGCTCGAGGTTTGCAATTACGGTAGGATCCTTCGGAGTGGCGGATGGAGACTGTGAAATTGTCGGGCTCTCTGACTTTGTTAAAAAAAATATTAAAAAATTTTTAAAAAATATGGCATAAAATTTGAAAAAAATTATTGACAACGCTGTTGCTGCGGGATTATCTTATACATGGTTAGAACGGTTAGTCTGATGAGGAATGGACAATGAAGAAAGCAATAACGGTTATAATGATTCTTGCTTTGCTTACAGGTTTCTCCTTCGCACTGGAAGAGACCCACACAATCCGTCTGAAATCAGTAGTTGAGAACATCAGACCTGTCATCCAACTTAAAATCACTTCCATCGACGGCAACACATCCGTAGACAGGGTCGGTACAAACGCCGGAACAGAAAACCACGGACCGAATGCCTTTGATGGAACTAACATATATGCTTTCAATGATGACAATGCCATTGAGATCTTCAGCATCAACAAGGGAGGCTCTGTGACATTCCAGGCCATTCTGACGAATGACACCAACACCAATGAAAAGTATTCGCTTACATTCGGCGGTGGAGTTTTCACCAACGTTTCCAGATATGGCGAGAAAGACGGAACCAGAGGTCCCGACAGGATTACGACCTCAGTAGGCACTGTCATTGACGAGAGCAAAAGCGGCAAGGGAATTGATAGCATCTCGCTTGGTGTTTCCGATTCCTCCAACAAGCCGGTGATTGTTGCTTTCCACGGCGACCTCGACAAGGAGTACACTTACAGGAACGATGTGGTTCTTGCGGTGGCAACTTACGAGTATCCGGAGGATCCAACGATTAATTCTGACACATATTATGCAGATGTCACTTTGACAGTTTCCATGGTATAGTGTATAATCCACATAGAAAGAGAAATTTTAGACGAGATTTCCTCGGATTTCTAAAATATGTTTTAACCCAATCCCGGTAGCCAGGCAGTCGCCTGGCTACCACCTTTTTGGGGGACTGTCTGTAATTTGGGGCTATTTCGGGGCCATCAGGCTCATCAGGCTTGCCAAGTTCATGAGGCCCGCAAAGGCCGCCAGGCTTGCCAAACTTACCTGCGTTGTCGGCGTTACGAGGCGCAGCAACTTCAGCAAGGTCAGTAACCTTACCAACGTTGTCAGCGTTACGAGGCTCAGCAACTTCAGCAAGGTCAGCAACTTTACCAGCGTTATCAACGTTATGAAGTTCAGCAACTTCACCAAAACCTTCCATTTTTCAAAAAAAAGTTCCGGAAAGTGCAATGAAAACAACAATTTCCCTGTATATGTCTGTATCTCAACATATAGGAGCGGCAAATGGCCAAGATTACAATTTCAGATCTGCTTCCGGAAGAAAACACTGTGGACCGCAAGGTCGGAATGGCATCGGGGAGGAATATAGACAAAAGGGGATTTGTCTATCATGTAATCACAACAACCTGGAGGAAAAAGAGACTTTTCGATATGGATCTGGCAAAGTACCGACATAATCTGCTTTGCGAGTTGTGTGCAAAACGGGGAATCACAATCCTGTTCTCAGCAACGCTTCCTACCCATACCCACGAGGTTTTCATCACACCAAGCTGGAAGGTTCTTTCCAACATGATGAGAGCGCTGAATTCCAATGTTGCAAAGTATGCGAAAAAACATCTGGCAGACAAAATGGAGGGATGGAGCAGGGTATTCAGCCCGGACCCTGCATATGTTCTGGTAGACAGCATGGACTATCTGTTCTTTCTCGGAAAATACGTTTATGAAAACCAGCAGCGTTTGAAGGAAGAGGGCAAGTCGGTTCCGGACTCATGCTTCTGGATGTTTGAAAAGAACTATTTTCCAAGTCCATACAGAGCAGACATATACCAGAAGCTCTTCGGCATGAGCCCTGCCGAGCTCTACTCCACATATAAGAATAAAACCAGCAGGGAAGTATGGATGCTTTCAAAGCAGTTGTTCGGCGACTGGACCGCAGAAGACAACAGAAAACTGTTCTATAAAGAAAAATGATTTGGAATAACTTTCCTGAATTAGCAAAGCCCGAGTTCAAAAAATCCTCATTAATTGGAAGGTTTTGGTGAAGTTGCTGCGCTTCGTGAGGTTGCTGCGCTTCGTGACGTTGGTAAAGTTCATGAACCTGCTGAGCTTCATAAGGGTGCTGCGCTTCGTGACGTTGGTAAAGCTGCTGAAGTTGGTCCACCATCAAATAGCCCGGAATAGCCCTGAAAAATCTTTTTGAAATCTTTTTTTAAAAAAGATGAAAAAAATTTTTAAAAATTGTTGACAACCATTTTATGGTGTAGTAAGTTGTACGTGGGCATAAAAACATAACCCGAATTTTTCGGAAGAAAAAGAGGAAAACAAAATGAAGAAAGTTCTTACAATTCTGGTTGTTCTTGCACTGGTTGCCGGTTTCGCATTCGCAGAGGTTGCTCCCAAGACTCAGGAGACTCATACACTGAGAATCACAGCTTCTGTTGATGTGGCTGTCCCTCAGTTCCAGCTTTTCAGGGGTGAGGTCAAGACAAACGACACACCGAACGCTTTCGACAATGCAACTCCCTCATATTTAGACAATGACGCTGCCGGATTCAAGCTTGATGCAGGTGGAAGCGTGGAAGTTGTTGCCAAGGTTGCAAACCCGGCAAAGCAGAAGCAGAGCTACACTCTCCAGTTCAAAGATGGTGTGTTCGATGTCGAGAGAAACGGTGCTGCTGAGACTCAGGCTCCGACAATCACAGTTGAAAAGAATAATACACCTACCACTGGTGTTACCCTTTCCCAGGATGAGAACAGCGACACTGTTACAGCAGCATTCACCGGAACCAAGATGACTGTGTCTGGCTACACCCTTGCAACAGCAACCTACACTTACGGTGCTGATTCCACAATTGATCCCGGCACATACACAGCTGACATCGTTCTGGAAATCAACGCAATCTGATAGATATAAGAATTGTAATAAAATATAAAAGCCGCCGAAGCGATTCGGCGGTTTTTCTTTTATGTAAGATGAAGCGGAAAATCCGGCATTGTTATCACACAGGCCGTGCACAGATCAATGGCCTGTTTTTTATCTCCGGTTCCTGCACCCAAGTCGTTTTATTTGTCTTTTTACATGGGTTTATTTGTCATTTTTACAAAATCAAAAAAAATATCATCAATCGAATAATAAAAAAGAAAAGAAATATCTTTAATTTCATTCTGTAACTTTTACCGCAAATCTGCCTATTTTTAGTAAAAAAGTGCTGAAAACAGGCATTTTCTTGTCTCAGAGTACCTCTCAGACCAGTCTCCCGCAGGCTAGTATTTATGTGTAAGGAAAAACTGATAAGGAGAGAGACGAGATGAAGAGAGCAGTTCTGGTTCTACTGATGGTCCTGGTTGCAGCGGTCTGTTTCGCTGAGACCCATACCATCACTCTCGTCTCCAGAGTCGAGAAGGTTGATGCAGAGTATGCAATCAGAAATGCAGAGACCGGAAAGGTTGGCGCTTCTGTTGTCTACAGCACAGACGAGATCGCAAAGGCCGATGTCAGAACTTCATTCGACATCATCCAGATCAACGACAGCAACGCTTTCGGTTCTGTTCTCCTTCAGGTTTCAGCAACTGAGCTGACAGCAAAGGTTGACGGCAAGGTCTACAGCACAGACGGTGTTGCAATCACAATGAACGGCGTCGAGTACGGTTCGGAAGTTTCATTCGTGAGATACACAGCCGGTGCAACAGCAGCCGGAGCAGTTGTTGGTTCCTTCAACGTTGAGTGGCCCACAAGCGCAGAGCTGGTCGAGGCTACTTACCAGGCTTGTGTGACACTCACAGCCACCACACTTTGACATTCGATTGGGTTAGTGGATTATAGATTTGGGGCCGATCCGAAAGGGTCGGCTCTCTTTTTGCCCTTTTGCACCATTGCCGTTTGAAACAGTTTTAATTAACTTTGACCTATATACGGAGGAACACATGGAAAGAAAACAGTTTAAGACAGAAGTCTCCGAACTTCTGCAGCTGATCATTCATTCACTGTATTCACATAAGGAGATATTCCTCAGAGAGCTGGTCTCGAATGCATCCGATGCACTGGACAAGCTGAAGTACAAGACCCTCGTCGACGGAAAGACTCCGGAAGGCGAGCTCAGGATAGATCTCAGTTTCACAGAAGGTGAGAACCGCACCCTGACGATCGAGGATGACGGAATCGGAATGACGCATGACGAACTTGCCGAGAACCTCGGAACCATTGCGAGGTCCGGGACCAAGCACTTCCTGGAAAATCTCACAGAGGACCAGAAGAAGGACAGCAACCTCATAGGTCAGTTCGGCGTAGGTTTCTACTCGGCCTTCATGGTTGCAGACAAGGTGGAAGTCATCTCAAGGGCCTATGGAAGTGACCAGGCCTACAAGTGGGTCAGTGACGGAAAGGACAAATACACAATCGAAGAGGCCCAGCGCCCCGGTTGCGGAACCACAATCATCCTGCATCTGAACGACGAGGGCAAGGAATATGCAAACAGATGGCAGATTGAGAATCTGATCAAGCAGTACAGTGACCATATCGCCTATCCCATCTATCTTGCATATGACCAGAACACATATGACGACAAGTACAACGTCACAGGCAGCGAGCACAAGGTGGAGAAGATCAACAGCGCCGCAGCTCTCTGGACAAGAAGCAAGAGCGAGCTCAAGGACGAGGACTACAACGAGTTCTACAAGAATACCTGCTATGACTCGGAGAACCCGCTGTTCTACCTGCATACAAAGGCAGAAGGCGCAACCGAGTACACCACACTTTTCTTCATTCCCGCAAAGGCACCGTTCGACATGTATCATGCCGACTACAAGCCGGGTGTGAAGCTTTATGTGAAGCGTGTCTACATCACTGACGATGAGAAGGAACTTCTTCCCACATATCTGCGCTTTGTCCGTGGAATCATCGACAGCGAGGACCTGCCGCTGAACGTCTCCCGTGAGATCCTGCAGCAGAACCGCGTGATGACAAGCATCCGCAATGCATCCGTCAAGAAACTTCTGGGCGAGTTCAAGAAGATCTCCGAGCAGAACAAAGAGCTCTACGAGAAGTTCATAGAGCAGTACAACCGCCCGATGAAGGAAGGCCTGTATCAGGACTATGCCAACAGGGACGATCTTCTGGATCTGGTCCGCTACAAGAGCACTGCCGTCGACGGCTACACATCACTCAAGGATTACAAGGAGAGGATGGTTGCAGACCAGAAGAGCATCTACTACATCACAGGCTCCGACGAGGCGGCCCTGAAGAACTCACCGCTTCTTTCTTCCTTCAAGGAGAAGGGAATCGAGGTCCTCATCATGACCGATGATATCGATGACCTTGTCATCTCATCGGTGGGCAAGTACAAGGACATCCCTCTGAAAGCTGTGAACAAGAGCGGCACAATGGATGACTTCCTGACCGAGGACGAGAAGAAAAAGGCCAAGGAGAAGGGAGGTGCCGTGACCGAGAAACTCAAGAAGGCTCTTGGCGACAGGGTAAAGGAAGTTGTGGTTTCCTCAAGACTCACCGATGTATCGGCAGTAGTTGTTACGGACGAGAACGATCCGTCGGTCCAGATGCAGCAGCTTCTGAAGGCCATGGGGCAGCAGGGTTATGAAGGCAGCGCACCTATTCTTGAGGTCAATGCCGACGATCCGTTCGTAAAGAAAATCGTGGACTCCAAAGACGACAAATATGTTGAGGATGCAGCAAGCGTTCTTCTGGATCAGGCCCTTCTTTCAGAAGGTGTGATGCCGAAGAATCCCGCAGAGTTTGCAAGAAAACTCCATTCTCTTCTCATATAAGGTTTTTCCAAAGTTTTCTGCCCGTGGATTCCGTATTGGAATCTGCGGGCTTTTCTGTATGGTCCGGTCTTGAAATCAGTTCTTGTCCAGGCCTATCAGGTAGGTCTCGAAGCTATCCACCCTGCAGGCCTTGGGTTTGAGGGTCTTGGCCTTCTTGAACAGCTTGCGCATCTCAATCAGAAGCTGCTGCTGGCCGCCGCCCTGGAAGATCTTGATGACAAGGTTGCCGTGCTGCTTGAGCTGTTCCTTTGCAAGAAAGAGAACCTGCTCTGCAAGCCACTCGCTGCGGGTTGTATCCACGGTTCGGTTTCCTGTGGTCATAGGAGCTGCATCGCTGATGATCGCATCGTACGGCCCGTGACTTGTAAGTTTTTCCCTTATTTCCTTTGAGAAGGCATCGCCCACATAGGCTGTGACTGTAGGAGGAACAGGATTGAGGTTCAGCGGATTCAGATCCACGCTGATGATGGTCCCGTTTCCCTTGAGCAGCATCCTGTGGGTATAGAGCGTCCAGCTTCCCGGAGCGGCTCCTACATCCAGAACAGTGTCACCGGGTTTTATGATCCTGTTCGCCTGCTGGATTTCCTCGAGCTTGTAGACGCTTCTTGCGGGATAGCCCTCTTTGTGGGCCCTCTGGGTATAGGAATCTGCCGTGTCCCTTCTGCTTGTTGCCATGGCATCATTGTAAAGTAAAAAGGGTGGCTTGTCATCTTTGACACTTGCCTAAAAATGGCTGCTTCACTATTTTAGTCATATGATGAAGGATTCGTTTCTCAACAAAAAGTTCAAATATACATATTCGAATGCAACGCTTTATCTGGTGATGATAAACGTCCTGGTTTTCATCGCCACGGCTTCAAACAGGATTTCATTCAGAGGCATTCCGCTTTTCTACTGGCTCAGTCTGGTTCCCGGATTCGTGAACATGGGTTGGGTCTGGCAGCTGGTGACATACATGTTCGTTCACGGAAGCGTCTCGCATCTGTTCTTCAACATGCTGGCGCTCTTCATGTTCGGACGGCTTCTTGAACGCACTTTGGGAACAAGGGAGTTCCTTCTGTTCTACTTTGTCTGCGGAATAATGGGCGGTGTTGTCCACTATCTGTACTACACCCTTCAGGGAGCGGTAATCGGAGTGCCTGTCATGGGAGCCTCCGGTGCGATATATGCACTTCTGTTTTTGTGTGCCGTGATGTTCCCCAATGCGCAGATCCTGCTGTTCTTCTTCATTCCTATGAAGATGCCGTATGCCGTGATGGTGTTCGTGGCAATCGAGATTTTCTTCCACATCTTCGGAATTGCAAACGGAGTGGCACACCTTCTGCATCTGTCATGCATCCTGTTTGCCTGGATTTACGTAATGGTCCGCTTCAGGGTGAACCCCATCAAGGTCTGGAAGGATAATCTTTAAGCTTTCCATCAGGATCCGGGTCGGAATCCGGATAAAAAAATCAGCCGGATTTACATTTTTCATGGTTTCCGGCTGATTTATCAGCTTTTTTTCTGTTTTTTTGAAAATCCGGCTGACAGGCTTCGCCTGCCAGAGGTTTTCACAGTCCTAGCTGCTTGAGAATTGTGATGATGTAGGGTCTCTTCTCGCGTCTTGCGTACTCCATCACATTGTGTCCCTGCCAGTCGCAGATCGTGATGTCTGCTCCGCAGGTGATCAGCTGTGAGAAGATCCTTGTGTTCTGGTTCTGGAGGACGGACATGATCAGCGGAGTCTCACCAAGATAGTTTCTGGCGTTGATGTCGGATCCTGCCTCGACAAGAGCCTCGATGATCTTGGGGTTGGAACAGGTGTTGGCTGCAAGGTGCAGTGCATTTGACCTGTACTTTGGCTCGACGGCGGCAATGTCGGCACCGTTCTTGATCAGAGCCTTGAGGACAACAACATGTGTGTTGTACTGTGCGGCGAGCATGAGGGGAGTGAGCCCCCATTCGTTTGTGCAGTTGATTTCCGCTCCCTGTCTGATCAGAGTGTGGATGTCGTTAGCGGATGTTGAAGAGATTGCGGCTGCAAGCAGCTTTTTGTTGAGGGTTTTTTGCTTATTTGTCATACTCTTTAGCCTAATCCTTTTTTGTAAAGTAAAATATTTAATTGAATTATTTCAGAAAAAACACTAATTGTAAATATTCGGACGGGCTGGAAAACGATAATTATGACACTTTTTTACTAAATGTCATGTAAAATTGCAAAAAAGAAGCTGCACCCGGAAGGATGCAGCTTGATATGTTATCAAAGCTCGGTAATCATACCCTCTGTTCGAGCTTTGCAATGAGGGTCTTTATCTCTTCTGCAAGATTGTCCAGGTCGAAGTTCATGGCCTCGTCCTCCGAGCCGCGGACCTTGACCTCGCACTTGCCTTCCTTGAAGCTTCTGTTGCCCAGGGTGATCCTGATTGGGATTCCGATCAGGTCTGCATCTGCGAACTTGACGCCTGCGGATTCCTTTCTGTCATCGTAGAGAACCTCGATTCCGGCAGCTTCAAGGTCATGGTAGATTTTCTCGGCGACATCGGTGTCCTTGATCAGGCTGATGAAGTGGACCTGGTAGGGGGCGACGGCGATCGGGAGTTTCAGGCCGCTCTCGTCGTTGTACTCCTCGCAGAGGCAGGCAAGAAGACGGCCGATTCCGATTCCGTAGCTTCCCATGATGACCGGCTTGCGCTGGCCGTTCTCGTCCTGGTAGTAGCAGTTCATGGCCTCGGAGTAGCGGGTACCCAGCTGGAAGATGTTTCCTACCTCAACGCCCTTGGAAGCTGAAAGCGGCTTTCCGCAGGTGGGGCATCTGTATCCGTCCGCCGCGCTGGCGATGTCGGCGACAGTTCCGGTGTAGTCCACACCGAAGTTTGTGTTCAGGTAGTGGTAGCCTTCCTTGTTTGCTCCGGCAACCAGGTTGTTGGACTTGGCAACGGAATCATCGACTATGACCACTGTTCCCGCCTTGCATCCGATCGGCGATCCGAATCCCGGAACCATGTTGGCTGCAAGGATCTCTTCCTCGTGGGCAGGTCTGAGGCTGTTGGCCCTGGCTGCGTTCTGAAGCTTGTTCTCCTCGATGTCCATGTCGCCGCGGACGATTCCGACAATGAGCTTGTCCTCTTCCTCTCCGTTCTGGTCGTTGATGAACGTTCCGACCATGAAGAGGGCCTTGGCTGTCTTTGTTGCCGGGATGTTAAGGAACTTGCAGAGGTCTTCGATCGTCTTTGCCTCAGGAGTTGCCACAAGTTCCTTTGCCTTGGGCTCCTCTGCAAAGTAGTCCTTCTGGAATGTGGCCACCTGTCTGTTGGCTGTATAGCCGCAGGACGGGCAGTAGATGATGGTGTCCTCACCGATGGGGGAGAGGTACATGTATTCGTGGGAGACCTTTCCGCCCATCATTCCGCTGTCCGATCCGACTGCGATGACGGGAAGTCCGCATCTCTTGTAGATTCTGAAATAGGCGTCGTAGTGTGCCTTGTAGACCTTCTCAAGACCTTCCTGGTCCTTGTCGAAGCTGTAGCTGTCCTTCATCGTGAACTCGCGGACACGGATGAGGCCGGCTCTGGGTCTAGGATCGTCTCTCCACTTGGTCTGAAGCTGGTAGACCAGAAGCGGAAGCCTCTTGTATGAGTCGATGACATTCCTTCCGAGGTCTGTGCAGCACTCCTCGTGAGTCATGGCAAGAACCATGTCCCTGTCGTTGCGGTCCTTGAAGCGGCTCATCTCCCTGTCGATGCTGTAGAAACGGCCTGTTTCCTTCCACAGGTCACCGGGATTCACCACAGGCATGAGAATCTCCTGTGCTCCGAGTGCGTCCATCTCCTCCCTCACGATAGCGGAGATCTTCTGGATGGACCTGTATCCAAGAGGGAGCAGGGAGAAGATTCCAGCTGCCAGCTGGTCGATGTAACCTGCTCTGAGAAGATACTCATAACCCTTGCAGTCGGCACCGTTGGGGGCCTCCCTGAGGGTCTTTGAAAACAATCTGCTTTGCCTCATGACATACTCCTTAATAAACGTTGAAATAATATCCAAATACTTGGTTCAGTTGCAAGGCTAATGATAGAGTGCTAAGATTGTTTTATATCTTTACAAAGAGGTATCAAATGCTTGATAAACAGACCATTGAGTCTCTGGCTGCAAAGGCCAAGGACATCAGGATCTCGACAATCCGCGAGATAGCGCATCTCGGAAACGGACACATCGGCGGAGCAATGTCGATCGTCGAGGTACTGACCTATCTCTACTACCATGAGATGAACATCGATCCGTCCAATCCCAAGATGGAGGGAAGGGACAGATTCGTCTGCTCCAAGGGCCACGCAGGTCCGTCCGTCTACGCCACACTTGCAGAGAAGGGCTATTTCCCCAAGGACTGGCTGATGACCCTCAACGTCGGCGGAACGAACCTCCCGAGCCATTGCGACATGAGAAAGACCCCGGGTGTGGATTTCACAACCGGATCCCTGGGACAGGGCTTCAGCGCGGCAGTGGGAATCGCTCTGGGACAGAGGCTCAAGGGTGAGAAATCATACACATACACAATCATCGGAGACGGCGAGAGCCAGGAGGGCCAGATCTGGGAGGCCGCGGAGTTCGCATCCACACAGAAGCTCGGCAACCTGATCGCTTTCACCGACTTCAACCGCCAGCAGCTTGACGGCTTCACATCCGAGGTCATCAACATGGACAACATCGATACCCGCTGGCTCGGCTTCAACTGGCATGTGCAGAGGATCAACGGCCACGACTACAACCAGATCGCCGAGGCCATCGAGCAGGCAAAGGCCGTCACGGACCGCCCGAGCATGATCATACTTGACACCATCAAGAGCAAGGGCTATGCCCCCGGCGAGGGAATCAAGGCCAACCACAGCATGCCGATCAGCCATGAGAACGAAGAGTACGCCATCAGCGTTCTGAACGGAGGTGCAAAATGAGAGACGTTTCCGATATCAAAGACATGAGAGATGCCCTCATGGCCGCAATCATAGATCTGGGAAAGGCACACCCTGAGGTTGTGTTCCTTGACTCGGACCTTTCCAGCTGCATCAACAGCGGAACGTTCAGAAAGGAGTTCCCCACAAGGTTCTTCAACTGCGGAATAGCCGAGGCCAACATGGTCGGTGTGGCAGCAGGACTTTCCTCAATGGGATTCGTCCCGTATGCACATTCCTTCGGATGCTTCTCCTCAAGGCGCGCATATGACCAGTTCTTCCTTTCGGTCAACTATGCCGGACAGAGGGTCCACCTGATCGGAACCGATGCCGGAGTCACCGCCCAGATCAACGGCGGAACACACATGCCGCTTGAGGATGTGGGACTCATGAGACTTATTCCGGATCTGATCATTCTGGATCCTTCGGACACCCAGAGCTGCTACGACCTGACAATCCAGGCCTTCGAAAGCGGACACAGCTCATATACAAGACTCAGAAGAAAGGGCGGCAACCACCGCTATGCTCCGGGGCAGGTGAAGCTGGGCAAGGGCAGCATCCTTGCTGAGGGCAAGGACCTTGCCATTGTCGCAACGGACGAGGTCATTGTGGACGAGGCAGTGAAGGCAGTGGATCTTCTGAAGCAGAAGGGCATCAGCGCCACTCTGGTGGACATGCACACAATCAAGCCGCTCGATACAGAGCTCCTGGACAGGATCTCCAAGGAGACGGGACACATCCTGGTCTGCGAGAACGCCCGTTATGCCGGAGGCCTCGGAGAGGCTGTGGCCGCACACCTTGCAACGACATATCCTGCTAAGATGGACTTTGTCTGCGTAGGCGAGCGTTTCGGAGAAGTGGGAAAGCTGGACTATCTGATGAAGACATTCGGCCTTCTTGCAGAGGACATGGTCGTAAAGGTAGAGGCTCTTCTGAAGCGCTGACAGGTCTGACATTTCCAAGACATTCCAACCCCGGGTCCGGACAGGGATTCCGGGGTTTTTTCTGTCCCTTTTGACATATTAGTTGCATCTAACTCATCTTTAGCAGATTTTAGTGGATTTCGTTGTTTCAGTGCACTAATAATACAATCACTAAATCGTTTTAGCTAAAACGTTTTAGAAAACAATAACTTTTTAATATACAGGGAATAACGGAAAGTGCATAAAAGTGTAACGATCAAGACCATCGCGGAAGCCGTAGGAATGTCACTGTCCGGAGTTTCCAAAGCCCTGAACGACTATCCCGACATCAACGAGGAAACAAAGAAGCTGGTTATCAGCAAGGCCGTGGAACTCGGTTACACACCGAACCTCAACGCCAGGAATCTGGTGAAGAAGACCTCCAACTCGATCGGGATAATAATCAAGGACACCGACACGTCATACGGCGACCTAATCAAGGACCTCAGCCGCGTAGCCGAGATCAACGGGCTCAACCTGCTGATTGCAGACTCCGATAGAAATAAGGAGATAGAGATCAAGCATGTGAAGAGCATGCTCGAGTCCAGGGTGAAGGGAATTGTCATCGTTCCGGTTTCCGGGGACATCTCGGAGATCAAGAAGACCGTGGGCTTCCGCGTTCCCGTCGTGTTTCTGGGAGGGTGGGTGACATCTCCCAGGGAGAATGTCGTTGCCCAGGACAACGAGTGCGGGACGAACATGGCCATGGACTACCTGTTCGGACTGGGACACAGGGATATTGCATATGTCAGCGACAGGGTCAGGTCCAACTCGAACCAGGTGAAGATCGATGTATACAGAAAACGGATGCAGGAGGCGGGGCTTGAGCCTGCCGTGTTCGTGGACGGGGGATCTGGCCTGATCGGATCGGGAACAAGGCAGACAGCCGTCATGCTGGATTCCGGACGCCGTTTCACAGCGGTTCTGGCTTCCAAGGATCTGGTTGCAATAGGGGCCATGGAGGAGATCAGGACAAGGGGCCTGTCCGTTCCCGAGGACATTTCTGTGATGAGCTTCGGCGGTTCGGAGATATCGTCCGTTCCCATGATAAACCTCACCACCATAGCCGAGCCCAAGAGGGATATCGCGGAGAACCTGATCAGGATCCTGCTCGCACAGGCCGAGGCCGGGCATGACGCGATGCCCAAGCACTACTTTGCCAGGCCCGAGCTAATTGAAAGGAAAAGCTGCAGACATGTGTCTGCATGAAATAGCAATTCGTAATCTGCACAAAGTGGCAGAAGGAGGAGAAAAATGAAGAGAACACTAGCTGTTTTGCTGGTTCTGGGAGTTGTTTTCGCATGCTTTGCTGGAGGTTCAGCAGAAGCACCGAAACAGGAATCAAGTGTGCAGGCCGCAATCAAGGACGCACAGACCCTTACATGGGATCAGCTTCTTGCAAAGGCAAAGGCTGAGATCGGAGACAACGAGCTTTCCATCTACAGCAACTCGTCACGTCTGAACGAGGCCACATTCACGGAGAAGACAGGCATCAAGGTCAAGGCAGACCAGCCTGACGACACACAGATTTATGAGAAGATGGAAGCCGAGATCGGCAACGGACTGTACGGCGCCGACGTATATGCCCTCCAGGACAGCTACATGCTCATGAACTTCGCAATCGCCAACGGATATCTTGAGAACTATGTGCCTCTCGATTACAAGGGATCCATGGATGCCGCAGCAACAGATCCTCTGGTAATCTGCTATCTCTCAAGACTTTTCATCTACAACAACGGCAAGGGCAACCTGAAGAACCTGATCACCAACGTCTGGCAGGTAACAGAGCCCGAGTTCAAGGGAATCGAGATGAAGAGCCCGCTGCTTGAGAAGGGATCGATGAACTTCCTCATCACGGTCACAAGCCCGGAGTGGCAGGACAAGCTTGCAAAGGCCTACAAGAGCTTCTACGGAAAGGATTGGGTCAGCGACGGCAAGTTCGAGAACATCTCCTATGAGTGGATCTACAAGTTCATCAACAACTGCACCTTCATCAACAAGGACAGCACGATCGCCAAGGATATCGCTGCAGGTGCCGAGGGATCTGTCGGATTCTTCGTATACTCCAAGCTCAGATCCGTTGACTACACGACACTGGCTGTCTGTGCAACAGAGGGCATGGAAGGATTCAGCGGCCTTGTCTATCCGTTCTACGGAATGGTCGCGGCAAACGCAAAGTATCCGTACGCAGCATGTCTGTACCTGACATATCTGATGAGCTCGGAAGGCTACAACAACATCTTCGGAAAGGATATGGGAACATATTCAACCAACAAGACAACAGTCATCAGCGACAAGGCAAAGGATGCCGGAGACAGAGAGCTTGATTTCTGGCTCAAGACCACTGTTGTCGAGGACCGCGACTACATCCCGACAGTCTATGCCCAGGCATACACAAAGATCGCGGAGTGGTGCGCATCAAAGTAATAAACGGTAATCATTGACTGAAGCCTTTTCCGTGTCCGCCGGTTCCGACGGGCACGGAAGGGTTTTCCTTCCCCTCAGGGGAAGTCCCTTAGGAAATTTCAAATGAATTCAAGTCAGAGCAAAGAACTGTCAGGGGCCGGTCTTTTCCTCAACAAGGTCAGGACCTATTTCTCGAAGCCGGCCAACCTGATTGTAGTCATATTCCTTGTAATCCTGCTAACGTGCATAGTCTATCCGCTTTATTCGGTCCTCTATGCATCGTTCACGGTCGGAAAGATGGATTCAATGATGTACAACTCCCTGTTCAAGCTTCATCTGAAGCCGGGAGATTTCACATTGTTGAATTTCACCATGATGATTGCAGGAAAGTACTCGCACGAGTACAGTCTGTCGTTCTTCTGGAGACCGCTGTGGAACAGCGTGAGGATGTCCGTCTACTCATCCGCCATCGCTGCCCTTGTCGGAGGAGTCATTGCATGGCTCATCACCAGAACCGACATCAAATGCAAGAAATTCATATCGTCCGTTTTCGTTTTCCCGTACATAATGCCATCCTGGACACTCGCGCTTGTCTGGAAGAACGTCTTTGCCAACAGCAAGGTGGGAACAGGCGTGACCGGCATGCTTGAGAGCCTTACCGGCATATGCGTGCCGTCGTGGTTCGTATACGGAATCTTTCCGTGTGCGATCGTCATGGGAATACACTACGCTCCGTTTGCATATATCCTCATAGGAGGAATCCTCAGAAACATGGATGCCAACCTCGAGGAAGCCGCGACGATCCTCAAGGCCGGAAGATGGAGGATAATCAGGAAGGTGACCCTCCCGATCATCATGCCGGCACTGTTCTCGACCATACTCCTTGTGTTCTCGAGCACAATGGCATCCTATGCCGTTCCGGTATTCGTCGGATCTCCGGGCAACTTCTTCGTCCTGTCCACCATGCTCAGGTCGCTGTACAGCTCGTCCTATTCCGGTCAGTCCTACGTAATGACGCTGGTTCTGGTCATCATCGGTGCGGGAATGCTGCTTCTGAACCAGATGGTGCTGGGAAAGAGGAAGTCCTTCACCACCGTCACGGGAAAATCCGGACAGGTCTCCTATGTGAAGCTGGGAAAGATCAACAACGTGATAACGGCCATACTTGTCGTGGTCCTGTTCTTCATGGCAATCTTCCCGATATTCTCGTTCGCACTCGAGTCCCTGTGCGATGTCCAGGGTGATTATTCCACAATCACTCTCAAATACTGGACAAGCAGAACCCCAATCGAGGGCTTCAACATCCCGGTAGGCGAGGGAATCCTGTTCAACCCGAGGATCTGGGGAGCCCTGTGGGGAAGCCTCAAGCTTTCGTTCGTTGTTGCAGTGACGGTTGGAATCAGCGGATTCCTCATCGGTTACGGCGTTTCCAAGAACAGAAGCTCGAAGCTTGCAAGCATGCTTTCCAACGTGGCATTCTTCCCGTATCTGATTCCGGCCATGGCCTTCGGATCGATCTTCCTCGCTGTGACATCCAAGCTGGTGTTCCTGCGCGGAACGTTCCTGATCCTGGTCATAGTGGCCTCGGTCAAGTATCTGCCGTTTGCATCCAGAAGCGGAACCAGCGCCATGATGCAGCTGTCGGGAGAGATTGAGGAGGCGGCCATCATAGTCGGAGCTCCATGGCACAAGAGAATGCTCAGGATCCTGTTCCCGATCCAGAAATCAAGCTTCATAAGCGGATTCCTGCTTCCGTTCGTGTCCTGTATCAGAGAGCTGTCGCTGTTCATCCTGCTTACTTCAAGCGGAACACTTATCACAACACTGCTGTCGTACTTCGATGAGAAGAACGTCGAGCAGATGTCGAATGGAATCAACCTGCTGATCGTTGCCATTGTCCTTATCGTCAACTTCACGATCAACAAGCTCACGGGAGCATCCATCGACAAGGGAATCGGAGGAAACTGATGCCTGAGATCATCATCAAGAATGTTACAAAGAGATGGGGCAGTTTTGTCGGTGTGGACAATCTGAACCTCACTATAGAAGACGGAGCGTTCATCACGCTTCTGGGACCCTCGGGCTGCGGAAAGACCACAACCCTGAGGATGATCGCCGGTCTGGAGACCCCTACCACCGGTGAGATCATCATCGACGGACAGACTGTGTTCAGCTCAACGCAGGGTATCAACATCTCGGCTGCAAAGAGAGACGTGGGTTTCCTGTTCCAGAACTACGCCCTGTGGCCTCATATGACGGTCTACCAGAACATAGCCTTCGGTCTCGAGACGCTGAAGTGGAGCAAGGAAGCCATCAAGGAGCGTGTCGCCGAGATGCTGAAGATGATGAAGATAGAGCAGTTCTCCGCCCGCTATCCCGCCGAGCTTTCCGGAGGACAGCAGCAGCGCGTAGCCATTGCAAGGACGCTTGCTCCCAAACCCAAGGTCCTGTTCATGGACGAGCCGCTTTCCAACCTGGATGCCAAGCTCAGAGGCGAGATGAGAACCGAGCTCAAGCGCCTTCACGTGGATACGGGATCGACGTTTGTCTACGTCACGCACGACCAGCTCGAGGCCATGACTCTTGCAACCAAGATCTGCCTTATGAACGAGGGTGTTGTGCAGCAGTATGACCCGCCGCTTACCGTCTACGGTCAGCCTGCGAACCTGTTTGTAGCCGACTTTGTAGGAAACCCGACCATGAACTTCATCCCCGGCAGGATCGGTTCCGTTTCGGGAAACAGCGCACAGGTGGAGCTTCTGGGCAAGAAGTTCACATTCACATCCTGTTGTCCGCTTGACGGCCTGAAGGGTGATGTTACTGTGGGAATCAGACCCGAGTTCCTCCCGATCTCAGACAACGGAAGCATTGTGGGCTCCGTCTATTCGACACTTCCGTCAGGAATGGAGACCACGGTCAAGATCAAGGTGGGCGACACGATCCTGTCGTCCGTCATGTTCGGATCTCTGAACTACGATGTGGACACCGACATAAGGTTCAGCATCTACAGCGACAAGATCCTTCTGTTCGAGAACGAATCGGGCAGGATGTTCGCATCCGGGAGCATGAAGTAAGTCTTATGAAATTCGGAATGCCATCGCTCATAGAGTACACAAGCGTAGATGAGCACATCGATTTCTGCAGGAAGAACAATCTGGACTTCCTTGAGATAAACCTGACTTTCCCGTGGTACCAGTCGGACAGGCTGGACATCGGGCATCTGGTCCGTCTCAGGGAAGAGACCGGAATAGGCTATACGCTCCACTTCCATGACCAGCTGAATCCTTTCGATTTCTCCCCGGAACTCAGGCGCGGTGCCATGGACAACATCCTGTTCGGCCTGGACCTTGCAAGACGTATCGGGGCGGACAGGATCACCATGCACCTTATCCGCGGGGCATACTCTGCGGTCAACGGGGTGAAGGTCTATGCATACAGCGTGGGCGAGGCCGAGTACCTTGACCATGTGCGCGAGTTCATGGACGTATGCGACAGAAAGCTGGACGGAACGGACACGGTCTACTGCATAGAGAACACGAACGGATACATGGACTATCAGAAGGATGCAGTTGACTTGATGCTCCAGAATCCGCACTTTGGCCTGACTTTTGATATTGGACACAATTTCAAGACATCATTTGATGATGAAGCCTATATCATGAGCCATGCTGACAAACTCAGGCATTTCCATATCCATGACGTGAGCGAGAAATCCAACCACATTGCCCTGGGCAGTGGTATAATCAACCTGCCGAAGTATCTTGAGATGCTCAGGCAGTTCGACTGCTCGGCGGTAATTGAAGTAAAGGAAAGTCAGGCCCTTCACAGAAGCCTCTCCTATCTGAGGGACCACGGATTTGAGGTCTGACGCGGATCTGTTTTGAAACTACTGATTGCACGACACGGTGAACCCAACGGCGATGCCCTGACTGAGAAGGGCAGATACGAGGCCGGGCTTCTGGCCGACAAACTCTGCAGGCTGGACATCAAGGCCTTCTACTGTTCTCCCCTTATCAGGGCCAACCAGACGGCACAGCCCACCTTGGACAGGCTGGGACGGACTGCCGAAATCCTTCCCTGGCTCCATGAGTTTCAGGGAACCTGCTTCAAGCCCAATATTCCCGGAGAGAAAAGCATTGTCTGGGACTGGCTTCCACAGGACTGGACGGGGCAGAAGCTTTTCTATGACAGGGACAGGTGGTTCCAGGCTCCCGAGCTTCAGGATACCAATGTCTACGAGGAGTACCTGAAAGTGGTCAACGGGTTCGATGTTCTCATGGCAAGGCACGGCTATGTGCGTGAGGACGGGTACTACAGGGTTGTGGAGCCTAACAACGACACCATAGTCCTGTTCTGCCATCTTGGAGTCCAGGCCGTGTTCGTGTCCCACATTTTGGGTGTCTCGCCGATCATCATGCTTCAGAACTTTGCCCCGGCGCCTTCCAGCGTGACCACTATAGTCACAGAGGAAAGGGTGGAGGGAATAGCAGGTCTCAGGATCCTGTCTTACGGCTCTACAGAGCATCTGTATGTGGCTGGAGAGGAGCCTTCTTTCCATGCCCGGTTCTGCGAGTGCTATTCCAACGCTGACCAGCGTCACTGACCGTTCTGATATCTGTTACTTGCAGCGTCCCTTGCCGATCTCTTTGTAGACGGCTCTGACCTGGGCGTCCTCGCAGCCGTTCCATGGCTTGTCGCGGTTCTCGCT
>JBGVBT010000041.1:0-24951 GCA_045225895.1 Sphaerochaetaceae bacterium
TAAGTCCGAGATAGTCGGCGATGTACTGTGCCAGGCTCATGTCGAAACCTGCAAGTGCCGGTGTTCCGTCGTCTGCGATTGCATAGAACTCGTACGGAGCGAAGTCCGGTGATGTTGCGACTGTCAGGGTTCCGGCCTTGATGGTCTTGATGGAACTCTTGAGCTGGTCAAGTGACATTGCTGCATAGTCGGCAGCTGTTGCTGTTGAAGCCTGCTCTGCGGCAGCGGATGCGAAGATCGGCATGCAGATTGCGGCGATTATGAGAATAATTGCAAGTTTTTTCATGTAGCACCTCTAAACTGTAAGTTTTATTCAATATTCATATGCGGTTTCTGCATAAAACTGCAGAAACAGCCGGTTAACGAGTGTGATACTCGCACTTTTGTCTGATAATGTCCATACCTTTTTTATACAAAACTGAAAAAAATTACGGTTTGAGACTGGGTTTGCAATCCTTTTGTAGATATTTTTGCAAATAAAGCTGCATTCTCATGCATAAATCTTGCATTTTCTATTTACAACCTGCGCACAAAGGTGACAAAATAGCCTCAACGGCTTTTCCGCCGTCATGGAGATTATAATATGAAGAAAGCTATTACCATCCTTCTGCTGGTCATGTGTGCAGCAATCGTCTTCGCAGCGGGCGCAAAAGAGTCCGGTGCCGACAACAGCCTGAACTACATCAAGAACAAGGGCACCCTGATCCTCGGTCTTGACGACTCCTTCCCTCCCATGGGTTACCGCAATGAGAACAACGAGATCGTCGGATTCGACATCGACGTCGCCAAGGAAGTCTGCAAGCGCATGGGCATCAAGCTCGAGCTTCAGCCGATCGACTGGAACGCAAAGGAGCAGGAGCTTGCCACAAAGCAGATCGACTGCATCTGGAACGGATTCACAGTGACAGAGGAGAGAAAGAAGAGCCTCACCTTCAGCGATGCATATGTCAACAACGCACAGGTCCTGATCGTCCTCAACGACTCACCTTACAAGACACTTGCAGACCTCAAGGGCAAGACAGTCGGACTGCAGGCCGGTTCCTCGGCAGCAGACGCACTGAACGACTCCCCTGACTTCAAGGCCACTCTCAAGGGTGTTGTCGAGCTCAAGGACAACCTGACAGCTCTCATGGACCTGCAGACAGGCGGATGCGATGCAGTCCTTATGGACCTCCTTGTCGCCAACTATGCAATCAAGCAGTCCTCCAAGCCGATGCGCATCCTGGACGAGGGTCTTGCAAACGAGGAGTATGCCGTTGGTTTCAGATTCGGTGAGAAGGCTCTTGCCGACGAGGTCACCAACACAATGAAGGCAATGGCCGCAGACGGAACAATGGCCAAGATCGCCACCGAGTGGTTCGGTGCCGACATCACCGTAATCGGAAAGTAACAGATGAAACAGATAATCCTGCAGATGCTCGTGTCGCTCAATGCGACGCTGAAGATCTTCTTTCTGACCCTCATCTTCTCCCTGCCGCTCGGATTCGTCGTCGCGGCGGGGAAGATGAGCAAGCACAAGATCGTAAGCATCCCCGTCAACATCTATATCATGATAATGAGGGGAACACCTCTCATCCTGCAGCTTCTGTTCGTCTATTTCGCCCCGTTCTATCTGTTCGGGGTATCGTTCTCAAGGTTCTCCGCCTGTATCGTGGCGTTCGTGCTGAACTACAGCGCATACTTCGCCGAGATCTACAGGGGAGGCCTTCAGAGCATCGACCGCGGCCAGCACGAGGCCTGCTATGTCCTGGGACTTGGAAAGGTCGATGAATTCTTCTCCGTAAAGCTTCCACAGGTCATCAAGACCGTCATGCCGTCCATCGGCAACGAGGTCGTGACCCTTGTAAAGGATACCGCCCTTGCACAGACAATCGGCATTGCCGAGCTATTCCGCTCTGCCCAGAACGCAAGCGCGCGCATCTTCTCGGTCATGCCAATCTTCATCGCAGGTGTCTTCTACTTCATCATGAACGCCATTGTTTCAAAGGCATTCGACTACATGGAGAAGCATCTGTGGAATTACAGATAATATTTACGATTTGAGTCTCATATAATCAGTTCCGCTATGAAGACAACAAGGCAACATGCTGCGGAGACAGTGATCATGTTGGCACCGATCCACGCCAGCACAATGCCCGCAACCAGCGCCAGAGCTCCGGCCAGAGGACTGTCCGTTGCATTGACTATTGCCGGGAATGTCATCACTGAAAGCGTCACATAGGGAACATAGTAGAAGAAGGACCTGAGGAAGCGGTTTCTGATCGGACGTCTGAGGATCAGAAGCGGCAGGATCCTGATTGCCGCGGTTATCACGCACATTCCGATTATGTAGATGTATGCGCTCATACCTCGACCTCCCCGTCCTCTTCCTTGACCGGAAAGGCGATTGCAAGCACCGTGGCAATGACCACAGTGAGTATCACCGCCCTTGTTCCTTCGGACAGGTCACCTATGTACGGCATCCTGAAGGCCAGATAGCTCAGGAGGAAACACACCGGAATTGCGCAGAGCAGGATCCTGTTTGCCTTTGCAGGAGGGACAAAGCATGCGATGAACATTCCGTACAGGGCAACGCTCAGGGCGCTGACTATGTTGGCAGGCAGGATGTTGCCCGCCACTATTCCGAGCGCGGTTCCGACCGACCATGCGGGAACCGCAACGGCTATGGCTCCGTAGTTGATGAAAGGATTCAGTTTTCCGGGTGTTGTGATGGACAGGCTGAATATCTCGTCGGTGATGTAGAACCCTACCCCGAACCTGTGGATAAGAGGAGTGTCCTCCGAGAACTTCTGTCCCAGGGCGCAGCTCATCAGCAGGTAGCGTCCGTTGGCCACAAGAGTGACGAAGACAAGCTCCAGAATGCTGGCTCCTGCTCCAATCAGGGAGAACAGGGCATACTCGCCTGCCGAGGCGCTGTTAAGAAGACTGGCCAGAAAACCCTGGAACGGAGTGAGGCCGACGGCCTTTGCTGCGATTCCCAGGGAAAATGACACGGCAAAATAACCGAGTGCTATGGGCACACCGGCTTTCATCCCCCTGATGAACGCTTGCCTGTTAGTCATGTTCATTCTCCGTCTATTCGATGTCCGGAAGTTGTCTGAGCTTCTTTCCGACTGTAAGGCGCATTGTCGTATAGCAGGCAAGGCCGCCGATCACATCCGAAACAGGTTCAGCTGCAAAGACTCCCAATACTCCAAGGTTTAGTACAGATGGCAGTATAAAGACAAGGGGTATGACGAGAATTGCCTTGCGGAAAAGCGAGAAAAACAGCGCATGCCTGGCCATGCCCAGCGCTGTGAACGTGCTCTGGCCCGTTCCCTGGAACGCCATGAAGAACTGCAGGCAGTAGAATACACGTATGCTGGTGATGCAGCAGCGGTACACCTCGCTGTCGCTTGTGAACAGTCTGGCGAAGAATCCGGGAATCAGCATCATGGCCAGCCAGAACAGTGTGTAGTAGGACATGAGAAGGCCTGTCATCCACCTTATGGCCGTCCTGACCCTGTCCGCCCTTCTGGCTCCGTAGTTGTAGCTGATGATAGGCTTGGTGGCGTTTGTGATTCCGTGAAGGACCGTCTGCAGGATTTCCCTGATGGAGGTGATTACCGTCATGGATGCAACCCAAGCGTCTCCTCCAAGGATCTGGAGCCTTGCATTGCAGATCATTGCCACCGCGCTGTTGGTGACGGCAAAGCAGAAGTCGGTGACACCAAGGCCTGCGACTTTCCCTATCAGCCTCCAGTCCGGCCTGAAACCTCTGAAACTGAGTTTCACCGGTGCTTTTCTGACAAGGAAGTACAGGACCCAGATGGCGCTGATGAACTGGGCTATGATGGTGGCTATGGCAGCCCCGCGGACGCCCATGTTCAGGATGAAGATGAAGATCGGATCAAGGACGATGTTGAAGAATGCTCCGATCATCACCGTCAGCATTCCGGTCTTGGCATAGCCCTGTGCATTGATGTACGGGTTGAGGCCGACGGACAGCATGACGAACAACGTTCCCAAAAGGTAGACGTCAAGATACTCGTTGGCATAGGAAAAAGTGGCCTGAGACGCTCCGATCAGCCACAGAACATCTTCCTTCACAAGGAATCCGGCTATTGTCAGCAACACTCCCATGCTTATGAGCATGAAGGCCACGTTGCTCATGTACTTTGCAGCCAGGGAATCCTCGCCCTTTCCTCTTGCCATTGCAAACAAAGGAGCCCCTCCGTTTCCGAAGAGGTTCTGGAATGCGGTGATTACCGTGATGATCGGGAAAGCCAGACCCACGCCGGTGAGGGCAAAGGCGCCCGCACCGGGTATGTGCCCCAGATACATCCTGTCGACGATGTTGTAGAGCGCATTCACCAGTACAGCCAAGGTCATGGGAATGGCCATGCGTACTATGTTCTGAGGAATGCTGCCTTGAGTGAAATCACTTCTGTCGGCCATTTACCTGAGGCGGGGCATCAGTTAATGCTTTGGCTGGAAAATCAGTAGTTCTCGGCGTTGACTTCGAAGTATGCCTTCGGGTGGGCGCAGACGGGGCACATCTCAGGAGCCTTGGTTCCGACGATGATATGTCCGCAGTTGCGGCACTTCCAGACCTTGACCTCGCTCTTCTCGAAAACCTTCTTTGTCTCGACGTTCTCGAGCAGTGCCTTGTAGCGCTCCTCGTGATGCTTCTCTATTGCAGCGACCATGCGGAACTTGACGGCAAGAGCCTTGAATCCCTCGGCCTCGGCTGTCTTGGCAAAGCCCTCGTACATGTCGGTCCACTCGTAGTTCTCGCCTGCGGCTGCTGCGCCGAGGTTGGCTGCTGTGTCGCCGATTCCCTCGAGCTCCTTGAACCACATCTTTGCATGCTCTTTCTCGTTCTCCGCTGTCTCGAGGAAGATGGCTGCGATCTGCTCATAGCCTTCCTTCTTTGCGACGGAAGCGAAGTATGTATACTTGTTTCTTGCCTGTGACTCACCGGCGAATGCGGCCTCGAGATTCTTCTCTGTCTGTGTTCCTGCGTACTTGCTCATGGTTTCTCTCCTTTCATTTAATAAAAAAACAGGCCGACATGCACGCCGGCCCGTCAAATCCTAAGATATCAAAAATAAATTAAAAAGCAATAGTAAAACTTCGACTAAACTTTTAATCAGGCCTTTGTCTCAAGTTCCCGGGCCTTTTTCGTCTCGGCCTCGATCCTCTCCTCGATTTTCTTCTGGAACTCGGCTGCCTTCTCCGGGTTGGAGATGATGAAGGCCTTGCTGTAGTAGACCTCCTCCGCTCTGAGCTCTTCCCTCATGACCGACGGCGGAAGAAGAATGTCCTCTTCCGTATCCCAATAATACGAATTGATGATTTTCTTGATCTGTCTTTTTCTCATGTTTTAAGGAATAGCACAACGTCAGCGGTTTTTCAATCGCCCTTTTCTCCCAAGATTAACGATAACAGCGACTGATCTTCCTCATTTCCGCTGTAAATTAAGTAAGAACAGGTTTAATATGTAACAGGAAACGTAACAAAAAACGCAAGATGGTGCGGGATACCGCATCGGGGGAAGAAATATGGCCGTGACGTACAACTATCAGCTCCAGTATGAGATGTGTTCTCTGGTGTTCCTGCTGGCCATCACGTTCCAGTTCGTCTTTGCGAAGAGATTCCCCACAAGGACCAACATGGTATTCGTGGAGATTCTGTTCTGCTCCGTAGGAAGCCTTTCCATGGATGTCCTTGGCTGTCTTACAGTCATGCACGTGATCAATGTCCCGCTTTGGCTGAATTACCTCATAAACGGCCTGTTCTACTTCTGTCAGGTCACTCTTCCGGGTCTCACATGCATATATGTGCTCATGGCCACGAACTGTACCTACAAAGAACATCCCAAGGCCTTCCTCATCATGATCCCGGGTGCGGCCTTCATGCTGCTGCAGTTCATCAACCCGTTCACCGGTCTGATGTTCTACTTCGAGGTGATTGAAGGAATCGCGAACTTCCACATCGGTCCCTGGTATCCCATCTACTACGGCGGAGCCATATTCTATCAGATGGTCCTCATCGCTCTGATTATTTCACTGCGCAAGAGGCTGACAAGAAAGCAGATCGTGACAATCGCGTTCTTCATCTTCATCGTGTCTCTTGCAATGCTGATACAGATGCTCAATCCGGACCTTATCCTCACAGGCACTGCAATCACATTCTCGATCATGCTGTGGGACCTGACCCTGCAGAATCCGGACAGCATGGTGGAGAACGAGACAAGGCTGTTCAACTCTGGAGCCCTGAGGTTCTACCTCAACGACAGGGTCGGCAGCTACGACAGCTACTTCGTGGTGATGGAGATAAACGGTCTCAGCTCAACCGAGACGGAGATTGGCAACCACTCCAACAAAAGGCTGATGGAAGGAATAGGAACATTCCTCTCATCGCTCTCCTACTACAGAGTCCCAAGAAGCTTCAGGGAGTCCAAAACCAGATTCTGGATCGGAGTGAAGAACCGCGAGGAGATGGAGGATGTCTTCGCAAAGATCGTGGAAAGGTTCCGCAAGCCCTGGAAAGCCGGAGAAATGAAGATAGACCTCATGGTGAATGTCCTCAACGTGAATGCGGGGACATCGTTCAGCATCACCACGCCGGAGTTCATCGCCGTGATCAACGAGCTTCTTGACGGTGAGGCCAACTTCTCCGACCAGTTCAGCATGGTGAACATCGACAGACAGCATCTGGAGAACCACAGACGGAGACAGCTTCTGGAGCAGTCCATGCGCCGCTCGATCAAGTCAGGAGACGGATTCTACGCATGCTTCCAGCCCATTGTCGATGTACATAACCCCTCCTTCGCCTCCGCCGAGGTCCTTCTCAGATACAACGACAGGAATCTCGGAGCCGTCTCCCCTGCCGAGTTCATCCAGGTCATAGAACAGGGCGGAATGGCAGTCTATATAGATTCCTTCGTGGTTGACCTCTCCTGCCGGTTCCTCGCCGAGCATCCCGAGGTGGACATGCTCCACATAAACCTTTCGGGAGCCGAGTTCTTCCACAATCCGATGAAGAGGATATACGGCATCGTCCGCAGGAACGGCATTGACCCGGGACGCATATGCTTCGAGATCACGGAGTCCGTTGCCGCAACGAATCCCGCGCATCTGATGGCTTTCATGACCCAGATGATAGACCTTGGCTTCTGCTTTGCACTCGATGACTTCGGAACAGGTTATTCGAACATCATCCAGGTCCTGAAATTCCCGTTCTCGACTGTGAAGGTGGACAAGGCCCTTCTGGACGATACGGAGAAAAGCAGGACGATCCTGGCGGCCACGATCAGGCTTTTCAAGGATCTCGGAAAAGAGATCGTAGTCGAGGGAATCGAGTCCGAAACCATGAGGGAAAGGGTTGTTTCCCTTGGAGGGAACCTGATCCAGGGATACCTGTACTCACCCCCGGTCACGGAAGCCGATTACATCGCGTTTGTGAAAAACGAAAAATCCATGCATTGATTCTTCCAAATCCATAAATCGTGTTGCAGATTGTTGCATTTTGGTGAATTCTCTTTACTTCTGCCCCTTGCGGGGTTTAATATGTAACCACTTGAATGCCACTAATCTAAAAGGAGATTGGAAATGGAAAAATTCTTCAAACTAAAGGAAAGAGGCACGGACGTAAAGACCGAGATCATGGCCGGTATCACAACCTTCATGACAATGGCTTACATCCTTGCAGTCAACCCTGGAATCCTTTCTGCATCCGGAATGTCATTCGGTAAGGTCTTCGCCGCAACTGCAATCACATCAGCCATTGCAACACTGGTCATGGGTCTTCTCGGAAACCTTCCCTTTGCTCTGTCTGCAGGAATGGGACTCAACGCATTCTTCGCATACACAGTCTGTCTCGGAATGGGCTACTCTTGGCAGTGGGCTCTCACAGCCATCTTCGTTGAAGGTATCATCTTCCTGCTGCTCACCTTCTTCAACATCAGAGAAGCCATAGTAAACAGCATCCCGGCAAGCCTGAAGAAGGCAATTGCCGCCGGTATCGGACTGTTCATCGCCTTCATCGGACTGCAGAACGCAGGAATCATCGTCGGCGGCGCAACACTGGTTGAGCTCAGCGGTTCATGGTTCAAGGGACCTGCAGGAGTTGCAATGATCGGTCTGGTCATCACAGCCATCCTCATGACCAAGAAGGTCAAGGGTGCTCTGCTGATCGGTATCATCATCACGACAATCATCGGTATCCCGTTCGGCGTCACAACCTATGCCGGCGGTTCATACATGCCCAGCGCACCTTACTTCTTCGAGTTCGCTTTCAAGGAGATCTTCGCCAACGGCAAGTCAACATTCGACTTCATCGTCGTCATGTTCACATTCCTTTTCGTTGATATGTTCGATACAGTCGGAACCCTCATCGGATGTGCCGGAAAGTCCGGTCTGATCCAGAAGGACGGAACAATCCCCAACTGTAAGGAAGCTCTGTTCGCCGATGCAATCGGAACAACAGTCGGTGCTGTCCTCGGAACCTCAACAGTCACAACATTCGTCGAGAGTGCATCCGGTGTTTCCGAGGGTGGAAGAACAGGTCTCACAGCTGTCACAGTTGCAGTCCTCTTCCTCCTCTCACTGTTCCTCGAGCCGCTGTTCGGATCAATCCCAAGCGCAGCTACAGCTCCTGCACTGATCATCGTCGGTGTCCTGATGATCACCCCTGTTACAGAAATCGACTTCACAGACTACTCGGAGGCAATCCCGGCATTCCTCACCATGCTCTTCATGGTATGTGCCTACAGCATCTCCGACGGTATCATGTTCGGTATCCTCTCCTTCGTCATCATCAAGGCCTGCACAGGCAAGATCAAGGAGATCGGAGCCACAACATGGGTTGTCGCAGCACTGTTCGTCGCAAAGATCATCTTCAAGGCAATCTGAGATTGAATTTGAAACCTTTTCTGCCGCAGGTTCTTCCTGCGGCGTTTTTTAACCAAGGAGGACAAACATGGACAGGAAGAGCCTTCAGCGCCTGATCAACGTTTCAAGAGGAAGAGCAAGAGCCGATCTGAGAATCACCAACTGCCACATCGTGGATGTGTTCAACAAAGAGGTTTTCGACGCCGATCTCTACATAGTTGACGGACTGATCGCCGGCTATGGGGAATCATGGTTCCCCGAGGCTTTGGAAGTCGTCGATGCCAACGGAGCATACATCGTCCCGGGCTTCATCGACAGCCACCTGCACATCGAGTCCTCCCATGTCTCCCCTGCCGAATACTCAAGGCTTGTGGTCCCATGCGGAACGACAACGGTTGTTGCCGACCCGCACGAGATTGTAAACGTCTGCGGCCTGGACGGCTTCGACTACATGCTCGAGGCCACCGAGAAACTGCCGCTCTCAGTATTCCTTCAGGTTCCGTCCTGCGTCCCCTGCACCCCGTACGAGAACTCCGGTGCATATCTTGACGCACACGAGATATCCAAGCGCATCGACCATCCAAGGGTACTTGGTCTTGGAGAGATGATGGACTTCGTCGGTGTCTGTGCCGCAAAGGACGATGTCATGGACAAGATCCTTGTGGCAAAAAACGCCAAAAAGGTCATTGACGGCCATTATCTGGGATTCGGCCCCAGACTCGACGCATACTGCGCAGCCGGAATCCTCACAGACCACGAATGTGCCACCCCGCAGGACCTGCGCGACAGAGTCCGCCGCGGCATGTATGTCCTTCTCAGACAGGGCACGGCCTGCCACGACCTTGTGAACCTGCTGGGCGGAATGGATGACAGGAACACCGACCGCTGCCTGCTCTGCACCGACGACTGCGCTGCGAAGACAATGGTGGAGATCGGCCACATAGACAACAACGTCCGCATGGCGATTGCCGAAGGCGTCGATCCCATCACGGCAATCTGCATGGCCACTATCAACGCGGCCAACTGCTACAGGCTGGACGACCGCGGAGCCATAGCTCCGGGAAGAAGGGCCGACCTTCTGTTCCTCTCCTCCCTGGACAAGGACTTCAAGGTCCAGGAAGTCTACACCGCAGGAAAGCACGTGGCTTCGCAGAGACATTACCTGGTCAAGCCGGTACACGTCTCCATAGAGAAGGTCAGCGGTAAGATGAACATCCGCGACCTCAGCGCCAGCCGCTTCGACCTGAAGCTTTCATCCAACCACGTCAAGGTCATCCAGATCCTTCCGGGTTCTGTAGTTACCAAGGCTGTCGATGCCTATGTGGACCTCGACGAGCGCGGCTGCTGGAAGCGCAACGACGATGACATAGTCAAAGTCGCCGTAGTCGAAAGACACAAGGGAACCGGAAACGTCGGTCTTGCCCTGATCAGCGGTCTGAACCTTCGCGGCGGTGCCGTCGCCACTTCCATCGCCCATGACTCTCACAACGTCATAGTGGCAGGCGACAGCAGCGAGGACATGGAGATCGCAGTCCGCGAGCTGATCAGGATGGGCGGAGGAATGACCGTGGTCAAAGGAGGCCATGTTATCGAATCGGTCCAGCACGAGATAGCCGGTCTTATGACAGACCTCCCGGGAGAGGTTGTTGCCGGCCGGCTCGCATCCATAATCAGAACGGCAAGGGTTGAACTGGGAATCAGCGGTGGCGTGGATCCGTTCATGACGCTTTGCTTCATGTCACTCGTCGTCATTCCTGAGATAAAGGTCACCGACCTGGGACTTTTCGACCTGAAAAAGTACGATTTCATCCCTCTTGAGATCGAAGAGGGATGACTGCGTCAGCCGATTTTTGAAAAACGCGAAAAAAGCTGATGAGTCAGATGAACCGGATCATGTGGTTTCCGCCGGAAATGACCGAGTAATCCAGCTTTGTGAGGTTCAGATAGTCTGAAATCCCTCTGGGAGTCAGGTCATAGTGCGATCTCACATCCTCACTGACATCGATCCTTCTTGAACGGGCATCGAGACCGAATGCGGAGACGGAGACCGGCTGGCTGACACCGATTGCATAGGCGATCTGGACTGTGCAGCTTTCGAAGTCATGCTTCTTGACCATATCCACTGCGATGCGGCGGGCGATGTAGCAGCCGCTTCTGTCAACCTTTGACGGATCCTTTCCGCTGAAGGCTCCGCCGCCTACAGGTGCATATCCTCCGTACTGGTCGCAGACGATCTTTCTTCCGGTGAGTCCGCAGTCGGCGGCGGGACCTCCGAATGTCCACACACCTGCCGGGTTGATCAGCATCTTCTTTGCAAGCGGAATGCCGTTTTCCTCAAGAAGACCGAGAATCCTGTTCTGCACCTGAGCGAGGGAATAGCCTTCCTTGTGGCAGGCGGAGATGAGGATGGTGTCCAGCGGCTTCTCGAAACCGGAAGCGCTGAGGTCCGTGGTCACCTGGGTCTTTGTATCACCCTGGAAAATGGTGTTGGGATTGTGTTCGACATCGTACTCGACAGCCTTGATGATGTCGATCGCAATTTCCTGTCCGTAAGGGAGATAGTACCTTCCGCCCTTGACAGCGTAACCGAACATCATGCCCTGGTCCCCTGCCCCGATGCGCTCGTCGGAATCAACGGCGCTCTCGATCTCGGGAGACTGTGTCGTGATCAGGTTGATCACCTTTCCGACTTTGTAGTTGAGCCTGTTGCCGACTCTTCTGACAACGGCGTCGTAGTCGGGTTTTGCCGATGTCGTGATCTCGCCGCCGATGACAACGGTGTCGTCCTTGACCATGGTCTCGCACGCCACATGGGCGGCGGGATCCGATCTGAGGATTTCGGTAAGGATTGTGTCTGAAATCTGGTCTGCGTATTTGTCCGGATGGTATTTGCTCACCATCTCGGTTGAAAACATGGTCATGCTTTCCTCCTTTAGCTATTTATTAGACGGAGCAAGTAGATGTTAAATCCCGTCGTAATAACAATAAAAAAAGCAGCAGGCGAGATTCGAACTCGTGTAGGCCACCTTGGCAAGGTGGTGCGTAACCACTACGCTACTGCTGCAAGACGAGTTTGTTTATAGCATTTTTGCTGAACTTGCGCAATAGCTGATTTGCTTTATTTTTCAAGGATGTCAAAAATCGCCCTCAGGTAGTGGATTTCTTTGTGTAATTTCTATATATTGGGGAGGCAACTTTTTTTATTGAACGGTAAATTCGTTATTTGAGAGGAATAAAATGGAAATCAAGAAGCTTGAGAACTCATCAGTGCAGCTCACCCTGACCCTCGGCGCAGCCGCAATCGAGGAAGATTATTCAAAGACAATCAAGGACTATGCCAAGAAGCTGACCCTCAAGGGATTCAGACCGGGCAAGGCTCCGCTTTCACTCATCGAGAGCAAGTACGGTGATGCTATCCGCGAGGAAGTCACCTTCAGACTGATGGAGAAGAACCTCACCGATTCATACAAGGACATGGATGCAAAGGACCGCCCGCTTCCATACAGCACTCCCGAGCTCCAGAACGAGGATTCACTTCTTCCGTTCAAGCCGAACACAGATGTGACATACAGCGTCATCTACGATGTCCTCCCCGAGGTCAAGCTCCCCGAGTACAAGGGTCTTGAGATCGAGTACGAGGCCAAGAAGGTAACAGACAAGGAAGTCGACGAGGAGATCGAGAGACTCAGACAGCAGAACGCCATGGTCATCACCAAGAACGGCGCTGTCGCCGACGGCGATATCGTCACAGTCGACTATGTCGAGCTGGATGCCGACGGAAAGGAGATCGAGTCAACAAAGCGCGACGACTTCACCTTCACAGTCGGAAGCTCCTACAACTTCTACAAGCTGGACAAGGACATCATCGGCATGAAGAAGGGAGACACCTCCGTCATCGAGAAGACATATGGCGACGACAGCGGAATGGGAACCGACTACCTCGGAAAGACCGTGAAGATCAACGTCACCATCAAGGAAGTCAAGATCAAGGAAGTCCCGGAGCTGGACGACGATTTCGCACAGGACGTCAAGGACGAGTACAAGACAGTCGCAGACCTGGTCAAGGCCACCAGGAAGCAGCTTGAGGATGATGCCGAGAACCAGAACAAGAGTGCAAAGCTCGACGCAATTGTCAAGGCTCTGCTCGAGAAGACAGAGATCGCAGTTCCCAAGAGCATGGTTGAGGCTCAGCTCGAGTCCGACTGGCAGAACTTCATCTCTCGCTTCGGCATGAGCGAGGCCGATGTCATCAAGTTCATGGGTGCTCAGGGCGGATCCAAGGAGCAGTTCCTGGATTCCAGACGTGCAGACACCCTGCAGAACATCAAGGCCCAGCTGATCATCGAGCAGGTCAAGGAAGAGCAGAAATACGAGGTCAAGGAAGAGGAGCTTGCAGAGGAGCTGAAGAACTACGGTGAGGACATCACCAAGGACAGCCCGAACTACGAGTCCATGAAGATCTATGCCGAGGACGACATCAAGTACAGAAAGGCACGTGATTTCCTGCTCGAGAACAACACCTTCAAGGCAGCAAAGCCGAATAAAGAAACCAAGAAAGAAGAGAAAAAGGACTGAACTGAATGAGCAGAGAGTCTTCATATCTGATCCCGACGGTCATAGAGCACAACGGTCTGAACGAAAGGGCCTATGACATCTACAGCAGACTGCTCAAGGAGCGCATCATCTTCCTGGACGGGGAGATCGATGACGCCAGGGCAGACCTTGTTGTCGCCCAGCTCCTGTTCCTGGAGAGCGAGGACCCGAAGAAGGACATCAACCTGTACATAAACTCCCCGGGCGGAAGCGTCACGGCAGGTCTTGCGATCTACGACACGATGCAGTACCTGCTTCCGGATGTCTCCACCATCTGCATGGGTCAGGCAGCCTCGATGGCGGCACTGATCCTTGCCGCGGGAACGGAAGGAAAGAGATTCATCCTTCCGTCAGCCAGAGTCATGATCCATCAGCCATGGGGCGGTGTCCAGGGACAGGCTTCGGATGTCAGCATCCATGCAAAGGAGATCATCAGACTGAAGCAGCTCTCCATCGACTATATTGCCAGACACACGAAGCAGGATCCTGCAAAAGTGGCAGCCGACATCGAGCGTGACCACTTCATGACAGCCGATGATGCCATGGCATATCATATCGTCGACAGAATTCTCTATCGCGAGGACAAGTAATGGCATTCGGAAAGAACAACAAATACTGTTCATTCTGCGGAAGCTCGAACTACAGGATGGTCACAGGCCCCGGTGGCGTGACCATCTGCGAGAACTGCGTGGAAAAGTGCAGGTCCATCCTCTTCAACGACAAGGAACCGTCTTCAGGCGATTCCAAGAGCAGTTCCCTGCCCGACAAGCTCCCTACCCCGCATGAGCTGAAGGAATATCTCGACCAGTTCGTCATCGGACAGGACCAGGCCAAGAAGATCCTGAGCGTCGCCGTGTACAACCACTACAAGAGGGTGAAGTTCGAGAAGGAGCTTGAGGACACTGAGAATGTCTCTCTGGACAAGTCCAACGTCCTTATGATAGGTCCCACCGGAACGGGAAAGACCCTTCTTGCCAGAACCCTTGCAACCAAGCTCAGCGTACCGTTCGCAATAGCCGATGCAACGACGATCACCGAGGCCGGTTATGTCGGAGAGGATGTCGAGAACATCCTTCTGAAGCTGATCCAGGCCGCTGACGATGATGTCGAGGCCGCCGAGCACGGAATCATCTTCCTTGACGAGGTGGACAAGATCGCAAAGAAGGGAGAGAACGTGTCCATCACCCGTGATGTATCCGGTGAAGGCGTCCAGCAGGCCCTTCTTAAGATCATCGAAGGCACGGTTGCAAGCGTCCCGCCCCAGGGTGGAAGAAAGCATCCGAACCAGGAGATGATCAGGATCAACACAAAGAACATCCTGTTCATCTGCGGCGGAGCGTTCGTCGGTCTGGACAAGATCATCGAGAAGAGACTGGATTCCTCCTCAATGGGATTCGGCAAGCACATCGTCGAGTCCAGGGACAAGGATCTTGCGACCCTTTATGCAAACGTCCTTCCGGACGATCTGATCAAGTTCGGTCTGATTCCGGAGTTCATCGGCCGTCTTCCCATCCACGTATCCCTGAACAACCTTGAGATCGCGGACCTGGAGAGGATCCTCACAGAGCCGAAGAACTCGATCATCAGGCAGTATCAGGCTACGATGAAACTGGACAACGTGGAGCTGGAGTTCACCAAGGAAGCCATCCACAGCATAGCCCAGACAGCCTATGACCAGAAGACGGGAGCCAGAGGACTGAGGAGCATCGTCGAGACCATCATGACCGACATCATGTATGATGTGCCTTCCTTCAGCGACGTGTCTAAGGTCCTGATCGAGGAGTCTACGGTCATGAAGAAGACCAAGCCCGTCCTCATAGGATCGAACGGAGAAACAATTGATCTCAAGCCTTCCAAATGATGCATACAGAGATCTGATTGACTCGCATTTCCATACACAGTCCATGCTCCAGAGGGGCATGGATGTTTTTTCTATATATGATAGGCTGTTCTCCTGCGGTTTCGCAGGCGGCATCGACATAGGATGCACCCACGATGACCTTCCTGAGAGAAAGAAGCTTCTTGAACCCTACGGATCCATTCTTCTTGCCGGGGCAATGGGACCGTGGGAAGCTGGAAAGAGCGAGGTCAGGGATACGGACATAGAGGCCGAGTTTTCCGAGACCAAGGGCATGGACCGGCTTCGGACGGAGCTGGAAATCCTCAGGCAGAACATCGAAAGCAGCGGAGCACGTTTCATAGGCGAGATAGGCCTGGACTACTACTGGGAGTACGGAAACCACGAGAAGCAGCATCTTCTGTTCGAGACACAGATGAAGTGGGCTTCGGAGATGGGCCTGTGCGTCCTGATACACGACAGGGATGCCGACAGCGACGTTGCCGATGCCATCAGGCGTCTGGGACCGGACAAGGGAGGAGTGATCCACTGCTTCGACGGTTCGCAGACTGTTCTTGACGCAGCCCTGGAGCGCGGCTACTACATCAGCTTTGCAGGAAATCTCACATACAAAAACAATGACAACCTCAGGCAGATGCTCAGGCGAGTTCCGCTGGACAGGCTTCTCCTTGAGACCGATGCCCCCTACCTCACCCCGGTTCCGCTGAGGGGGAAACCGAACACACCGGAGTATGTGATCCACACCTATGCATGTGCGGCCGAGGTGCTGGGTGTTTCCTTGGAAGATCTGAAAGGGAGAGTCATGGAGAACTTCAACGGGCTCTGCTCACGTTGACTTTCGGACACCTTGCGGATTCCGGGCACAGCGAGCATTTTGGGCTGACACTTGTGCAGACCTCCTGTCCGTAAGAAACCAGAAGCTCGTTGAGCGGAATCCAGAACCTTCTGGGCATGATGGTCTGAAGGACCTTCTCGCTCTCCTCCGGTGTCTTTGTGCTTATCCACCCCAGACGGTTCGAGATCTGGTGCACATGGCAGTCCACGCAGATCGCATCTATTCCGAATCCGAGGTTCAGCGTGAGGTTTGCAGTCTTTATGCCCACTCCCGGAAGCTTCATCAGAAGATCGGCATCGGCCGGAACCTTGCCGTCATACTGCTCCACAAGCGTCCTGGCAATGTTCTTTATCTGGATGGCCTTTCGCTTGTAGAAACCTGCCGGGAAAATCAGGGAGGCTATCTCCTCCTCGGAAAGCCTGAGCATGGAAAACGCATCCGGTGCCTTGTCCAGAAGCCTTCTGGAGGCCTTGAGGGTCACATCGTCCTTGGTACGGAGCGAGATCACAGTCGAGACCAGAACGGAGAACGGATCCTGAAGCTCCACAGCCACAAGCGATACGGCGGGAAGCACCTTGCCCATGTCAGAGAGAACCTGCCGGAAGGAAGTGAAGATCCCATCGAAATACTCCTCGTCCATGGCATGCTCAAAGCTTTTCATACAGATACTCCAGCGTGACAGTTGATGAAGATCCTTTTCCGGCCAGCATCGCCTGCTCGAATGCGGTTTGGAAATCAGGGACAACCATGCCGTACAGCTGGCCTGAAGGCACTGCCGGAGCAAAGCGGTAGTCCACCACCCAGAACAGGGAGTCAGACGTCTTGAAGAAATCGCCGAGGCGCCTGTCTGAGGGACACATGGCCACGACAATTCCGAGGTTCTCCAGTTCCTTCTTGGTCTCGTTTACAAACAGGCCGCTGCTCTTCTCATCCTCAAACAGAGAAATTCTTCCGTATCCGAAACAGTCGACAATGTCCTGAAGATAGGAGATCGAGTCCTTTTCATAAATCAGAGCCACATTCTGGGATGTTGTTGAGAACTCATCGGCAATCCGTCCCGCAGCCCTGACCCAACCGGTTCCCTCGTCCGATACCAGGTTGCAGTCGAACAGACCGGAATCTGTTTTCTCATGGAGCGCAATCACCACGGACCTGTCCAGAATTTCGGAAACATTGATGCCCTCGGATATCGCAAAGGCTGAACTGACAGGGCTGAGAAGAACCCAGTTGCCCTTGACCTTCCGGATCCCCGACGTGAACAGACCTTCGTTGAAGAAGGCGTCGTCGCTGAGGTTCTGCACCTTGAGCCTTATGCCTTTTGTGGCAAGTGACAGAGCCATACGGCGGATGGAGGCTTTCGGAAGCACCTGCGAGAAAGCGCTGTCGGACACGATGGTGAACGTGCGGAAAGCCAGGAAATAGACCGCGCTGCAGACCAGTGCAAGTGCCAGAACGGCGGCGAGTACTATCAGAATGGCCTTTCTCAGTCTATTTCGGACCTTCATCAAGGGTAAGATTAGCAACGATGGTTTTGGCCGTCAAGCAAGTCTGTATTCTTGACAGCGTGCGCGTTATTTAGGTAGCATTTAAGGCATAGGAGATGCTAAATGACATCATACAAAGAATTGGGTTTGGTTAACACAAGAGACATGTTCGCCAAGGCAGTCAAGGGCGGATATGCAATTCCTGCTTACAACTTCAACAACATGGAGCAGATGCAGGCTATCATCAGCGCATGCGTCGAGACAAAGTCACCTGTCATCCTTCAGGTTTCCAAGGGTGCAAGAGACTATGCAAACATGAACCTTCTCAGGAACATGGCCAAGGGAGCTACCGAGTATGCACACGAGCTCGGATACGACATCCCCATCGTTCTCCATCTTGACCACGGCGATTCGTTCGAGACATGCAAGGAGTGCATCGACAACGGATTCTCCTCTGTCATGATCGACGGTTCCTCACTTCCCTACGATGAGAACGTCGCAGTCACAAAGAAGGTTGTGGACTATGCCCACCAGTTCGACGTAACAGTCGAGGGCGAGCTCGGAGTTCTGGCCGGCATCGAGGATGATGTCCAGGCAGAGACCTCACACTACACACAGCCGTCCGAGGTCATCGACTTCGTCTCCAAGACCGGCGTTGACTCACTCGCAATCTCAATCGGAACAAGCCACGGCGCTTTCAAGTTCACTGCCGAGCAGTGCACAAGAAACAAAGACGGCATCCTGGTTCCGCCTCCACTCCGCTTCGACATCCTCAAAGAGATTGAGAAGAAGCTTCCGGGCTTCCCGATTGTCCTCCACGGATCATCATCAGTCCCGCAGGAATACGTCAAGATCATCAACGAGTACGGTGGAAAGCTCAAGGACAGCGTCGGAATCCCCGAGGAGCAGCTCAGAGAGGCTTCAAAGAGCGCAGTCTGCAAGATCAACATCGACTCCGATGGAAGACTTGCCATGACAGCAATGATCCGCAAGTACCTTGCAGAGCATCCGGATGCATTCGATCCGAGAAAGTACCTTGCCCCGGCAAGAGAGGCTCTCAAGAAGATGTACATGCACAAGAACATCGACGTTCTCGGCTCAGCCGGCAAAGCATAATAAACAATAATTCATCTGCAGGGTCCGTTTTTCATTTCGGTGTCTACCGGAAAGGTATGCCACCTCAATTCAAAGCGAACCTGCAGCGAATTCTTATTTGTGGTTAATCATCAACGGCCGCTTGAAGAAAGCGGCCTTTTTTTCTACACTGCGGGCATCATGAGGGAACTTAACAGCAAGAACCTGAAATATGCATTCGTCTCACTTGCTCTTGCCATATTTGCAAACCAGATCGTCTATCAGGGCTCCAGAGTCATCCAGGTCAACTTCCTGAAGATCTGGGACATAACCCTTCCCATAGACTACACCTTCCCTCTTGTTCCATGGACGCTGATAATCTATTTCGGCTGCTATCTGGTCTGGTGTGTGAGCTACATAGTCATCGCGCTTCAGGAAGACAGGAAGCAGAGCGAGCTGTTCTTTGCAGGCTTGATGCTCTCAAAACTGTTCTGTCTTGTGATTTTCCTTGCTGTTCCAACTACTTCGGACATCAGACCGGTTGTGACGGGAAACTCGTTCTTCGAGAATGGGATCAGATTCCTGTACTCCGTGGACTTCCCAGACACTCCGACCAACTTCTTCCCATCCATCCACTGCCTGCTCAGCTGGTCCTGCTTCATAGGGGTGCGCGGCAAGAAGCAGTTCCCTCTCTGGTGGAGGTTCGCCTCGTTCGTTCTCGCCGTCGCCGTTTTCGTGTCCACAATCACCACAAGACAGCATGTGATTCTGGATGTTTTCGGCGGAATCGTCTTCGCCGAGCTCGGCCACGCCATGGTGGCACAATACGATGTACTGAGCAGGACGTACACAAGGTTCAGTTCCTGGGTGATGAAGCGTCTTTTCAGGTGGAATTCCATCGAAGGCTGAACTATTAATATTTGACAGCCTGAGCCCCTTAGTGCTATATTTTTCAACGCTGGGCCAATTGTTTGTCCAGTTAAACTTTATTTCAGTGTTTGAGGTGAGCTTGGCTACAAAGGAACTTAGGGTCAACAGACAGATTCGCGCGAAAGAGGTTTTCCTTATCGACGAGAACGGCGACAAGAGAGGCGTCATGAATTATTTCGACGCATTGGCAATGGCAGAGGACGCAGGCCTCGACCTGGTGGAGATATCCCCGAACGCCAATCCTCCGGTCTGCAAGATCATCGACTACGGCAAGTACAGATACGAGCAGGAGAAGAAGCTCAAGGAAGCCAAGAAGAACCAGACCATCGTCAAGATGAGGGAAATCAGGATGCAGCCCAAGATCGACACCCATGACCTTGAGGTCAAGTCCAAGGCCATCGGAGAGTTCCTCGCAGGCGGCGACAAATGCAAGGTCACCATCCGTTTCCGCGGCAGAGAGCTCGCCCACACGGAGCTCGGGCGTGAAGTCCTCGGACGGATACTTGAACTCCTTACTGAAAAAGAGATACTATACAACGTCGATTCCCAGCCCGCCATGGAAGGAAGGAACATGTCCATGCTTCTCAGTCCGGCGAAGGGATCGGTGAAGAAACCGGCAAAATAATCTCCGTATGGAGGTTCAAACAGCTGCTGCTGAGGGGGTTCTTGTTCCTCAGGGCGCTTATAACGAGGTACAACATGCCTAAGATGAAAACAAGAAAGTCCGCTGCAAAGCGGTACAGGGTCACCGGAACTGGCAAGGTCAGATTCAAGAAGCAGGGCCTTCGCCATATTCTCACCAAGAAGACAACAAAGCGCAAGAGAAATCTCCGCGCCGCTTGTATTCTCTCCGATGTGGAAGCAAAGAAAGTCAAAGTCATGCTTCCTTACGCTTGAGACAGGGAGGGTGTGAATTATGCCAAGAGCAGTTGACGGAACCAAACACAAGGACAGACGCAAGAAGATCATGGAGCTTGCCAAGGGTTATTACGGTCGCAGAAGCACCAATAACCGCATCGCCAAGGACGCAATCGCAAAGGCCGGTGCCTATGCCTATCGCGGAAGAAAGGAGAAGAAGAGAGATTTCAGAACACTCTGGATCGCAAGAATCTCCGCCGCAGTCAGGGCCGAGGGTCTGAGCTATTCACAGTTCATGCATGCACTGAAGATCTCGAACATCGAGCTCAACAGAAAGGCACTCTCCAACATGGCTATTGAGGACAAGGCTGCATTCAGCGCCCTGGTCGCAACAGCTAAAAAAGCACTTGAGGCTTGAGTCCAGCGAAAAAAGGATTTAACATAAGGTCAGGGGGTTCACCATGACGGTCTATGAAAACATGCTTCTGCTTGAGGAAAGAGTCAAGAAAGCCTCTGCCTATATCGACAGGCTGCGGGCCGAGAATGACAATCTCAGAAGAGAGGTAAAGCTCATAAAGAGTCATAATGAAGATCTTCAGGCTTACGTCGACAACTACAAGGATGCTGAGAAGATCGTTGCCGAAAGCATCGAGGCATCTCTCGAGCACCTGAACGAGGTCGGCCTGGACAACATTGACCTCAGTGTTCCCGATCTGGAGATCGCAGAGCAGTTCTCTTCCATCGGAGGAGATGCGGTTGAGCTTCCGGATTTTACGGACTTTGATTTCGATCTGGACAATTAAAAGCTGTCTGTACCGGACAAAACGAAGGCTGTCGCATGATGCGGCGGCCTTTTTTGTTTGCTGCCCACCTGCTCCACACAAAAAACCTCTGTTATTTTGTGTGGTTCCGTTTCGGGCGACTGAAACATCTGATAACGTTTGATCAGGATGTACCCGGAACAACTGATATCTATCCAACTTGAAGCGTACAGGACCCTGTGCACAAACCTCGGAAAGGACAACGATGAAACGGTCAGGCTCTTTTCAAAGCTGAAGGACATGATTGTCGTAGAGATCTACTTCATGAAGTCCCTGAAGTACATGCTCAGGGAGGAGGATATCGGAGATTTCATAATCTATGTGAACGACGACATCCAGGGCATCATCGACAACTATGAGGGAAGCCGGGGATTCTTCATGCCATATCTCAAGGAATCCATGGAACGTCGTGCCATGAGCTTTCGGGAACAGCGGATGCAGAGTTCCAACATGCGGAGGGCATTTCTGGAGTTCAAGGGTGCCGGATCATTGTACATAGACCAGAAGACACCTGAGGACATGCTCTGCGTCAGCGAGACGGTGTCCGAGAAAAAGGAGCTCAGAAGGATCCGGATAGGCATGCTCCGATACCTATGCGCCCAGAACCCCGTAAGGAGGAAGAAACTCTTCACTTTCTTCTGCACCATGGTCCCCTTCCTGTCCGCAAACGTGATAGACAGATTCTGCGAGGCGATAAACTGTGACAGGAAGCAGACTATGACCATAGCCCGTGAGCTCTGCAGAATCCAGCAGGAAGAGGAACAGAACAGATACAGCAGAAGCTACATATCGCGCATGGTGGACTACCACTGGGCCAAGATCCTGGAGTACGAGGGCCATGCCATGATATCCCTGGACCCGGAGCTTCAGAAAAGCAAGGCGGACTATCACAGGACCCTGCTGAGCGGTTTCCAGAAAGGAATGGACAAGGCGAAGATGAATGTGACCTACTCCGTTGTGGCCCGGATTCTGAACATGGATTCCACAACAGTCGCTTCTTACGTGATGCATTCTAAACATCTGCTTGAGAAGGTTCTCACCACATCCCCGTCAAGAAACATGAACAGGTTCATCAGGAAAGGAAACGGGGAGCTTTCCAGATTCATGCCTTTCGAGGTGTTCGGAATCAGCCATACCGAAAAACCTGCGTGATAATCTGCGATGTTGAACTGCACGCTCAAATGGATTATCCTCAAATCATGAAAATACTTCTTGCCAGTTCCAACGAGCACAAAAGACACGAGATCTCACAGCTTTTCTCCCCTCACGAAATCCTTCTTCCGAAGGATCTAGGAATCGATTTCGAATGCGAGGAGAACGGCGAGACCTTCCTCGACAATGCCATGATCAAAGCCAACGCACTCTTTGATGTTGCCAAGCATATGAACATTCCGGTCATGGCCGACGATTCAGGCCTGATTGTCCCAGCCCTGCCCGGTCTTCTGGGAGTCAGGACGGCCCGCTTCGGATCCGAGGACGGAGGCCCCCTTCTCAGCGCACATGAGAAGAACCAGCTTCTTCTTAAGATGCTCAAGGACAAGCCCGATTCCGAAAGGACGGCCTTCTTTGTCTGCGCCATCGTGCTTATGAAGGACAAATATACAGTCTACTGTGCCGTAGAGCATGCCGACGGACACATCCTCCGCGAGGAGGTACAGGGCAACGGCGGATTCGGATACGATCCCGTCTTCTACTGCAACGCTGCCGGCTGTTCCATGGCCACTTTGCCTGACGGACAGAAGAACCTGTACAGCCACAGGGGAAAGGCGGCCAGAAGCATCCTCAGGCTCATCTGATTCTTCGGGGCCCCGGATCAAAGCTAATCTGTTTTTTCAGGGCCCCGTAAAACCCCGAAAAACAAATCAGCTTTTCAGGCAAAATAAGGAATTAAAAATGAGTAACGATATACCGACAAGAGATCAGGTCAAGGAAAGTGACAAATGGGATCTGAGCAGTCTCTATCCCTGCGACGAGGCCTGGGAATCGGATCTTGAGCTTCTGAAGAAAAAGGAAGAAGAGGCCGGAAAGTTCAAGGGCACCCTTGGAAACAGCCCTTCAAGGCTTCTTGAGGCCATCAAATGGCTCTCTTCAACCTCCATGCTTGCAGAACAGGTCTATGTCTATGCATCCCTGAAGTACTATGCCGAATCCAACGATCCGGAGAACCAGCGCAGGCTCGGGCTTGCCTCACAGGCCTATACGGACCTGGTTGCCGCCATAAGCTACTTCGATCCCGAGGTCCTGAAGATCAGGAACATATCCAAGTGGGTGGAGGACAAGGATTTCGATGACTGCCGTGTCTTCCTGAACAAGATCATCCGCCTGAAGGAACACACACTCTCCCGGGAAGAGGAGCAGATCCTTGCAAAACAGGCGGAGCTCCAGGAGACCCCGGGCAAGACATTCGAGATCCTGACCAACGTGGACATGGATTTCGGAGAGGTTGACGGAAGACCCCTTTCCCAGAGCACATGGTCAGTCTTCATGCTGGAACAGGACCGGGAAGTCAGGAAAAAAGCCTACAGCCGGTTCTACGGAGAATACAAGGCACATGAGCAGACCCTGGCAACCCTCTATGCCGGATCAGTCAAACAGGATATCTTCAATGCCCGCATCCGCGGATTCGACACAGCCCTCGAAGCGGCCCTTTTCAAGGACGATGTTCCAAAGAGTGTGTACACAGGCCTGATAGATGCCGTTCACAAGGCCCTCCCCGCCCTCCACAGATACTATGCACTCAGAAAGAGGATCCTGGGTGTGGAGGACCTGAGACACTATGACGTCTACGTACCGCTGGTCAGCTCGATCAGGACCCACAAGACCTATGACCAGGCGGCGGAGATAGTCAGAAACGCCCTTAAGCCCCTCGGAGAGGATTACGTCAGGACAATCTACAAGGGAATCACATCGGACCGCTGGGTGGACCGCTACGAGAACAAGGGCAAGCGCAGCGGCGCCTTCTCAAGCGGAGGTTTCGTCGGAGCTCCGTACATCCTTCTGAACTACAAGGAGGATGTCCTGGGCGATGTCTTCACCCTGGCACATGAGGGCGGCCACAGCATGCACAGCCTGTACTCCAAGAACAACAATCCCTTCCTCAGCTACGAATACACAATCTTCGAGGCCGAGGTGGCATCAACGTTCAACGAGCAGCTTGTGGCAAGGTATCTGACGGACAATGCGGACAGCAGCGAAATGAAGACCTACATCATCGCAAAACAGGTAGACGACATCATCGCCACACTGTTCAGACAGACGATGTTCGCCGAGTTCGAGCTGCTCTGCCATACCCAGCAGGAACAGGGCCAGCCCCTGACCACCCAGACCATCAGGAAGACCTACAGGGACCTGCTTGAACTGTATTTCGGACCGGATATGGTGTTCGAGGAGAATTCAGACCTTGAAGGCCTGAGGATCCCCCACTTCTACAACGCCTACTACGTCTACAAGTACGCAACCGGAATCTCCGCCGCCATCGCGCTATCCGAGCGCGTCCTCAACGGAGGGTACAGGGAGCGGGAGGACTATCTGGACTTCCTGAAATCCGGAGGATCCACTTTCCCCATCCAGTCTCTCAGGAAAGCGGGAGTCGACATGTCCACCCAGAGACCGGTGGAAGCCG
>JBGVBT010000042.1:0-2799 GCA_045225895.1 Sphaerochaetaceae bacterium
TCCTTGCGCACCTCATCGAAGAAGTTCCTTCCATGCCTTATGACCTTGAGCTCTCCGCTCTTTTCGTCCGGGCGGTATTCCACAAAACGGTTGCTGTCAAGATTGACGTAGTACAGGAACGAATAGTCGGCTGCCAGGGAGTAGACGAACGTATCGGTCGGAATCATCTCCTCGCTGTCGAAACTGACCTCTGAGAATTCCGAGTACTGCAGAAGGACGACGATGAAGGCCACAAGACCTGTGGTGGGATTCTTTGCAATCCTCCTGATGAACAGGTGGGCAATCGAGCCGTCGATGATCTTCTCGTTGACCAGCTGTCTGGCTCCGTCTTCCGAACATTGCCTTGAGGCTTTGGCAAATTCGAATCCGAATATGGATCCCTCATAGGGATAGCTGATCTTCACACCGTTGTCGCAGCTCAGACCCAGAGCGTCGACCAGCTTCCTGTACGAACTGTTGTTCCGCACGAAGGTCAGCTCGGTGTCGCTAAGCTCGACGACTGTCATCGGCAGGGTGTTGAAATACTGGTTCAGAGAGGAATCGTCGCTGTTGACGGATGAAAGATCATAGAGGTTGATCTTTCCGATTGCCGAGTAGTAGTCCGTCTCTTCAGGATTCTCGAAACCGATCTGAATACCCTTCCTGTACCGCTCGAATATCTCATCCAAGGGAATCGGCCGGCAGAAATAGAAGCCCTGCATCTTGGTGCAGCCCACTTCCCGAAGGAACTCCACCTGCTCTGCTGTCTCCACACCCTCGACTACGGTGTCTATTCCAAGGCCTATGGCCATTTTGATCAGCTCTGTGATCATCACCTTGGTCTTGTCCGTCTTGCTGAACATCCTCATGAAGTGCATGTCGAACTTTATAAGGTCGAATCCGATCTCCTGCAGGAGATCCAGAGAAGAATAGCCGCGGCCGAAATCATCCATCCAGACCTTGAATCCAAGGGCTTTGAAACGCTCGATCTGGCTCTTCATGAAATCGAAATCGCTTCCGACCACACTTTCGGTGACCTCGATGTTTATCATGTCCCTGCCGACACCGCTGTCGTCCACACGTTTTCTGATCTCCTCGACTATGTCGCAGGAATCAAAATCGGACCTGGAGAGGTTGACCGAGACAGGTACGGTGAAAAGCCCCTCTTTTCTATGTCGCCTGATCTTCTCCAGCACCTGCTCGAGGACATAAAGATCCAGTCGGTAGATTAGCTTCTCCTCTTCCAGAACCGGAACGAACTCGTCGGGAAGAAGTCTGCCGTTCTTTGGATCGATCCATCTGGACAGAGCTTCCTCTTCACAGACTTTGCCGGTTGCAGACCTGACGATCGGCTGGTAGTAGACCTTGATCCAGTTCTCTGACAGGGCCTTGTCAAAGGTATCCATTATGTACCGACGCTTCTCCGAGAACAGGTGCATCGATTCGTCATAGAATTTGACCGATGGATCCGGAATGTCCCTTGCGGCATCACATGCCAGCTTTGCACGGTCGCTGGCGATCCGGGGATTGTTCTCTCCTCCGCGGTAGACATAGACTCCGACGCGGATGGGAACAGTTTTGCCGTTGTTTATCGACTTGCTCTTCTCAAAGAGATCGGCAAGACGTTTGTCCAGATTCAAATCATCCGTGAAGACAGCAAAATGATCCTGACTAAGTCTGCAGCAGTTCTCGTTGCTGAACAGAAGAACAAGAACTTCTGCAAGAGATTTGATCAGGCTGTCCCCTTCCTCGAATCCGAACTTGCGGTTGAAATCGCTTATTCCACACAGGTCCACGTAGAGCATGACCGGTCTTCTGCCCTGTTCGTATGCGATGCGTCCGCCGGACTCTGCAAGGCTATGGAAGTATTTCAGAAGGGGCAACCCCGTGATGTAATCGTAGTAGTGTCGGTTTGACTGCTCTTTCAGCTGGTCTTCATATCCGAGCTCTATTCCTCCGGTGGTCCCGCCGGCCTCTGAAAACAGTCCTTCGTCGAAGTACCAGACATAGGCCAGTCTCTCTCCGTCCTCAGTGGTGACATGCCTGCCTTCCGCATGGATTATGTGGTATTTTCCGTTGACCTTGCTCCTGTAGATGACCTTGTAGACCGGAATCTCATTGGTGGCGAACCTTATTGCTTCGCTGGCTATCCTGGGAATGTCGTCCGGATGGGCATCACGATACATATTTGTGTCCATGAGCTCGTAGCCTTCCTCAAACGACTTCAGGCCCAGCATCTCGATGAAACCAGCCGTGAGAAGAACGGTACGGACTCTCTTGTTTATGAATTGGTAAACCGCTATTGGCACAACGGATTGTTCCATTGCAGCCTTTATATTCGGTGGAAAACTGTACATCGGCAAAGTACTCCGGTCGGATCCAAAAATATGTTTCAGTATTATAACAATACATTATATCACTGTAATAGCAAGAGAAATCTTTTTAGTTCACGCCTTTCGTGGGGTGCGGACATCATTCAGACAACAAAAAACGGCTCCCAAGGGAGCCGGAGCAACAGAAATACTTCTGTGATTACTTCTTTGCGATGTACTTTCTGATATCCAGTGCAACTGCGACAACAATGACAAGGCCCTGGACAACGTAGTTGTAGTACGGGTTGACTCCGAGGAACTGGAGGACGATCTTAAGAAGCTCGAAGACAAGGACTCCGACCAGAACTCCGGAAACTCTTCCGATACCTCCGGTTGTCGAGACACCTCCGATTGTACATCCGGCGATGGCCTCAAGCTCGTAGCCCTGTCCCATGGAAGCGGAAGCTCCTCCGGACTTGGCGGCAAGCAGGTATCCGGCAAGGGCATA
>JBGVBT010000043.1:0-2831 GCA_045225895.1 Sphaerochaetaceae bacterium
GTATTTCTGGGTGAAGCCGAGCGATGTCTCCGTCTATGTGGAGCGCGGAGCTGCGGACATCGGCGTGGCCGGAAAGGACATAATCGACGAGTACATGCCCGATGTGTACGAGGTCCTGGACCTGAAGACCGGCAACTGCCGCATGTGCGTGGCCGCAAAGAAGGGCTTCAGAAGCAATGCGGACGTGACGCTCAGGGTGGCGACGAAATTCTCCAACATAGCAAGACGCTACTACGCGTCTCTCGGAAGGGAGATCGACATAATCCATCTGAACGGTTCCATCGAGCTGGCTCCGGTTCTGGGCATGTCCGATGTGATTGTGGATATCGTGGAGACGGGAAAGACTTTGAAGGAGAACGGACTTGAAGTCACCGAGACAATCATGCCGATCTCCGCAAGACTGATTGCGAACAAGGCATCGTTCGAGTTCAAGCGCGACGATGTCCTGAAAGTGATAGAAGGGTTGAGACGACAGGTGGAGGCTCAGAAATGATAAAGGTAATGGAATACGGGAAGGTCCCGGAGAATCGCATTTTCGAACGTTCGACATCATCTAGGGATGTTTCCGATGTGGTTTCCGCAATCCTTGCGGATGTGAGAGAGCGCGGCGACCAGGCGCTGAGGGACTACACCCTGAAGTTCGACGGCGCCGCAATCGATGCGATCGAGGTTCCGAATTCAGAGATCAGAAGCGCCGCGGAGGCGATGGATGAGGCCTTCATGGCTGTTCTCAAGAAGGCTGCCGAAAACATAAAAGACTACCACAGCAGACAGAAGCGCGAGAGCTTTGTCGTGTCAGAGAAAGACGGCGTGGTCCTTGGTCAGAAGATAGTCCCTGTCAGCGTTGCAGGAATCTATGTCCCGGGCGGAACGGCCGCCTATCCCTCAACTGTTCTGATGGACACAATCCCCGCGAAGATAGCGGGAGTCGATCAGGTTGTGATGGTCACACCTCCGGGAAGCGACGGAAAGATCAGCCAGGCGGTTCTTGCCGCGGCATATGTCGCAGGTGTGGACAGGATCTTCAGAATCGGTGGTGCCCAGGCAATTGCAGCCCTTGCATACGGAACGGAGAACATTCCCAAGGCCGACAAGATTGTGGGCCCTGGAAACATCTTTGTGGCCGAGGCCAAGAAAGAGGTCTCCGGAATAGTGGGAATAGACATGATTGCCGGTCCCAGCGAGATCCTGATAATTGCCGACGGCAAGTCCAATCCCAAGGTTCTGGCAGCCGACATGCTCAGCCAGGCGGAGCACGACAGAAACGCCTCAGCTGTTCTTATCACAGACAGCAGAACCCTTGCAGATGAGGTTGCAGACGAGCTTGAGATTCAGCTGAACTCACTTCCGAGGGAAGGCATTGCGAGGGCCTCAATTGAAAGCAATGGCAAGATAATCATAGCCTCATCCATAGATCAGGCTATCGAAATCAGCGACAGGATTGCTCCCGAGCACCTTGAGGTCTGCGTGGACAGCCCGTTCGATTATCTGGACAAGATCCGCAATGCGGGCTCGGTTTTCCTTGGCAGAAACTGCCCCGAGGCATTGGGAGACTATCTTGCCGGTCCGAACCACACCCTGCCTACAAGCGGCACGGCAAGGTTCTCGTCTCCGCTTTCGGTGGACGACTTCATCAAGAAGTACCAGTTCACCTACTACACGAAGAAAGCGCTTGAGAATGTTGCAGACGACATTGCTTTGTTCGCCAGACGCGAGGGCCTTGAAGCCCACGCAAGAAGCGCTTTGGCAAGAAAGACATATGAGAAGGAGGAAGCAAAGTGAGCAGGTTTTTCTCTTCCAAATACGCAGCTCTAGAGGCATATGTCCCCGGAGAGCAGCCCTCGGACATGAGCCGCTATGTGAAACTCAACACCAACGAAAGTCCGTTCCCGCCATCGCCAAAGGCCCTTGAGTATGCCGCGGCGAACACAAGGAGTCTGAACCTTTACAGCGACCCCCAGTCACAGCTTCTGACAGAGGCGGTTGCAAAGACCTACGGTGTGGACCCTGACATGGTCCTTGTCACCAACGGTTCGGACGAGATCCTGAACTTCGCCTTCATGGCGTTCACAGACAGGAACAACCCGGCACTGTTTGCCGACATCACATACGGCTTCTATCCTGTCTTCGCACAGCTGAACGACAGCCCGTACGAGACTATTCCACTCAGGGAGGATTTCAGCCTCTGCGTGGACGACTACATCGGGAAAAAGGGAACAGTGTTCATCGCCAACCCAAACGCCCCCACGGGCGTGGCTCTTACGGTCTCCGAGATCGAGCGTCTTGTGAAATCCGATTCCAACCGTATTGTCGTGGTGGACGAGGCATATGTGGATTTCGGAGCCCAGAGCTGCGTGGCGCTGACCAGGAAGTACAGGAACCTGCTTGTCTGTCAGACATTCTCAAAATCAAGGAGCTTTGCCGGCGGAAGGCTGGGATACGGAATAGGGGATCCGGCGATCATCGCGGACCTGAACACCATCAAGTACTCGACCAATCCGTACAACGTGAACTCGATGACGAGCGCCATGGGAATAGGGATTCTGGAAGACGAGGAGTATACAAGGACCAACTGCCTGAAGATAATCGAGAACAGGAACTATACGGTTGATGCACTGAAGAGGCTCGGATTCACGGTCCTTCCCTCGTGTGCCAACTTCATATTCGTCTCGTCAGACTCGATCGAGGGCGGTGAGCTTTACAGAAGGCTGAAGGAGAAGGGAGTGCTCGTAAGGCACTTCACGAAGGAGCGGATCTCCAACTGGTGCCGTGTCTCGATCGGTTCCAGAGAGAGCATGGAGATTTTCATAGAGAAGGTAATGGAGATTCTG
>JBGVBT010000044.1:0-10391 GCA_045225895.1 Sphaerochaetaceae bacterium
ATGAGTGTTTGCATCCGGATTGAAGGATCTGATGGAAAAAGGAGGCAAGAAAAAACAATTCATTGCATCCCAAACAGGAGAAACCCCTGTTTCCGGTGGCAAAGGCTGGCAGTATTATGCCACCTGTTTTGCCAAGAACAACGAAAATGGATGCAAAGACCAAGAATCAAAGGCAAGATCCTGCATCCGGAAACAAGGGAAACAGTTATTTTGGTGGCAACGGGATGTGAATGCAGAAAAAACCCTGGGGCCAGAATTTACAGTTCCGGTTCCAGGGTTTGTAATCAGGTTCGGGTTCTATCAGAAGCCCTGCTGGCACATGGCGTCGGCAACCTTCTTGAAGCCGGCGATGTTTGCACCCTTGACGTAGTCAATATATCCGTCCGGGCACTTGCCTTCCTTGACACAGTTGTCGTGGATGTCCTTCATGATGACATGGAGCTTCTGGTCCACCTCTTCTGCTGACCAGAAGTAGTGCTCTGCGTTCTGGCTCATCTCGAGACCGGAGACAGCAACACCACCTGCGTTTGCAGCCTTACCGGGTGCGAACGGGATGCGGGCGGCCTGGAAGGCCTCGATTGCCTCAGGTGTGCAACCCATGTTGGATGTCTCGACGACATACTTCACGCCGTTGGCTATGAGAGTCTTCGCATCCTCACCGTTGAGCTCGTTCTGGAGAGCGCACGGGAAAGCCATGTCTACAGGAACTTCCCAAGGCTTCTTGCCCTTGATGAACTTGGCACCGAACTTCTTTGCATATGGCTCAATGACGTCCATGTTGGATGCTCTGAGCTCGAGCATGTAGTTGATCTTCTCAGGTGTGTTGATTCCTTCCTCGTCCAGGATGTATCCGTCAGGACCGGAAAGGGTGACAACCTTGGCTCCGAGCTGTGCGGCCTTTGTGACTGCACCCCATGCAACGTTGCCGAAACCGGAGATTGCAACTCTCTTGCCCTTGAAGCTGTCGTTGTTCTCCTTGAGCATCTCGTTTGCGAAGTACATCGTTCCGTAACCTGTTGCCTCAGGTCTTACGCGGCTTCCGCCCCATCCCCAACCTTTACCGGTGAGGACGCCGGTGTTCTCGTTGCGGATTTTTCTGTATGTTCCGTACAGATAACCAATCTCTCTTCCGCCAACTCCGAGGTCTCCGGCCGGGACATCGGTGTCAGGACCGATGTATTTCTCGAGCTCTGTCATGAATGCACGGCAGAATCTCATAATCTCTGCATCGGACTTGCCCTTCGGGGAGAAGTCCGAACCACCCTTTCCTCCGCCCATCGGGAGAGTTGTGAGGGAGTTCTTGAAGATCTGCTCGAATCCGAGGAACTTCAGTGTTCCCAGGGTAACGTTGGCATGGAATCTGAGTCCGCCCTTGTAAGGACCGATCGCACTGTTGTACTGGACTCTCCATCCTCTGTTGACCTGAATCTCATGGTTGTCGTCTTCCCATTCGACTCTGAACTGGATGATTCTCTCAGGCTCGACGATTCTGTCGAGGATTTTGTTCTTCAAATATAGTGGGTTTGCATTTACCACATCGATGACTGAAGCGATGACTTCCCTTGCAGCCTGGATGAACTCCGGCTGTGCTGGGTTCTTTTTCTCAAGTTCTGCCATAAACTCATCTAGTTTATACATTTTTGCCTCCAATTGCTTTTTCAGTATAACCCAGTTTTGGCATAAGTCAACTTTGAGATTTCGTCAAAAACATGAGCACAAAATTGCCAAAAACATAAAAGAGAGGAGGATAATTAATCAGAAATTGCAAATTACAGCGTAAAAACTGACCAGATTCTGTCCTGAGGGGTCGGAGCTGTGACCTCGATCAGCTTTCCGCTTACGGGATGGATGAAGGAAACCTCCCTGGAATGAAGGCAGATTCCGCCGTCCGGATTGGACCTTGGGAAGCCGTATTTCAGGTCTCCTTTAATATGGACATTGCATGCTGCCAGCTGGGCACGGATCTGATGGTGGCGCCCTGTCAGAAGCCTGATTTTAAGGAGGAAATACCTGTCGGAGGCGGCAAGTTGCTCGTATTCAAGACGCGCCAGCTGAAGGTCGGAGGCTTTGAGGCCGCGGACCCGGGGACATCCCCCGCCCGGCTCGCATTCATAGGCAAAGCTCTTGTTCCTGTTGCCGTCCCTGTACAGATAATGAACAAGCTGCCCGGACCTTTCAGGAAGAGGTCTGTCCACAATGGCCCAGTAGATCTTGTCCACCTTGCCGTTTCTGAACATGTCGTTCAGCCTTCCCAAAGCCTTCTCCGTCTTGGCAAGCACTACTATTCCGCTTGTCGGGCGGTCCAGCCTGTGAGGAAGGCCCAGATAGACATTTCCGGGTTTGCTGTACTTCTCCTTGAGGTAGGCTTTCACTGTATCCATCAGCGTGCTGTCCCCGGTCCTGTCCGCTTGGACAATCTCTCCGGGGAGCTTGTTGACAATGATTATGTGGTTGTCCTCATAAAGGACCCTGTTTCCGAAATCAGTTTCCGATATCATCGAACAACCCCGGCATGTCGTCACCCGACGGCTTCTTCTGGGCCTTTGCCTCTGCCTTTGCATCTGCGATGGCTTCTGTCATCTCGGTGGTCTCTTCCGGATCCACATCCTCTTCCTCTGACCCGGATTCTCCCAGGCTCTCCGAAACGGGCCGCTTCTGATCCTCCGCAAGCTTGCATGGCTTGATTCTGATCGAGGCAATCTCCTTCTTTGAGACCGTCACGCCGCCGGCCTTGGCGCCTTTGACAAGGAAGTCGGAGAACAGGAACGTGGATTCCTTTGTCCTTCCCGGATTCTTGTAGGAGACGGTAACCTCCGCATTCGGAAGGACGGAAAGCTTCTTCATCGAGTTGTTCTCCGGCTCCGGAAGCAGCGCATAAGGCTTGTTCATGATGAAGCCGCTGAGCTTGCATCGCTTTATGTAGGTGATGCGCGTCTTCTTGTCCAGATAGATCACTGTGAATACCATGTCCTCAAGGACGTCCTTGTCCGCAAGTCCGCAGTAGGCGATGTCCTTTCCTACGAACATCCTGTCCGACACGTTGGTGCAGTAGTAGGTTCCGTCCTTCTGGATGACCAGGATCTTGTCATACTCCGAGACCTTCAGGAGAGGATTTCCGGTCTTCACATTGGTACCCAGATAGCCGGTCATGCCGTCATATCTGAGGTCCAGATCCCTCTTGGCAACGTCCCTGACATCGACCATGTTGAAGTCGGCGATCCTTGTCTTCCTTCTGTGTTCTGCATTCTCCAGGTCGGATCTGATGTCCTTCAGGGTCCTGATCGAATACTCGTCAAGGTGAGTGAGGTCGTAGTCCACCTGTTTCAGGTCGGCATTGATCTGGTCGATCTCCTCCTTGTTCTTCTCGATGTCGAAGAGGGAGATTCTCCTGATTGGAATCTTAAGGAGGTGGTCGATGTCATCGTCCGTGATTTCCCTGACAAGCTGATCGGAATAGGGCTCGAATCCGGTTCTCACTGCCGTGATCACCGCCTCCTGGGTCCTCTTCTGCTCAATCCTCTTGTAGATGCGCTCCTCGATGAAGATCCTCTCCAGAGTCCTGATGTGGAGTCTGTCGAACAGATGGCCGCGCTGGACCTCAAGCTCCTTTTTGGAAACCTCTATGATGTGGTCCGCATGGTATCTGATGACGTCGCTTATGGTGCAGACATGCGGCAGCTTGTCCCTGATGACAAGGCAGTTGACCGAGATCTTCTGCTCGCAGAGAGTGTATGCATAGAGGGCATCGACGATGTCCTTTGTATAGGTCCCCTTGGCAAGCGATATCTCGATATTGACAGTATCGGCGGTAAAATCGCTGACACTCTGGATTTTGAGCCTTCCTTTCTTGATCGCATCCTCGATGGAGTGGATCATCTTCTCACTGTCGACTCCGAAGGGAAGTTCCTCTATGATGATCTTCTTGGCGTTCGAGGTGTCAAGCTTGGCCCTTACGGCAACAGATCCCAGTCCGTCCTCGTAGTTGGAGACATCCATGATGGCTCCGCCTGGGAAATCAGGGTAAAGCTCGAAGCTCTCTCCCCTGATTGCAGCTATCTGGGCATCGATAACCTCCAGCGCGTTGTGGGGAAGGATCTTCGTGGACATTCCTACTGCGATTCCTTCGGTACCCTGGATGAGGACTACGGGAATCTTTGCCGGGAAAACAACAGGCTCCTTGTTCCTGCCGTCGTAGGACTCCACATACTCGGTGATCTCGGGATTGTAGAGGACCTTCTTCGCAAAGGGAAGAAGACGGCACTCGATGTATCTGGCTGCAGCAGGGCCGTCACCGGTCATGAAGTTTCCGTAGTTTCCCTGCTTGTCGATGAACAGGTCGCAGTTGGCCAGATTCACCAGAGCGGTGTAGATGGACTGGTCCCCGTGGGGATGGTAGTGCATCGTGGATCCGACAACGTTTGCAACTTTGTTGAAACGGCCGTCATCCATCTCGATCATTGTGTGCAGTATTCGCCTCTGGACAGGTTTCAGGCCATCCTCGATATCGGGGATTGCCCTGTCCTTTATTACGTAGGAGGCATATTCTATGAAGTTCTGTCTGAACAGGTCTTTCGCGTTTGCCATGTCTGCCTCCTCACACCAGATTTTCCATGATGAAGTCGCGGCGCTCGGGCGTGTTGTTGCCCATGTAGAAGTTCATCGCCCTGCGTGCATCGGCAAGACTGTCGATGGTCACGGGAATCAGCTTCATGTCCTCGCCGATGAACTGCCCGAACTCCTTGGCGGAGATCTCCCCGAGGCCCTTGAACCTGGTGACCTCGGAACCGCGGATCTGTTTCATCATGTTGTCGCGCTCCTCTTCCGAGTAGCAGTAGGTTGTCACGTTCTTGTTCCTGACCCTGAAAAGCGGAGTATCCAGAATCCAGACACGGCCGGCATGGATGAGGTCCTCGAAATAGCTCAAAAAGTATGTGAGAAGCAGGATCCTTATGTGGTAGCCGTCGATATCGGCATCGGTTGCGAATATTACCTTGGAATACCTTAGGCCCTCGATTCCGTTCTCGATGCCCAGCGCCGCCATCACGTTGTAGAGCTCGGCGTTCTTGTACATGTCGGTCATCGCCATCCCGTTGGTGTTGAGAGGTTTTCCCCTGAGGCTGAAGACTGCCTGCGTCATGACATCACGTGCGGTGTTCAGGGTTCCCGATGCGGAATCACCCTCGGTGAGGAAGATCATGGACCTGTCTCCCATGTCGGCGTTGGGACCGGTCTGTCCGAGATGGAACTTGCAGTCCTTGAGCTTGGGGATGTTGATGGAGATCTTCTTTGCGTTCTCCTTGGCTATCTTCTTGACCTCGGAAAGCTTCTTGCGGATGTTCTCGTTGGTCAGGATCTTCTGGTTCAGAAGCTGGGCCACCTCGGGATTCTTGTGAAGATGGTCGATTATGGCTTCCTTGACCTCGTTGATTATGGGCATTCTGACTTCCGTATTGCCCAGTTTGTTCTTTGTCTGGCTTTCAAAGACAGGGGTCTGAACCTTTATCGCAATGGCGCCGACAATGCCCTCCCGTACGTCCTGCGGAGCCCAGGTGGATTTCTTGAAGAACTCCTTCACTCCGGCAAGGATTCCTTCCTTGAATGCGGCCTGATGGGTTCCTCCATCGCTTGTGTACTGTCCGTTGACATAGGAGAAGTAGGTCTCCCCGCTGAACTCACGGGTATGGGTGAAGGCGAACTCCAGGGTCTTTCCCTTGTAGTGGATTATGTCGTAGATTCCGTTGTCCTGGACCTCCTTCTCCAGAAGGTCCAGCAGTCCGTGCTGACTCTTGAAGATGTGCTTGTTGTAGTCCAGCGTAAGTCCGGTGTTGAGATAGCAGTAGTTGTTGAGCCTCTGGGTGATGAAGTCGTCGTTGAACGCATAGGAGCCGAAAATCTCCTCGTCGGGGATGAACTCCGTCAGGGTTCCGTCGGGCTCGTCCGTAGAACCTTCGTTCTGGGATGTGAGAATGCCCTGCTTGAAATAGGCCTCGAAGAACTTCCCTTCCCTGTGTGATTTGACATGAAACCACGAGCTGAGGGCGTTGACAGCCTTGGTTCCTACTCCGTTCAGACCCACGCTGAACTGGAAGACGTCGTCATTGTACTTCGCACCTGTATTGATTTCGGAGACGCAGTCTATGACCTTTCCCAGGGGGATTCCCCTTCCGTGGTCACGGACACTGACCTTCTTGTCCTCGAGCCTGATCACTATCCTGTTTCCGGCGCCCATGATGAACTCGTCGATGCTGTTGTCGATCACTTCCTTCATCAGGACGTAGATGCCGTCGTCTACATGCGTGCCGTTTCCCAGACGGCCGATGTACATTCCCGGGCGGAGCCTGATGTGCTCCAGCGGAGACATTGTCTTGATAGCGTTTTCGTCATAAATGGGTTTCTTGTCTGCCATAACGTTGCCATTATAACAAAATAAAACCAACTATGTGTAGTATGAATTGAGATGAGTTTAACCACACATTTAGCGTCAGATCTGCATAAGCAACATACCCAGGACAATCAGTGTCTGCCCCGCGATGTAGGTTGCCATCACCACCATCTGTCCGAACAGAGGCATCCTCACCATTCGCCTCATGATGCAGAAATCGGAGAAATAGAAAAGGGCCACTCCCAGATAGCTTATTAGGGTCGCATAGATCGGGGATCCGTTTCCGGCTGTCGAGGCAATGGCCACCGCCATCGCACACAGTCCGTATGAGTATGGGACCAGAATCGGAGCATATTTGCGCGGTCCCAGCATCAATTGCCTGAAAATAGCATATTCAAGCAAAATACACAGCAAAAGTGTCAGAACAAGACCTTTTTTCGAATGCCCAACATCGGCCTTTACAAACCACAGGGTGTAGAAGATATGTCCGACAAAGAAGCTGAGCATACCCAGATAGAACATGTGCCTGCTCTTGTTTCTGGGGAAAAGAAGCAGGATGTCACCCAGGCAATGGAAAGACAGTGCGAACAGTACAAAGCGCTGATAATACAGGCCCCTGAGGTGTGCAGGCAGAAATAGGAAGTACGCCGTACAAAGCAGCGGAGTCAGAAACGGCTTTGTCAGGGCAAAGAGCCTGGCTTCCTTCCCGGCAACGGAATGGAGGCAGAGGAAAACATCGAGAGCATAGAAGACAAGGATTGCATACTGCCTGAGCGACATACTGAAAGGATATACCTTGAAGGCCCGGACAACAACCTCCAAAAAGCCGCTTCAATTGACGCAAGAAGCGAATCTAAATAATATATTCAACCATGAGCAGTTACCCTTTCAGTGAAACAGAGCCTAAGTGGCAGAAGTATTGGGCAGAGAACAAAACCTTTGCAGTGACAGAAGACCCCTCCTTCCCCAAAGAGAGAAGAGCGTACGTACTGGACATGTTCCCGTATCCGTCGGGAGCAGGACTCCATGTCGGACATCCCGAGGGTTATACGGCAACGGACATCTACTGCAGATATCTCAGGATGAACGGTTTCAACGTCCTTCATCCGATGGGATTCGATTCCTTCGGACTTCCTGCCGAGAACTATGCCATCCAGACCGGCACCCACCCCGCAATCACGACGGAGAGGAACATCAGCACCTTCCGCCGCCAGATCAAGAGCCTGGGTTTCTGCTACGACTGGGACAGGGAGATCTCCACATGCGATCCGGCCTACTATCACTGGACACAGTGGATTTTCGAAAAGCTCTATGAGAAGGGCCTTGCATACGAGAGCCAGGCTCCGATCAACTGGTGTCCACACTGCAAGACAGGCCTTGCAAACGAGGAGGTCAAGGAAGGAAAGTGCGACCGCTGCGGAGCTCAGGTTGAGAAGCGCAACATCCGCCAGTGGGTCCTGAAAATCACAGCCTATGCCCAGAGACTTCTGGACGACCTGGACCTTGTTGACTGGCCGGAATCGGTCAAGCTGATGCAGCGCAACTGGATCGGAAAATCCGAAGGCGCATCCGTCCTCTTCCAGGTCAAAGGTCTTGAGAAAGACCCGGACGGAAAGCTCGAGGTGTTCACCACCAGATGCGACACGCTTTTCGGAGCCACATACATGGTCATTTCCCCGGAGCATCCTCTTGTTGCAAAGCTCACAACAAGGGAAAACGAGAAAGCCGTCAAGGACTACATCTCGCAGGCCGCCAAGAAGAGCGACCTGGACAGAACAGACCTTGCGAAGGAGAAGACCGGCGTCTTCTCCGGAAGCTATGCGATCAACCCCGTCAACGGCAAGGAGATTCCGATCTGGATTGCCGACTACGTTCTGATCTCCTACGGAACAGGAGCCATCATGGCTGTCCCTGCACACGATACAAGGGACTGGGAGTTCGCCAAGAAATTCAATCTCCCGATCATCGAGGTCCTCAAGTCAGAGGTGGATGTCCAGCAGCAGGCCTGGACTGAAGACGGAACCCACGTCAACAGCGGCTTCCTGGACGGACTGAACAAAGCCGATGCAATTGAGAAGATGATCGAGTTCCTGGAGGAGCGCAAGATCGGTCACAAGATGATCAACTTCAAACTCCGTGACTGGATCTTCAGCCGCCAGAGATACTGGGGCGAGCCGATTCCCCTCATCCACTGCCCGCACTGCGGAACGGTCCTTGTTCCCGAAGAGGAGCTGCCGCTCACCCTCCCCGAGGTGAAGAGTTATCAGCCGTCCGGAACAGGAGAGAGCCCGCTGGCCAACATCGACAGCTGGGTGAACTGCAAATGCCCCAAGTGCGGAGCTCCTGCAAAGCGCGAGACCAACACAATGCCGCAGTGGGGAGGCTCCTGCTGGTACTATCTCAGGTATATCGACCCGAAGAACTCAAAGGCCTTCGTGGATCCCGTCAAGGAAAAGTACTGGATGCCTGTCGACCTCTACATCGGAGGAACGGAGCATGCCGTCCTGCACCTGCTTTATGCAAGGTTCTGGCACAAGGTCCTCTTCGACCTCGGTCTGGTCTCAACTCCCGAGCCGTTCGCAAGACTGGTCAACCAGGGAATGATAACCTCTTTCGCATATCAGAAGCCGAATAAGTCCCTTGTTCCTGCAGATCAGGTCATCGAAAAGGAACCCGGTGTCTTTGTCGACAAAGAAAGCGGAGAGGTCCTGGAAAGGGTCATCGCAAAGATGTCCAAGAGTCTGAAGAACGTCATCAATCCCGACGAGGTCATTGCCCAGTACGGTGCGGACACGATGAGGATGTACGAGATGTTCATGGGACCGCTTCAGGTCTCCAAACCCTGGTCCACAACAGGTATCGCCGGCGTCTGGAGATTCATCGACAGACTCTGGCGCCTTGCCGATGAGAAACCGCTCACAGAGGACAAGGCTCCGGCAGACATCCTCAAGAGCCTTCACAAGACAATCAAGAAGGTCACCGAGGACACCTCGACGCTCAACTTCAACACGGCGATCAGCCAGATGATGGTCTACATCAACGACCTCTCAAAGCTGGACACCCTTCCGCGTGAGGCCTGGGAGCCGATGATCCTGATGCTTGCCCCGTATGCTCCGCATCTTGCAGAGGAACTCTGGGCAAAGGCCGGACACGAACCTTCCGTTGCCAACGTCAGCTGGCCGAAGTACAGAGAGGAGCTGACCGTTGACGCAGAGGTCCAGATCGTCTGTCAGATCAACGGAAAGGTCAGGGCAAAGCTGATGCTTTCCAAGGATTCAACAAAGGAAGAGATCATTGCCGCCGCAAAAGAGAACGACAACGTCAGGAAGTACCTCGAAGGTTCCACAATCGTCAAGGAAATCGTTGTTCCCGGCAAACTCGTCAGCTTTGTAGTGAAGTAAAATTTTACAAAACCCTTCTTGTTTTCCCCCGGAACCTCTGTTACCATGAAAAAGGCTAACAGGCCGTGGGGGAACAAATTATGAAGAAAAAACTGCTCGTGATCTTACTTCTGGTGCTTGTATGTGTCCCGTTCACATTTGCCGATGCATATAAGGATGTCAACAAATACATCAGTCAGGGTCTTTCCAAGGAGAATCTGGAGAAAATCAAAGAGCTTTCTCCTCAGCTGACCCAGCAGCAGAAGGAGTCCATATACACATGGAAAAAAACACCTGTTTTCTTCCCTGCTCTGTCCAACCTGATCCTTGGATTCGGAAGCGGCTCTTTCGAACAGGGAGACAAGCTGCACGGTTACATCTTCCTGGCCGGAGATGTGGCCTGCTTCGGCGTCATGGCCTACAACATCCTCCAGAACGGATGGGACAACTTCGTCAACTCCCTTACCGGCGAATCGGGTGTAGCGGATGACATGACCCTTGCAAAGGTAGCGCTGTTCGCCGCCCTGGGCCTTCGAGTCTATCAGGTGGCCCGTCCGATCATCTATGCAAACAAATACAACAACAGCCTCAAGGATGCCCTTGGACTGACAACCCTCACCGTGTCTCCT
>JBGVBT010000045.1:0-3940 GCA_045225895.1 Sphaerochaetaceae bacterium
TATGCCCTGACGCGGCAAGTTCGGAGGGCCATTACTCACCTTTCGGCTTTCCTTCCCCCTGCTCGGAAGTGATAGGTTCACAGGCCCTTCGCAACTGGCTCACACCGTACCCAGCTCGCTGATGCTATCTTCCTGCTCCGTCTTCGTCATCGCAATTGCTCATGGTTTTATCACTTAAGACAAATTGTGTCAAGGCGTGAAACAGGCATCAGACAAGGCCCAGGGACTTCTCCGACTCCTCTTTCATCTTGTATTTCAGAATCTTGCCGGCGGCGTTCATCGGGAAATTGTCCACAAAGACAAAATAGCGCGGAACTTTATGTCTCGCCATTGATTTGTAGCCGTAATCCTTCATCTCGGCCTCGTCCGAAGTCTGTCCCTCATGCAGGATGACCCAGGCGCAGGCCTCCTCGCCGTAGACCTTGTCCTTGACGCCCACAACCTGCACATCGCGCACCTTGGGATTAGTCAGATAGAATTCCTCGATCTCACGCGGGTAGATGTTCTCGCCTCCGCGGATGATCATGTCCTTCAGCCTTCCCGTGACCTTGTAGTATCCGTCCGGAGTGCGGCAGCAGATGTCTCCCGTGTGCAGCCAGCCGTCCGCATCGATGGTCTTGGCCGTGGCCTCGGGCATCTTGTAATAGCCTTTCATGATGTTGAAACCGCGGGCAACGAACTCGCCGTTCTCACCGTCCGGGAGGTCCTTTCCCGTCTCCGGATCGATGATCTTGCACTCGATGCCGGGGAATGCGGATCCGACGGTCTCCACCCTGTGGTCAAGGTCCTCGTTGACCTCGCCCATGGTACAGCCGGGAGAGCTTTCCGTCTGTCCGTAGACAGAGAGGATCTCCTTCATGTTCATCTCGGCCGCCGCCCTTCTCATCAGTTCCGGCGGGCAGTTGGCACCTGCCATGATTCCCGTGCGCATGAATGAGAAATCAGTCTTTGGAAAGTCCTCGTGGTTGAACATGGCGATGAACATCGTGGGAACCCCGTTGAAGCACGTGATCTTCTCTTGGTTGATGCACGCAAGCGAGCTCTTGGGTGAGAAATACGGCATGGGGCAGATGGTTCCGCCGTGGGTCATTAGGTTTGTCATTGAAAGCACCATGCCGAAGCAGTGGAACATGGGAACCTGGATCATCATGCGGTCCGCGGTCGAGATATCCATCCTGTCTCCGATGGTCTTTCCGTTGTTGATGATGTTCTTGTGGGTGAGCATGACGCCCTTGGGGAAGCCCGTGGTTCCGGATGTGTACTGCATGTTGCACACATCGTCGGGTCTCACGAGGCTGGCCCTGCGGCGCACCTCCTCCATTGGAACCAGATCTGCCTTCTCAAGCATCTGGTCCCAGTTCAGGGCTCCGTCCATGTCAAAACCCACGGTAATGACGTTTCTGAGGAACGGAAGCTTCTTCGCAAACAGCGGCTCGCCCCTTCTGTGGCTGGAAAGCTCCGGACACAGCTCCTGGATGATCTGCTTGTAGTTGGATTCCTTGACGCTTTCGATCATCACAAGCGTGTGGGTGTCCGACTGTCTGAGAAGGTACTCGGCCTCATGGATCTTGTATGCTGTGTTGACCGTGACAAGGACGGCACCTATCTTGGTTGCGGCCCAGAAGGTCAGAAACCATGCCGGGATGTTGGTTGCCCAGACGGCGACATGATAGCCCGGTTTCACACCAAGGGCGATGAAAGCCGCTGCAACACGGTCCACATCACGTCTGAATTCCCTGTATGTCCTTGTATAGTCGAGTGTAGTGTACTTGAATGCATATTGGTCAGGATAGGTTTCTGCCATCGTGTCCAGAACCTCTCCGAACGTGGTGTCCAGAACCTCGTACTTCTTCCATGGGAAAGTACCCGTATGGGAGCGGTTCTCCTGAAGCACGCTCACCTTGGCGCTCTCACCGGAGACCCTTGAGATGAAGTTCACGAAGTGGGTCAGAACTATGTCCGCATCGTTGATCTCGTCGTTCCAGTCTACGGTGAAGTATCCCTCGTAGTTGAGCGATCTCAGAGCCCTGAGGAAGTCGTCCACAGGCAGAGTGCCTTCTCCGATCAGAACGTCAGAGCCATCGAGTCTGTCACCTATCCTTACGTATCTGATGTACGCACCCAATGTCTTGATGGTCATCTCGGCGCTCTCGCCACCGTCGAAGAAAGACTGGCGGATGTTCCACGATGCCCCGATTGCCGCAGATGCGAAAACATTTATGATGTCCAGCAGATTCTGGGTCTTCGAAAGCGGTCCGCTTGTCTCGAACAGTATCTGCACGTTCTGCCTTTCCGCGGCTCTGATGGCAGAGTCGAACTTGGCAAGCAGGCTATGGGGATCCGGCAGATTCTCAAGATGGACGATGACCGATTCGATTCCGGACAAAGCCGCCATGTCCACATACTGGACAAGAGAGACTGCTGATACCTCTTCGCTGTCGACCGGAACCGGGTAAGCAAGGGCGCAGACCTCGACTCCGTTGTTCCTCTGTATGCTGCGGCCTTCGGAAATCCTTTCGGCCCTCAGGACGCTGTCAGCGTGGCTTTTTCTCTCGGACACCGCATCCCAGATCTCAAAGCCGTCCATGTTGTAGTCGCCTGCCAGACGGCACAGAGCCGAGAAACTTGGACGCTCAACATTCATTGTTGAAAAAGACAGCTTCATCTCTGGGACTCCTCATAGGCGATCTTGTTCAGTGCGTTGATATATGCGCGGATCGATGCACCGCAGATGTCGGATGAAAGGCCGTTTCCAGAATAGAGCTTTCCGTTGCTCCTCAGTCTCACCAGAGCCGATCCGAGAGATTCCTTTCCCTCCGTGACAGCCTGGATCTGGAAGTCGTCCAGTTCATAATGATGGCCTATGCACTGCTCTATTGCCATGAAAGCGGAGTCAATGGGTCCGCCTCCAACACCCGTTCCGTTGATCAGCTCACCTTCTCGCTCAAGCACGACGTTCGTGACGCTGTTGACCTTGTTGGACATTGTGCCTATGTAGCTCTTGAGCTTGTATGTCGCAGGAACCTGCATGGCCGATGATGCGATGATTGCATCCAGCTCCTTGTTTCCGATGGACGATTTTCTCTCACAGAGTCTCATCAGAGCTTCGTACACCTTGCCGAGGTCCTCGTCCGAAAGGTCATAGCCCAGGGCCTTCACAGCCTTGCCCACCTGCTGGATGGTGCTTTCCGAATCAAGGAAAACAGCCGAGCCCTCTATGCGGATGCCCTCGTCCTTGGACTCCTTGCTCTGCATCTTCCTGAGAAGAGTTTCAATATCCGAATGGATCTCGGTGAGCCTGAGATTCGATGCAAGACCGCACTCGTGGGCCTTGACCTCGAATGCCTTGGAGAAGGAATCGATCTTCAGCGCGTCCTCTCCTATCACAGAGGCCTTCACCCCATTGGCTCCGGCAATAAGGGCCGAGAACGAGTCCGCAACGCCAAGGCCGATCTTGTCGGAGACCTTCACGCAGAGCGGAACATTGATTTTGCTCTTGACCGCCGCAACCAGATTCGCAAACTGGTCCGGAAGCATGATGCCTGCATCATCGCAGATGCTGATGACTGTGGCTCCGCTGTCCTGGGCCGCCGAGCATGCCTGGATGAGGAACGCAAGCTCGCACCTGGTTGCATCCAGCGCCTCGAACTCGACGTCCTCGCAAAGCGAGCGGGCCTCAGTTACCATGCCCTGGATCTTCTCGATCATCTTGGGAGCCTTGAGGCGGTACTGGTACTCCATCTGCACCGTTGAAACCGGAAGGCTGACAATCAGGCGCGGATGGCCTGCACCCTTGAGACAATCGGCCGCCAGATTGAGGTCATCTGAGACAGGAATGGATATCACACTTGTCCCCACTGACTGCGCGATTGTCCTGAAGATGATCCTGTCTTCCTTTGGGTTCTTCACAGCAGGTAGCTCGATCACATCTGCCCCGTAA
>JBGVBT010000046.1:0-6479 GCA_045225895.1 Sphaerochaetaceae bacterium
GAGAAAGAGAACACGACAATCATCAACGGTCTCGGAAAGCCGGCTGACATCAAGGACAGAATCGGCCAGATCAAGAAGCAGATCGCCGATACCACAAGCGACTATGACCGCGAGAAGCTCCAGGAGAGACTTGCCAAGCTGGCAGGCGGAGTTGCAGTCATCAACGTCGGTGCCCCGACAGAGGTCGAGCTCAAGGAGCGCAAGCACAGAGTCGAGGATGCCGTCAACGCAACGCGTGCAGCTATCGAAGAAGGTGTCATCCCCGGTGGTGGAGTTGCACTTGCACAGGCTGCCAAGAAGATGGAAGGCAACGATCTTTCCGGTCTCACAGACGAGGAGCAGATCGGGTACAAGATCGTCCGCAGAGCCCTTGAGGAGCCGATGCGCCAGATTGCCGAGAACGCCGGAGAGGATGGAGCAATCATCGCCGACAAGTGCAAGAACAGCGCCAAGGGCGTGGGTTACGATGCAAACAACGACAAGTGGGTCAACATGGTCGAAGCCGGAATCATCGATCCGGTCAAGGTCACAAGAAGCGCACTTCAGAATGCCGCAAGCATTGCCGCTCTGATTCTCACAAGCGAGTGTGCAATCACCGACATTCCTGCTCCGGAGCCACCGGCACCTGCAGGAAACCCCGGCATGGGCATGATGTAAACAAATGATTTTTCATCCGCCGTTTCCGTGCTTCCCTTCGGCGCCTACCAGATAGGTATGTCGCCTCAGGTCAGCCCGGCTCGGCAGCGAACAATCATTTGTTGAATCAATCAGAGGCTCACAGGCAACTGTGGGCCTTTTGTTTGACAATATATTGATATATGTGTATTTTTATAGAAGCATTTTGCATAACACGAATAAAGTGAGGAAAACATATGTATTCATTGATTCTTGCAATGGGAATGGGCGCACAGACAGCCAGTGACGGAGCTGCTGCCGGCGGTTCAATGGTCACCACCCTTATCACCTTCGGTGTCATCATCCTGATCTTCTACTTCCTTATCATCAGACCGCAGAAGAAGAGAGACAAGGAAGCCAAGGACATGATCGCAGCCATCAAGAAGGGCGACAAGGTTGTCACAATCGGCGGTATCAGAGGAACAGTTGCAGTTGTCAAGGACAGCACCGTAATTCTCAAGGTCGATGATAACACCAGAATCGAGTTCAACAAGAACGCCATCTCCGCTGTTCTGAACAAGAAGGAAGAGACTGTCGTCGAGAAGCCTGCCAAGAAGAGCGCAGACAAGGAGAAGATCGAGAAGGTCGAAAAGCCGGCTGTCGAAGCTCCCAAGGCTGAAGAGCCCAAGGCAGAGGAGCCCAAGGTTGAGGAAGCTGCAGAAAAGGCAGAGAACTGAGACTGAAACATGAGAAAGACTGAACGCATTCTGATTGCGGTGGTCGCCATCGCAATCTGTGTTTGGTTTCTTTTTCCCACTATCAGGTGGTACGCCTTTGTATCGCCGGAGGACAAGGCCCTTACAACGGGCAGCAGCCTCCAGGTCAAGGAATACTCCCAAGGACAGGCCAGGACCGCACTCCACTACATGGAGGAGAACGGTTCCTCTGCGGTTCCGAAGGAGTATTCTTTTGTAATCGACCTTGCAAAGGCCCAGAACAGGGGAAAGGGAACCTCTAAGACTGATATCAGAACATGCTCCGATGTCCTTCAGGCATTTTCCACCACTTCTGATGACGGACAGGCCTTTCTGTCTGCCGTCGAGGGGCATTACAGGGAATATGTCCAGGGTCTGAAAGATCTATCATCCAAAGCCCTCCAACTCGGACTGGATCTCAAGGGCGGTATGAGCATCCTGCTCGATGTGGAAGCCTCGTCCCTGGCCGAAAGGCTCGGGCATGATCCTTCGGAGGCCGAGCTTTCCGCCGCCATCGACGAGGATATCGAGATCCTGAAGAACAGAATCGACCAGTTCGGGATGGCTGAGCCTGAGATTCGCAAGCAGGGAACAGACCAGATCCTCATCGAGCTCGCAGGCACTCCTGACCCGGAAAGGGTGGATGCCTTCCTCAAGGGCAAGGGAGCACTGGCTTTCCATCTTGCCGATACCCTGAGCACGCAGAGGGCCGTTGCCTACTACGAGCAGAATCCTGAAGAGTACAAGGCTCTGGTCAATGCTCTGGAGAACAATCTGCCGATCACGCAGCCTTCCTTCATCCCGTCCGACAGGATGATTGCGGGAACATTTGCCACCGATGCTTATGGCATCGAGCAGCTGACCGGAATTGTCGTCATCTACAGGAAGGCCGCTTTGGATGGCGGATATCTCCTTTCCGCAGAGAAGAGCAAGGACAGCACAAGCAGCCAGCCGATTGTCGCCTTCAAGATCAGCAACGAAGGCGGAAGCATCTTCTATGACTTTACAAAGGCCCACATCGGACAGCCTCTGTCAATAGTGATGGACGGTCACGTGAAGAGTGTCGCCACTATCCGTGACGCCTTGTCGACCAATGTCCAGATCTCCGGTTTCACGGAAGAAGAGGCGGAGAACCTTGCCATCATCCTCAAGACGGCATCCCTGCCTGTCTCCGTTACGGTCTCAAGCCAGCAGACCGTCGGAGCCTCCCTCGGAGAGGACTCCGTCAGAATCGGTCTCAGGGCCATCATCTTCGGATTCATACTTGTTGTGATCATCATGATCGTGCTCTATGCGGGAAGCGGAATAATCGCCGATATCGCACTTGTCATGAACCTTGTGATCATGATCGCAACATTGGGCGGATTCGGATCCACCCTCACTCTTACGGGAATCGCAGGTCTGATCCTGTCCGTGGGAATGGCTGTGGATGCGAACGTCATCATCTTCGAGAGGATCAAAGACGAGCTCAAGGCGGGCAGCCTTCCCAGGAAGGCGGTCTCTGTCGGCTTCTCAAAGGCCCTATGGACCATACTGGACTCGAACATAACCACAATCATCGCTGCTGTTGTTCTGATAGTCTTCGGATCGAGTGCTGTCAAGGGCTTTGCCACCACACTTGCCATAGGAATTGTCAGTTCTCTGTTCACATCACTGTTCCTGAGCCATCTTCTGATGGATCTGGTTGTGGGTGAGAAGATCTCCATCTCATGGAGAAGGGGGCAGTGGAAATGAAGAAGCTTACATTCAATGTCGTAAGACACAAGGCCATATATCTCGGCATTGCACTTGCTCTGGTCTTGCTCAGCCTTTCAATGGTGATCTTCAGGGGCTTCAACCTCGGAATCGATTTCGAGAGCGGACTCTCCATCTCTATCAAGGTTGATGATCCGGGCGTGGGTATAGAGGATGTCAGAAGGTCTCTCAGCCGTCTTGACGGCGTAAGGGTCCAGAATGTAGGTTCCTCGGATGACGGCCGATACCAGATAAGGGTGAAGCTTTCGGAGGGCCAGAACCAGCGAGACATGGAGAACCGCATCAACAGCATGCTCGGAGCCGGATTCAAATCTGTCACTCAGCTGGAGAGCAGCTTCATAGGAGCGAAGTTCTCTTCAAGTCTGATCACGGGGTCCATCAAGGCTGTTGCCATCGCGCTTGCTTTGATTCTTGTGTATGTCTGGATCAGGTTCAGGGTTGCATATGCCATCAGCTCCATCCTTGCGCTGGTTCACGATGTCATACTGATGCTCGGCTTCATCAGCATTGTCGGGTTTGAGATATCATCCACGACAATTGCCGCAATCCTCACCATCATCGGATACTCCCTGAACAACACGATTGTCATCTTCGACAGAGTGAGGGAGAAGATCAGGGAAGACTACAGGCAGGAGATCTCAACGGTCATGGATTATGGAGTGAACAGCTCGCTGACCAGAACCACATACAGCAGCATAACAACGCTCCTTGCCGTGATTCCGCTTGCAATCCTCTCGACAGGTGATGTGAGAAGCTTTGCAATCTGCATGATTTTCGGAGTCATAGTCGGAACGTATTCCTCGAACTTTGTGGCAACGAACATTCTCTATCTTCTCGGAAAGATCGAGACCTTCGACATCATGAAGAAGGAGGAGGAAGACGACCTTTCGGATGCGGCAATGGCAAAACGCATGCTTGCGGAGGATGAGAAGGGCCGCAGAAAGAAGAACAAGGACGAAGGCGGTCCCAAGATCCTTGTCTGAGGTATGATGTCATGAAAGTGATCAGAAGCAAGGTAATAGGCTACTGCTTCGGTGTTGCGAACACCATAGAGAAGGCTGAGCAAAGCATAGAGTTTTCCCGGAAAGATGGTCTTCCGTGCTACAGCATCGGATCTATCATCCACAACAAGGATGTGGTGAAGCGCTTCGAGGACCTTGGGATGGTCACTACTTCAAGCCCGCAGGGGAAAGAGCCGGGAGTCGCTCTGGTGAGGGCCCACGGCATTCCCGATGCGTTGAGAAGAGAGTATGGGGAAGCTGGATTCAGTCTGGTGGATTCAACTTGTCCGATAGTCGCAAAAGGGGCTGAAACGATAAGAAATGCCGCATCAAAGGGATTTCGTACCATCATTATCGGTGTAAACGGTCATGCTGAGACTATCGGCCTTCAGGGTGTCGAGACGGAGAATGGCAAGGTTGTTCCTTCGATTCTGCTGTGCAGCGTCCGTGATGCCGTTGACCTTGTTGCCTCCGGAACCGTAGGCCCTGATGAGAAGATAGTCGTTGTTGTCCAGACAACATTCCCGGAGTCCGGATTCCAGCAGATAAGGGAGGTCCTGAAAGGAGCTTTCCGGAAAATACGTTTCTCCAACAAACCGTGCGGCGCGACAGCCAAGAGGCAGAAGGCTGCCATAGAGATGGCGGGGGAGTGCGATGCCGTAATCGTGATCGGGGGAAGGGACAGCGAGAACACGCGGAACCTTGCCCGGGTTGTCGAGAAGCAGACCGGAAAACCTGTCTTCTGCATAGAGAATTCGGATGACCTGAACGAGGATTTCCTCAAGGGGATTTCCGGGTTTTCCACTGTGGGTATCTGCAGCGGTTCCTCAACTCCCGCGGCCACGATAAAGAAGGTCGAGGAGCTGCTCGAGCGCCTTTAAGGCTTGCGGATTCCCTTTTTGACATATATCTTAGGATAGAGATAGGAGACGTTCATATGAACCTTCCCAACAAACTGACAGTAACCAGACTGGTTATGGCACCGCTTTTCTTTGCGGTATTCTTCCTGCAGGATCTGTTCCCGTCCATGTGTCCCTGCATATACGGTGCTCTTCTGGTGATAATGTACTTGGTCATGGAGTTCACGGATCTTCTTGACGGCAAGATCGCAAGGAGCAGGAAACTGGTCACGGACCTGGGCAAGGTTCTCGATCCGTTTGCCGATGTCATATGCCATCTGACTTTCTTCACATGCCTTCTTGCTGTCGGTATTATGCCCGTCTGGGCTTTCGTCCTCATTCTTTGGAGGGAATTCGCACAGAGCTTCACAAGGATGCTCATGATGGGAACCGGCAAAGCCATGGCAGCCAACATCTTCGGCAAGGCCAAGACCTGCCTTTACGCGTTCTCATGCATCTGCGGTTTCACGTACAGGATCCTATGTGCATTTGCCGTCGAAGGCAAAATCATGGAGATTTTCCGGGTCGCCCTTCCTGTGATTTTCGCTCTGGCAGCGATTTCCTCGGTTATCTCCTACGCCATCTATGTGAGGGAGATTGTCAGGAGCAGGGTGCTGTCCGGGATGACAAGGTAAGCAGATATTCCAGGATGCTTTCAGGGACGAGCTCTTTCAGCTCGTCCTTTTTGTTGTCGGCTATGGCCTGTCTGGCAAGGGCCGACGATATGTATCTTTCCCCGATTCTTTTCCTCTCCGCTACTTTGAGTGCGATTGAGTTTTCCCTGCACTGTATCCGCAAGGCGTTGAGATGTATTTCTGAAAGCTCGTCCCTGGGCTCGTCTCCTGCAAATGCTGACCGGATTCCGAGGCTGTTGCAGATGTGGCAGAAAACCATGGAATCCAGAATGGCATGGGCAGGTGCCGCCCCGTAGTCCTCGGAAAGGAAACCTCTGGGGAAGTCGCTTCTGCTTATCAGATAGGGTCCCGAAGGAAGGACAGTGACAGTCTTCAGGTCAGAAAGAGCTGTTCTGGCCATCTCAAACCTGTTTGTGAAAGAGAATTCGATTCCTGTGTTCTCATGATTTCCTTTTCCCCCGGATTCCGGCCTTCCCTGGATGACGAATACGATGACATGTGTGCTTCTTTTTGCGGCCAGGTCCACAAGATATCTTTGCCCTATGGTGAACGGATTTGCATTGAGAACGACACATGATAGTCCGGATTTGCTGCCTATGATGGTTATTTGCCGCTCTTCCCACCTTTTCAGGCCATCGAGTCCCTCTCCAATCAGGTTTAGGTATTCAAGAAACTGCTCACTTCCTATTTCTTTGCTCATATCTGGGTTATAGCATGAAATGTGCGGTTCCTCAAAGCGGTTGAAACAAAGGGCGGTCCCTTTGCTATAATATAATAGAATACACGGGGCCTGGAGGCCTTGCTGGGGGAGTGGATTTG
>JBGVBT010000047.1:0-20597 GCA_045225895.1 Sphaerochaetaceae bacterium
CTTCACCGGAATCGATGGTGCATTCGGGAACATCCGGAGGATTGTCCTTGGGCTCCTGGATTTCAGGAACAGCGGCAGCCGCCGCCGGCATCGCGGCATCGGCAGGGGAGTCTTCAAACGCCGTATGGTCGGCTTTTGTGATGATTTCGCCCGGTTCACGTCCGGGTTCCTTCAGGACCTCGCTCTTCTTCTCCGGCTGGAACTCGATGTGCTCGGCAAGTATAAGTATCTTTTCGGTCCTGTATCCTCCCTCGCTTCTGTAAAGCTGTTTGAGCCTTCCCACGATTCTGACTCCGCGGCCTTTTTTCAGGCGTGCGAGACATGCCTCCGCCACGTTGCCGTAGACGTAGACGGTGAAGTAGGAGGTGTCCTGCTCCCATTCTCCATTCTTGAGACGGTAGCGGTTGTTTGCGACCGAGAGCCTGCACATCTGTATCTGTGCCGGGGCGTTGCCGATCTCCGGATTCCTGGTCAGCTGACCTTCAATCAGGACTGTGTTGAGATGATTCATATGAAACTCCTCGCAGGGAGACGGTACGGGATACCCTCACGAAGGCATCTGATCCGTTTGGCCTTTTCCCTTTACACCGCCCTATACAGAAAAAGTGTCGAAAACATTAAGGTTTCCGACACTTTTTTTTCAAAAAAATAAAAGAATGGCTTTTTGTCCGTTCAGAACATCAGAGACTGTCCTCTATGAATGCCTCAAGAACTGCCATGTTCGCTCCGCCGACACGCTGGTTCACCACATTTCCGTCCTTGAAAAAGATTAGGGTCGGGATGCTGCTGATGTTGAACGCTTCGGCGACTTCCGGATTCTCATCGACATCGACTTTGCCGATTTTCACCTTGCCGTCGTATTTTGTGGCAAGCTGTGCGACAATCGGTGCGAGCATCTTGCAAGGACCGCACCAAGGTGCCCAGAAATCAACCAGGACGGGGATGTCACTCTCGAGAACTTCCTGTCTGAAGTTCGTACTGTTAAGGATGACTTCACTCATATTACCCTCCGCTATATTTCAAATATAACTGCGCCGGTTGGAAAAGGAAAGGTTTGAGAGGTGCAAAAAACGTATAAATCGAAATAGTGGAAAATCCTATGGAAGTTAAATATTTTTTCATTGTTTCTAACTGTTATGGGTTTAAACCTATATAATTATCATACAGGTCAAAAAAGTTGTAAATCCTTATAAAATAAAGAGTTGACAAATCAGACCGGCGGGCCTATAATCAAATTGTCAGATGGAAAAGGGACCGGGAAAAGCGGCAGTTTCCGATGAAAAATTTTTAAAGGAGGAGAGCATGTCGGGAGAGGATAAAGCAATGGGATTCTTCGGATCGAACCGTGATTCCCTTAAGGCTTTCGAGCAACTCAAGCAGTATATAAATGATATATGTCCGAACGCGGTGATATCCGTTCAGGGTTCGCTTCTGGCATTCAGGACATCCGCCGGATTCGCATATGTCTCTCTTCCTGTCCAGGGAGGATCTCCTGTCCTGTTCAACCTCGCGGTGACGAACAGGAAGAAGATCAGCAGCGAAAGGATTGAGAAGGTTGTGCAGACGGCGCCCGGCTCGAAGTCATATGTCTACCATATCGGGATCAGATCCATCGATGATATCGACAATGAGATCAAGTCCCTGATCAGACAGTCGTACGAGTATTCCAAGCTGAATTATGCTTGACGTCCAATAATTAGTTTCTCTTGTTACTGAGAGGGTGCTGGAGGTTCTTCGGCACCCTCTTTCCTTTTCTCAGAATTCTTTTTTCCAAAACCTTTATGAAAACAGCAATTTCCCCGAACAGGTTCTCAGGAGATGGATATGAAGAGAAAGGCAATCATCATTCTGGCGACCGCCGCAGCTCTTGCCGCAGGAACGGTCATGCTTCTCATAGGATGTTCCCAGGGGATCGATGCGGTGGAGGTGTTCAACGCATTTGCCGGAACTGACAACGTGACACCGGTTCTTGTCGGTGCAAGCACACAGTCCAGTTCTGTCGTCAGGTTGGATTTCAGCGAACCTGTGAAGGTCTATGGATCCTCATTGGGGGAGTATTCGGCACGCTCCGACGGAAAGAGCATCTACATAACCCTGCCGTCGTCCCTTGAACCCGGATGCAGATCTGAGATAAGCGGAAGGGTCAGGGATTATGCCGGCAACACCTGCGGCTTTTCCGTCCAGGTCTGGGGGCTGAATCCCAGGATGCCGGAGGTTCTGATCAACGAGTTTACAACCAAGGGAACGGAGAAGAGTCCCGACAGGACGGAACTCAGGATCATGAGCGACGGAAACCTGAACGGCATGGTCCTTTACAGCGGGATTCCAGATGACTGGGATGTGAGGGTGGTGTTCCCCGATATGGAGGTCAGGATGGGAGACAAAGTGGTTGTCTGGTGGACACAGGAACTCCCGACATCTGCCGAAACCGATCCCTCCTGTCTGAACATCTGCGCTTCTTCATCGGACGGCCTACCTTCCAACAACGGGACGCTGGTTCTGTGCGACACCCCGTCTCTGGGAGCGGGAGTCCTTGATGCCGTGGTGTACTCGAACTTCAGTCCCAGCCACCAGGGATACGGTACCAAGAGTGCCGAGCAGAGAGCTATGTGGGTAATCGGATCCGGACACTGGAAAGGCGATGCTCTGGACAGCACATCGTCCACAGCCACACGTTCAATGAGCCGTAACATGGAAGGAAAGGACAGCGACAGCAGCGGAGACTGGTACATAACCGTGACGGGCGGCTATACCTTCGGGTCCGACAACACCAGCGAATCGTACTGAATGTTCAGATGAAGGTGCAAATACAAGTTGAACAGCCAGTGGGCATTAAATATAATGATGGCGGAAGCGGGGTCCTTAAGGAAAAGGGAGAACCCGACTTACAGAAACAGGGTGGTGTAGCCTGATTCGCTTCAGCGCACCATCCAAGGAGTGCCGAATGAGCATAGTCAAACCGCACAAGCTGGGCATTATCACCGGCCCGGGATCGGAGTACCTCTCCGGTAAGGTTCTAAAGCATCTCAGAGGGCTTTATGTAGAGCGTTATAACAAGCTTTCCAAGAATCTAGCATCCAGATACGGCATGACCGAGGACGAGATCCTCAGACAGGTGACGTTCATGGACGATCTCGGAAACAAGAAGATTCCTTCCGGCAAGTGCCCCACGGAATTCATTTGCCCGAACTTCGACATTCCCGTCAAGTACACAAGGTTCCTCAACGGCGAGGTCAAGGCCGAAATCCTCGAGCCCGTCAGAGGAATAAGGATGTACATCATCTACGATGTCACCAACGATGTCCCGATGAAGATCAACGGATGCGAGGAGCCCGTCAGCTTCTCCGTCAATGACCACATAATGATGCTCTTCACCATTGTCAACGCCCTGAATCTTGCAGGTGCCGAGAGCGTCACACTGGTTCTTCCCACATATCCGTATGCAAGACAGCACAAGAAGAGCTCCAGAGAAGCACTGACGGCTGCTCTGTTCGGCCAGATGTGCGAGGGCCTCGGAGTCGAGCGCATAATCACGCTGGACATCCACAGCAAAGAGATCGAGAACTGCTTCCGTAAGGTGCATCTGGAGAACCTGCACGCCTCGTACCAGTTCCTGGTCGAGCTCAAGAAGATCATCGACATCTCCGATCCTGACATCACGGTCGTCTCTCCGGACGTAGGTGCAGTATCAAGAAACAAGTTCTACGCCCAGATACTGCACAGACCGCTTGCCATGCTCTACAAGGAGCGTGACTACTCGATCGTCACCACCGGTGCAAAGAACACGAACATCAAGAGCATCAACCTCCTGGGTGATGTGAAGGGCAAGACCGTCATCATCGCCGACGACATGCTCGCATCAGGCGGTACGATGCTCATTGCAATGAAATACCTCAGGGAGATGGGCGCCAAGAAGATCATCTGTATCGTCAGCCTCCCGTTCTTCAACGGAAACGCCATAGATACATTCGACGCCGCCCATAGGGAAGGGGCTTTCGACTACATCATCGGAACCAACGTCGTCTACCACACAGACAACCTCCTGTCAAAGAAATGGTTCATCCAGACCGATGCCAGCGAGCTTTTTGCAAGAGCCATCAACCGCCTGCATCACGGCCGTGCCATCAGTCCGCTTCTTGACAACAGGAAGATTGTCCAGCGACTCGTCGATGATGTTCAGAACGCCGCCATGGCAAAAAGACAGGCGGAAAGCGACAAATCGAATCAAGAGGTTGAGTAAATGGACATTTCCAACAGAATTCGCGGGTTTCAGGCATCACCTATAAGAAGGCTCTCTCCGTATGCGCGCGCTGCAAAGGAGAAGGGAATCAAGGTATATCACCTCAACATCGGACAGCCGGACATCAAGAGCCCCAAGGAGGCCATAGATGCCATCCACAACTATCCGAATGCAATCATCGCCTACGGTGAGAGCGACGGAGACCTCGAGCTCAGAAAGGCGCTTGTGAACTATTACAAGACCAACGTGGGCGTGGATCTTTCCGTTGACGATGTCCTGATCACCACCGGCGGTTCCGAGGCCATCCTCTTCTCTCTGATGACCCTCTGCGACCCGGGCGACGAGGTCATTGTTCCCGAGCCCTACTACACGAACGTCCATTCGTTCGCAAGGATGGCCAATGTCAGCATCGTGTCCGTCACAAGCCTTCTTGAGGATAACTTCGCCCTTCCTCCTCTTGAGATGATAGAGGAGAGGATCACAAGCAAGACCAGGGCCATCCTTCTGAACAGTCCGAACAACCCCACCGGCCATATCTACAGCCCCAAGGAGCTGGAGACCATTCTGAAGATGTGTGCCGATCATGACATCTTCCTCATTGTGGACGAGGTCTACAGGGAGTTCTGCTACGACGGTCTTTCATTCACAAGCATCCTCAAATACGATGAATACGCCGAGCGTGTAATCTGCATAGACAGTGTCTCCAAGAGATTCTCCATGTGCGGAGCAAGAGTCGGAGCCCTGATCAGCAGGAACAGGAACGTCATCCGCGAGACCCTCAAGCTCAGCCAGGCTAGGCTGTGCTCTCCCACGGTCGAGCAGTATGCATCCCTTGCCGCGTTCAACGCACCTCCAGAGTATCTGGAGGAGGTCAAGGCCGAGTACGAGAAGAGACGTAATTTCATAGTCAAGAGCCTTCATTCCATCCCCGGAGTCAAGTGCGCAAGACCGAACGGTGCCTTCTATCTGATCGCACGCCTTCCGGTCGAGGATGCCGAGGACTTCGCAATCTTCATGCTCAAGGATTTCAACTACAAGGGTGAGACCGTCATGCTCGCACCTGCCGAGGGATTCTATGAGAGCAAGGATCTGGGAAGAGACCAGGTGAGAATAGCCTATGTCCTGAACACGGACGACCTTGCAAAGGCATGCGTCTGCCTCCGCGAGGGACTGAAGGCCTACAACTCCAGAAACAACTGAGATTTCAGACTAAATCGAGAATTTCCTCCGGTCTGCTGATGCTTCCGGGTTCATCGGATTTGAACCCGAAGCCCCAGTTGACCTTTATGCAGTCGCATCCTGCACCCTGTGCACCTTTGACATCGGTTCCGGTGTCTCCCACAAGAACGCAGTCCTTGGCCTCAAGGCCCATCCTTCTGAATCCTTCCTTCAGAAGGTCTGACTTTGTCATTGTTCCCATGAGGTCTATGCCGAGCTGTTCCGTGAAGTACCCGTCCACCTTGAAGTGTCTGCACATGGCCTGGACAAGGTCCTCGTTCTTCATGGAGGCAATTCCGAGCTTGTATCCACGATTCTTGAGCTCTTTCAGAACATCAAGGATTCCGGGATAGAACTTGGCAAGGAACCGGCCTTCTCTCATGTAGTATTCGTGATAGGCCTCGCAGAGCTTTTCGACAAGCTCCTCGTCTGTGACACCGAAAGAGAATCTGAAACAGTCTCCCAGAGGCGGGCCGATGAAGATGTCCCACTTTGCATCAGCGGGAATGGGGACTCCTACGGTCTCCATTGCATAGCGGCCTCCGCCGAATACGCCTTCGGATGTATCCATAAGGGTGCCGTCGAGGTCAAAGAACACTGCTTTGTATTTCACTTGGATCTCCGTTCGAGGATTCTGTTACCAAGCTTTTCGACAACCTTCCACTCCCAGTCCGTGAAGTCGGACTTTGAGATTCGGTTGAATTCTGCTTTGGCAAGCTGACCGGATTTGTCGTAGGACAGCTCAAGGGAATTCCACATGTCTTTGGAAGCCGAATACATTACGGCTCCGATGTTCTCGCGTCTCTGTATATCCGTCATGGGATCATTTGTCTCGCTGAAGACAGCCACGGAAATGCTTGTGTCAGGGATTGAGAACATCTTGTCCCTGCCGTCAATCAGCCATGACTTTCTGGCAAGCTCAATGACCCTGACAATTTCCTTCTGGTTCTCTGGAGAGCAACCTGTCAGATACTGGGTGATTGGGTTGTTGCGTGAAGGCGAGAAACTCAGGATCTGTTCCAGAAGCGGGAGTCTGACGGTAGTTGGAGCTTCTGGCTCCGGTTCCGGCTCCGGCTCTGGCTCTGGCTCCGGTTCCGGCTCTGGCTCTGGCTCCGGTTCAGGTTCAGGTTCGACTACCGGATCCGGTGCAGCTGCCGGTTCGGATTCCGATTCTTCCTCTTCGAACGGAGGGAAGCTGTCGTCCTGATTCTCGTCTTCCTCTTCAGGCTCCAGGTAGTCCTTTGTATCTTTTTCCGATGCAGTCTCCTCCTCGTCGGAGTCGTCTATGAAATCGAAAAGGGAACCGCTGTACGGATCCGGTTCGTTGTCCTGATCAGTTTCCTCTTCCTGTGTATCCTCATCATCGTCGTCATAGGCGTCTTCAAGGGATTCCTGTTCTTCAAGAATAGGATCAGAAGTGAACTCATCCGGTTCCGCCTGATTCAGATAGTCATATGTGTCCGGGCTGACAAGGGCAGTGTAGGGCTCTTCGTCATAGTATGAGTCGTCGTTAGGGTTCACAGGCTGGTTGCTTTCATCAGGAATGTCTTCGGATTCCTCGTATACATCTTCCGGCTCAGGTTCGGTTTCCTCTGAATTGGAAGTATCCTCTTCATATTCATCCGGGAACTCGTACTCGTCTGTTTCGTAGTATGCGGAATCGTCATCGGAGGCCAGAGCATCACCTTCGTCGGTTTCCACCTCGATTTCATCGTCTTCATCAAACGGGGTGTATTCCTCAGGTTCAGAAGAAGGCTCAGGTGTTGGTTCAACTTCCGGTTCGGGTTCTGGATCTGGCTCAATTTCCGGCTCGGGTTCGGGCTCAATCTCAGGTTCGATTTCCGGCTCGGGCTCTGGCTCGGATACCGGTTCGGGTTCTGGTTCTGGCTCCGGTTCGGGCTCTGGGGCCGGTTCAACCACAGGCACCGGCTCAGTTTCAGCCGCAGACTCGGCCTCTGGTTCGGATTCAGCCACCGGTTCGGGTTCAGGTTCGGCCACCGGTTCTGAAGGCTCTTCAACCTGCATCTCAAAGCCTTCCGTAAGTTCCGCAATGCGCCTGAGGCTGTAGGGGACGACAAGGCTGTAGTAGGTGTTTCCGTATCTGATGAACGGGGTATCAAGATAGGACCTGCAAGATCCGATTATTCCGAATCTGGATTCCGGAAGATCATCGTCCCTTCTGGTCACGGCCGAGAGGGCCTGACAGACTTCGGTGGGGAGACCAGTGCCCTTCTGCACATCGAGATCCGAGAATTCACGTATCTTGGCGCTTTCCGTATCGGCCAGTTTTAGGAACTCGGATCCGAGGGCATCGTTCTTGAACGGGACGGGAATGTCGGAGCCCGGGAAGATCTGGTCATGGATCGCCTTGCGTTTCTCATACATCTCGGATTCATCGATCTTTCCCCGTGCGATGTCCAGAAGCAGGTAGTAATCCAGATATTTCATGGTTGCCTTGACGTTTTCGAGCATCAGGCGGTGAAGGTTGCGCACGCACTTGCCCACAGAGGGGTTCTCGGCATCGGTAGGTGCGAAGTAGGCTTTCTTTAGGAATGATGCGGCGTGGAGGAATACGATAAGACAATCGGTGGCGCGTCTTGAGAAGTCATCGGAGTTCAATGATTCCCTGTTGATGGCCAGATACCTCATCAGGCTGGCTATGTTGAACCTGAGCGATTCCTTCAAGAGCTCGGACCTGTACATCTCGATGTAGGATGTCTGCTGGCCGATGTTTTTCTGCAGCTTCTCCGCAGATATGTTCGTCATGTCCTTCAGATTCCATGGAAGAAAACAGTTCATCGCACACTCCGTAAGTAAAGTATTACACAATAAACTTGTTTAATGTAGCACCTCGCTTGATTTTTATTGAAAATAAAAACCGTATGCTGCATACTGCTTCGGCAGGCATCATGCTCTAGAAAAGGTGGTTTCATGTATTTCTGCTTGAACTGTGTTTACGCAAAAGAGGAAGAGACAAGACTCCGTATAACGCATTTTCTGGAAAACAGCGTTGAGGAGGAGTTTCTGGTCTGGTTCCCCAAAAAAGAGGTCAAGGAGAAACGCCAGGGAAAATACGAGACAGTCATAAGGCCGATGTTCTCGAACTACCTGTTCATTTTCTGGGATGGAGAGAAGGAAGCGTATTTTCCTTTCTGGGATATCATCAGGATGCCTACCGTTGTAAGAATCCTCAGATACGATGACGGAACACATGCCCTCAAGGGAAAAGACCTGAGCTTCGCGAAGTGGATCCACATGAACGACGGCTTCATCAGGCAGTCGAGGGTCCTTGTGAGAGAGGGTCAGAAGGTCCACATAACGGAAGGACCGCTCAAAGGCTTTGACGGAAATGTGGTCAAGGTGGACAAGCACCACAAGAGGGTCACGCTGCGATTCGAGCTGGGTGGAACTGTAACGGATGTGAATTTCACCGTGGACTTCATCTATGCCAATTCGACATCTGATGCACCGGCCTTGGACAAGACGGAGTAGAACCGCTCAGTTTTCAGTATTCTTCGAATCGGGCACGTCCCACCCGAGCAGATTGTACAGAAGGGTTTTCTCCTTGGCGGCTTTGCCGCACGTGAATCTGATGTCCTCGTCTCCCAGATAGAGTATGAAGCCTTTTCTCGCAGGGAGGACCTTGCCGAATCCGACGGATGTGATGTCGTTGATGTCCGCTGACCAGAATTCGGTGCATGGCGCCTGTTTCCTTTCCTGTCCGTCCGTCCTTTTGAGAAGAACAAGTCTCTCTCCGTCCCTGCAGAGGCGTCCTCTGCCGAGGTCCGCAGTGGGATCTGCGGGAAGTTTTCCGACAAACAGTGATGTTTCCGTCTCATGTCCGAGAACCTTTTCGGCATCTTTTTTGCTGACCCAGAACATGGCTATCCAGTACAGCACCACAAGCAGTGCCATGGAAGAGAACATCAGGGCCAGAAGAGGCTTTGAAAGGTAGACTCCGGGAATGAAAACGATAGCGGCAAACTCAAGGATTATCAGGATACGAACGATGGTCTTCATGGCCCCATGATAACCGTTTCGGACTGCAAAGGCTATAGATAGTCCTCTCAAGAATTTTTTTCAAACTTTTTTTAACCAAAACCTGAATGTTTTCAGCAATTTCCCTGTATTGGGTGGCATTGGAGGAAGAAAATGAGAAGATTCAGATTTTTAATCGGTTTGCTTATCCTCGTGCTGTCTTTTTCCAGCTGTTCTGAAAACCCCGGGACCACAACAATGAAGCTGGTGCTCTCGACGGATCAGGTGGCTGGCAGCAGAACTCTGCTTCCGCAGGACAGTGCCGTTCTGGATGTGACCAAGTACACGGTCAGTGGAACAGGGCCGCACGGGAGAAAGTTCACAAAGAATTCGGATGTGAGTTCCGTGGAGATAGAGGGTCTTGCCACAGGAACCTGGAACGTCACTGCCAAGGGCCTGAACCGGGACGGTACCGAGCTTGTGACGGGGCATGTGTCATTCGAACTTTCAGCGTCAACAGATCCCGTGACAATTGTCCTTGATACTCTGGTAGGGACGGGAAGCTTCACCATGGTTCTGGACTGGTCCCTTTGCGAGGTTTCCAATCCCGGCGTGACGGTATATCTGTCCGGACCGGAGGTAAATGCGGAGGAAACACCGCTTCCTGTGACGTTGAACAGGGATGCAAAGACCGCTACGGTATCCGAAAGCCTTGCTTCCGGTTCCTACAAGATCAGGGCCATCCTCAAGGACGGGCAGCAGCAGGTTGCGGGGCTTGTCGAGGCCCTGAGGGTCTCGAACGGTTCAGGCACCTCGGGATCTTATACGTTCCATCTGGACAGCGAAGGACCATCGTCCCTGACGTACATGAACGATGCGTCCGGAGTTCCGCTCAGAGGTTCCCTGTCCGTGTCCAACGACAGCGGGGTATTCTACGACGGGGAGACCTACACATGCTCGTTCAGCTTCATGGATCCGTCCACTGTCGATACTGACAACATGTGGATCGAGTGGTACCGTGACGGAACACTGGTCAATGCTCATGAAATCAAAAGGGCAGGAAGCTCCTACGAACTTGATGCGAAGATAGGGGCACACAGGCTGGATGTCGTTGTCTACAACAGGAATGCGGGAAGTACGGGATCTGCATCCTATACATTCAACGTTGTCCCGAACGGTGTCACTGGTGAGATGACACTGCTGAATCCGGATGCCGGATCGGGAATAGTGACTCTGGATGAGGATGCGGTCATATCACCGCTTCCGGGCGGGTGTTTCCTAGTTGTCACGCCTAACAGTGCCAAGGCATATATCTGCACCATATCTTCCATGGCCCTTCAGGTTGTCAAGACATATGACAGCGGCAACTTCGAATGGCTGGGAAGAACAAAGCTTGTAATCTCGGATCCTGACAGTGAGTTTGTGTTTTTCACCGACAACTACGGGAATACGGAGAACATAACCTGCCTGCGGTTCAACCAGGGAAGCAGGACACTTGATAACATCGCCGGAATGCGCTTCTTGGGACAGGTACCAGACTATGGCATTCCGTTCACCGGATTTGTCACCGGAGCGTACTCCTCAAGAGGTTTCTTCTATCTCGTGGATTCCTCAACCCACGGTTACGACACATATTTCAGAGAGTCCGGCAACACCATAGTTCCCGCAGGAATGTACAGAAAACACCCTGAGCATTTTTCCACAACTGACATCAACATCTCTTCTGACGGACTTCTTGCCGTCTATGGAGGTGCGGGGTCCACGAAGTTCGCCTCCGCTCTTACATCGGATCTGGGTTCCATATTCTACTCCTTCGAATCCGAAGATTCCCTGCATCCTCTGAAGTTCGTGCGATTCCTGAACAACCAGACCGTGGCTGCGGTAGACGAGAACGGAATCACCAGCTACAAGGTTGTCTACAAAAGCACTTTCACAAAATACAAGAGGATTGAGACCGGGGTTGCCGACATCACGCAGGATGGAGACAACTACTTCTACGTTGCCGATCTAAGCAAACATCTGGTCAGCTATTCGGTGTCCGGTTACGAGATCTCGCAGCTTGGATCCACGACACTTGAAAGCCAGATAAGGAAACTCTGTCTGAATGAGGAGTATCTGGTTGCCATGACGGTCGACAACAGGCTTGCACTGTTCAGGGTGATTGAATGAGGTTTCCCTATGAGAAAGCGTCTGTTAATCGTATTGCTCGTCCTTGCCGCTGTCATCTTCTGTCTCCCGGCTGCAGGAAGGATGGGTTTTGCCATTGATCTTGCATCCGCCCAGGACATCTTTCTGGGCAAAGGAAGCTTTCAGGTCTCGGCTGACCTTCGAATGATGATCTCGGAGGAGTTTCAGCTCAGAATTCCGGTAGCGTTTTCAATGAACAGGACATCGTTTATGGGAGAGGTTGGTGTCATGCTCGTCTATTTCCCATGGGAGAGAGGACCTTTCATGGGTCTGTCCATGCTGCAGATAGGGCTTACCCGCAACTGTCCGGACCTGCAGAATGTCGTGAATCTGAACGAGGTCGTCTTCGGATGGTCCTTTGAGTTCGGGCCCGGTCTCTTGGTAGAACCGGCGATTTCAATCCGTGATCCGTCAGGGACTTTCTCTGATGAATATTCTCTTCTGAAAGGAACCTTTCCCTGTTACACCACCTTCAGGGGAAGGCTTGGATTCGGGTGGTACTTCTGGAGGTGAAAAATGAGGTTATTCACTGACTCGGGACATGCGATGTCCCGAATGGGAAAGAGGACTCTGGTCAACGACATCGTTGCTGCCATCGTGCTTGTCGCCTTGATCGGATGTAATGCAAGCTATGTGCCTTCTTTCAAGAACTCGATTACTGATTCCGAGATGCGGTCAAGGGTCTCGCGTGTCATCGATGCCCAGCTCGAGAACATCAAGGACGAGCTGGACGACAATCTGAAGGAGGGCATAGACAGCCTTAATTCCAGAGGTCCTGGTGACAGGGGCAGTCAGATTGTCGAGCTGACTCTGAACGAGACATCGGGAAGGGACTATCTTGATTTCTGCTACGCCGTGGATGTCTCCCAGACCACGATGGATGTGGATGCAGTCATGGATACGGCCAAGAGCATCCTGCCTGCCGACAAGTACAATGAGCTTCTGGAGACGACGGCGGAGGTGGAAAGGTCCATCAACGAAAAGGCTGAAGTATATGCCAGGGCCATCCCGGCCAACCAGCAGGCTGCCTTCTTCAAGGATCTGAAGACTCTGGTCACACGTGCGGTCGTTCTCCTGGTGGCAGGTGTTGTATATGCCTGTATCCCAACGGTTGTGTTCTGGGGAAAGATCAGTGCCGCATGTGCAATCGCCGTCGGTGCCGGTCTCGTGGCAATAACGATCATGTCTCTTTACGAGTACTTCAAGTTCGGAGCCGGAGAGGACAAGAGCTTTGAGGACTGGTTCAAGGAACTGATCGAGATACCTAAGGCTGATTTCGCCCTCACAACAGCCATAACCGCCATGGCAAGTTCCATGGGTCTTGGTCCTGTTGTGACGGGAATCATCATCTGTGTCTACGGTCTGTACAACGTGGTTGACCTTGTCCGCAAGATGATGAAGACCTACAACTTCGATGCATGATTGTTTGAATCGTATGCTTCGGCACGGGTCTCAACGGTCCGTGCCATAGTTTTTTTGCGATTTACTACTTTTTCTGTTCGTAGAAAAGGAGAAAGTAGATAATGAAGTCTATCGTTTCTCGGAGTGAAACATATAATGCCTTAAAACTGTTTGATATCACGGAAATCGATTGTCAAGACACCTTCCATGCCAGTTGAGTGCTGACGTGAAAATGTGCGAGAATTGCAGGAGGGGGTGTCGGGTATGACGATACAGGAAGCAATCAGGGAAAGGCACAGTGTACGCAGGTTCACGGAAAAGCCGATTGGGGAGCAGGAAGTTTCGGCACTCAGATGTATGATCGACGAGGCAAACCGGGAAAGCGGCCTTCATATGCAGCTGGTTCTGAATGACCCGGATAGTTTCAATACGCTTTTTGCCCATTACGGCAGATTTGCGAACGCTGTCAATTACATCGCGATAGTCGGACCGAAGGATATGCCGGATCTGGAGGAGAAGGCTGGCTACTATGGGCAGAAGCTGGTGCTGGAAGCACAGATGATGGGCCTCAGGACATGCTGGGCAGGAGGATCATTCAGCCGCGGGAAGTGCCGTGCGGAGATTGATGAGGGTGAGAAAAACGTGCTGGTGATTGCAATCGGATACGGACAGAACAACGGCAAAGAGCACAGGTCCAAGCCTGTGGAGAAGGTCTGCAACGTGAATGAAAGCGAGATGCCTGAATGGTTCAGAAAAGGTGTGGAAGCAGCGCTTCTGGCACCGACGGCCATCAACCAGCAGAAGTTCACCATTTCAATGGATGAAGACGGCAACGCCATGATGAAGGCAGGAAGGGGGCCGTTCTCCAAAGTGGATCTGGGGATAGTCAAATACAACTTCGAGGCGGCTTCAGGACACAAGTGCCTGTGAAAAAAACGAGCACGGATTCAAAATTCCGTGCTCTTTTTTCTTAATTAAGCTTCCATCAGACAATCTCGCCTGAAGCGACCTTGTCGAAGAGGTCTGTGACTTCCTTGCTCGGTTCCTTGGAAAGGAGTGACACGACAACTGCAGCGCAGAGACCGCAGAGGAAGCCGGGGATGATCTCGTACAGTCCTGTGGAGCTGAGCAGAGCCAGCCAGAGGATGTCGACAAGAGTACCTGTTATGATACCGGCTGCGGCACCTGAGAATGTGAGGCGTCTCCAGAAGAGGCTGAGGAGGATGACCGGTCCGAATGCGGCGCCGAACACGCCCCATGCGTTGGATACGAGGTTCATGATTGTTCCGCTGTTCGGGTTGGAGGCAATGAGCAGAGCGGCGATTGAGATCACCAGAACCACGATTCTGCCTGTCCAGAGCATTTCCTTGTCGGATGCCTTGTCCTTGCGGATGATAGGCTTGTAGACATCGCTTGCAAAGGCGGAGGCGCTGGCCAGAAGCTGGCTGTCGGCCGTTGACATGGATGCCGCAAGAATGGCTGAAAGAAGAAGTCCGCTGATGACCGGTGGGAAGATCTTCCTGACAATCTGGATGAAGACTGTTGAGCTGTCCGAAATCTCTCCGAGGAACAGACGTCCTGCGAATGCGGAGAGGACGGAGAACAGAAGGATAAGAACTGTCCAGCTGATACCGATTCTTGCACTTTTCTTAATGTCAGCATCAGAACGTACAGCCATGAAGCGGATGATGATGTGGGGCATTCCGAAGTAGCCAAGACCCCAGCCGAGACCGGAAAGGACGTCCTGCCAGCTTGTGAACAGCTTCCAGTAACCGGCAGGAACAGAATCGAGGGTCGAGACTCCGCGTCCTGATCTTACCAGTGCCATTGCAAAGATCGGAGTGATCAGCAGTGCTGCAAGCATGAGCATTCCCTGGAAGAAGTCTGTCCAGGAAACTGCCGAGAAACCGCCGAGGAATGTGTATGAGATGATGATAACGGCTGCGAGATACATGGCTGTGTTGGCATCCAGTCCGACAACAGTGTTGAACAATGTTCCGCAGGCCTTGATGCTGCTGGCTGCATAGACTGTGTAGGCGATGAGGAAGATGACAGCGCAGATAACCTGCATTGCCTTGTTCTGGCTCAGGAAGCGGTTTGTGAGATACTGCGGGATTGTGATGCTGTCCTTGGCTGCCAGCGAGTATCTTCTGAGACGCGGAGCTTCCAGAATCCAGCTGAGGGCGTATCCGATGGCAAGTCCGATCGCAATCCAGATCTGTCCTGTTCCGAGTGCATAAACCGAGGCGGGAAGACCCATCAGAACCCATGCGCTCATATCCGAGGCGCCGGCAGAAAGAGCAGAAACCCACGGCCCCATGTTTCTTCCGCCGAGGAAGTAGTCCTTTTCATTTCCCGAGCGGAGTCTCAGGAAGAAGTTGAGTCCTATGCCGAGCATAAAGACCAGATATACCATAAAGACGATGAGTTCGATGTTCATAATTTGTCCCTTTATGATTCAGAAATATACAATAAGGGTTTATCCTGAAAAGGCCGTAAAAATCAAGCCTTAAGTCATTTCGGGACATCGTTTCATACAAAATCTTTCCACTCTAGGGGGCATAAAAGGCATCCGGTACGGAATCAGAACAGGGCCGATCCTCCAGTCACTATCCAGCAGGCGAATGTTGCCACGACAAACGCACCGGGATAGACGCAGCTTGTTCGCCTGTAGCAGTACGTGCAGATGACGCTGAACACGAGGATCTGAGGGAAGAAAACTATCAGAAGGCTCATGAAGGGTCCTCCGAAAGTGGAGCCGAACAGCAGGTCCGCACCGGGTCCGATTCCCATGAAGAAAGGAACATACTCCAGAAGGATGACCAGGAAAATGCCTCCGGCCATGCACAGGGCATTCTTCCACCATGCGTTCCAGAAACCCTTCGCTCCCGGGTCTGCGCTGTGTACCGCCCTCATCTGGGCGAAAATCTTGCTGTTGTTCAGAAGGAAGAACAGGGCAAAGACTGGAATATAGACCAAAAACTGTCCGAAACGCATAAGAGTGAAGGTCTTGAAAAACGGCCAGATGAAGCGGAAATCAAGCTTGAAGAAGATCTGGCACAGAAGGACCTCAAGATACATGAACAATGCCATGCACAGTGCTAGAAGGGCACCTCTGCCCATCAGTCTCCAGTCGATCCTCTTTTCCTCGTAACCCATGCCGAGCATGCGTCCATCGGCATGTTTGCCGAGTTTCACCGCTTTTTTGAGTGCTGTCCGGGTTGTGATGAGCATGATGATTATCAGAAGGAGATACCAGGAAAGGAATCCGTTTCCGATTGTCATGCGGAAGATGTTCTCGGGAAGGGGAAGAAGGCCCTGTCCCAATTGTGTCATGAACGGGTATGTGGCAAACGAGATGAGTGCCGTGATGGCTGCACCTTTCCACCACTTGCCCATGCTGCGCTCGCGGCTGGAATCAGTGAAGAGTCTCCTGTCCATGACGCTGAAGAACGGAATGGTGAGAAGAAGCTCCATGAACGGAAGTATGGAGAAGATTCCACAGATCATGGCGATGAATACAAGTGCTTCCTTGAACATGAATATCTGGTTTCTGGGTCTCAGATTCGTCTCTAGGTCCAGAGCCTCGGTGAACCATTTGAGTGCCGCAGCCATTGCATGGGAGTCATGGGTTGTGAGCCTGTGGTTGTTTGAGATCAGCTCGATTCGCCTTGCACTTCCGTCCTTGAAAGACCCGAATGTGGTGTTCCACATGGATTTGACCGCATCGACACCCAGGAACTCCAGGCGGAGAGGACTGTCGATCAGCTCCGGACCGACGAAGTTCTCATAGTCCCTGAAATAGTTGAACTCATCGTACTTTGCGTTGAGAAGGAGCACGTTGTTGAACTTGATTCTGTCTGCGTCGTAGGCCTTCGAGTTGAAAAGCTCGCCGCACTGGAGCACCGTGGCCTTAGGCATGATGTCTGTTCCGCTGTAGAAAGCCGAGACAGACCATGAAGCCCAGGTTCCCATCGAGTGGCCCGAGACTCCGAGCTTTGAGGAATCGACATTGTCCATCGATGCGAGAACGGCATATGCGGCGATTCCTCCCATGGACGAGTCCTTGATCTCCGATCCGTCCGTTCCCTTGCTGTAGCGGTCGTTGAAGAACGAGAGGTTGGAGAAGTTCATCAGAAGCTTGTAACGCTTTATTCCGCTGTTGACCTCGACATAGGTTCCTTCTGCCTCGCTGTCCTGACCGTAATTCACCTTGACCCTGTGGTTTGTCCATCCGCGCTCACGCATGGGGATGTCGGTTCCGCCGTGGCCGTACTCGTCCAGACACATCACAACGGCACCGCGTCTGGCCAGCTCAATGCCGTAGCCGGCGCTGGTCTCGTGGTCGTTCTGATAACCGTGGAGGAGCAGGACTCCGGGTGCCTTGTCCTCCTTTGTTGCGGATTTGGGAGTATAGAGCTTGTATGTAAGGGTCCCCAGACCGTCTACTTCGATGTGTCCTTCCGTGACTGTTACCTTTCCGAAATCCCTTTGGATACGGTCTGCAAAAAACATACACACGAGAACTGCGGCAACAAGCACCAGCAGCATGATCAGGTTTTTCTTGACTGTATTGTTCATATCGGTTCCTCGGTTATTCAGAATAGCATCTGTCGGCGGATACATGTTATCATTTTTATGGAAGCGAGGTGTTATTGTGCAGAATTGTATGGAATTCAAGGATTTTCCCTGGAATCCGGTCATAGCCAAATACAGGAACATTACTCTGCGTCTGATTGAAAAGGGAATGACAATCACAACAATGGAAAGCTGCACCGGCGGGCAGATAGCATCGCTCATCACCGATACCGAAGGTTCATCCGCTGTATTCCGCGGTGCCTGGGTGACATATCACAACGATGCCAAGACAAAGGCCGGTGTTCCTGCTGATGTCATTGAGAAGTATGGTGTCTACTCCGATGAGATGGCAGCGGCCATGGCCCGGACATGCCGCAGGAACATGGATGCGGACATCGGGATTGGGGTGACCGGAAGTTTCGGCAACATAGACCCCAACAACAGCGACAGTGTTCCGGGCGAGGTCTACTTTGCCATTGACACGGCCTGTGGAACCAATTGTCTGCGCTGCATCATTCCTGCCCAGGACAGCAGACTGTCATACAAACTGTACATGGCGGACCTGATTGCCGATGCGCTGCTGGATTGTTTAAAATGATAACGGAATAGAAACAACATATTCATGGTAAACTGAGTCATATCGTGGAGGAACAACAATGAAAATTGCATTTATCGGACTTGGAATCATGGGAAAGCCCATGGTGAGAAACCTTCTGAAGCACGGAAACGAGGTCTGGGTATTCGACCACAAGCAGGCCAACATGGATCTGGTGGCCAAGGACGGCGCCAAGGTCGGAAAGAGCAATTCGGAGATAATCGAGAATGCCGAAGTCATCATCACAATGGTTCCCAACGGGCCGCAGGTTGAGGATGTCGTGTTCTCCAAAGGTGGTGTCCTAGACAGTGCAAAGAAAGGTTCCGTTCTGATCGACATGAGCTCAATTGCCCCGGCAGTGAGCAAGAAAGTCTGTGCTGCCCTTGCGGAGAAAGGAATCGGAATGCTTGATGCTCCGGTTTCCGGCGGAGAGCCCAAGGCTATAGACGGAACACTCGCAATCATGGTCGGAGGAGACAAGGGACTGTTCGACAAGTACAGAGAGCTTCTTCTTCAGATGGGATCATCGGCAGTCTATTGCGGCCCAATCGGTGCAGGAAATACGACAAAGCTTGCAAACCAGATCATTGTTGCTGTCAATATCGCAGCTGTTGCAGAGGCTTTCACTATGGTCAAGAAGGCCGGAGTCGACCCACATCTGGTGTTCGATGCGATCAAGGGCGGACTTGCCGGAAGTACGGTCATGAATGCCAAGGCTCCCATGATGATGGACGACAACTTCAAGCCGGGTTTCAGAATCGACCTTCACATCAAGGATCTGAACAACGCCATCGAGACCGGACATGTCTCAGGTTCTCCTCTTCCGTTGACCGTACAGGTCCAGGAGATGTTCGAGACCCTGCATGCAGACGGATGCGGAAGCGATGATCACAGCGGCCTTGCAAAATACTATGCAAAGCTTTCAGGAACAAAAATCGCTGACTGATTATAATAAGCTACTGATATGGCCGGGCGTTGCTGTCCGGCTTTTATATGACAATCATTTTTGGCCAAGGGGTGGTTTAACGGAGGATTTATGGAAAAAGCCAAAGTGTACTTTACCGATTTCAGGACAACCATAGGCGTAAGCCAGTGTACCAAACTGAAGAAACTCATCAAAGCGGCGGGAATAGCCGACATTGATTTCGACGGCAAGTTCGTTGCAATCAAGATGCATTTCGGAGAACTCGGAAACTGCGCGTATCTCAGACCCAACTACGTCAGGGCTGTTGCCGATGTCATCAGGGAACTTGGAGGAAAACCGTTCCTGACCGACTGCAACACCCTTTATCCGGGAAGCCGCAAAAATGCGGTTGATCATCTTGAATGTGCGGAGATCAACGGTTTCAATACCGTAACAACCGGTTGTCAGATCATAATCGCAGACGGTCTGAAGGGAACCGATGATGTGGAGCTTCCCGTTCCCAACGGCGAGTACTGCAAGACGGCTCTGATCGGACGTGCAATCGCAGATGCCGACATCCTTGTATCCCTGACACATTTCAAGGGTCACGAGAACACCGGATTCGGAGGAGCTCTGAAGAACATCGGCATGGGCGGAGGAAGCCGCGCCGGAAAGATGGTCCAGCACAACCAGGGAAAGCCCATTGTGGATTCCGAGCTCTGCAGAGGCTGCAGGAAATGCGCCCGCGAGTGCGGAAGCGATGCAATCATCTACGGAGCCGACAGGAAGGCTTTCATCGACCAGGAGCTCTGCAAGGGTTGCGGCAGATGTATAGGAGCCTGCAACTTCGATGCTATCAGCACTCAGTTCGATGCCGCCAACGAAGTACTGTGCTGCAAGATTGCCGAATACACACAGGCTGCCTGCAACGGCAAGCCCTGTTTCCACATCAGCATGATTATGGATGTTTCACCGAACTGCGACTGCCATGACGAGAACGATGCTCCGATTCTTCCGAACATCGGAATGCTGGCTTCGTTCGACCCTGTCGCACTTGATCAGGCCTGCGTCGATCTCTGTCAGAAGGCTACTCCTGTACGCAACAGCCAGCTGGGCGACAACCTTGCTCAGCCCGACTGGCACTGCCATCATGATCATTTCACGGACAGCAACCCCAACGTCAGATGGAGGGAGATGCTGTCCCACGGTGAGAAGATCGGCCTGGGAACAAGAGACTACGAGCTCCACGTTCTGTAAGATCAAATTTAGCAAACGAGGGTGTTTGGGAAGTCCGAAATACAGGACAGACCGAACATCCTTTTTGTTTGCCTGCCATAACCCTGTTTAAAGCGGTTGCGGATGTGTGTCTCACCTCCGAATCTGAAGACTTGCCACCAAAATCCCTGTTCCCTGTGTTTTGGTATGCAGGTTTTCGCTTTTGATTCTTGGTCTTTGCATCCATTTTCGTTGTTCTTGGCAAAACAGGTGGCATAAAA
>JBGVBT010000048.1:0-11285 GCA_045225895.1 Sphaerochaetaceae bacterium
TTGGTCAACATGGAGGACGACATCAACAAGCCAACCACCGACGGATACCTTCGAGACTACCTCTTCCTGGGAACCATCGGAAAGCAGGTCAAGCCCGGAATCTATGAAGTCGACATCAAGAACCAGATCAGAAACGGCGAGGCCATAGAGTTCATCGGCCCGGATGTGCTGTTCATCAAGGACGACAGCGTGTCAGTCCTGGACCAGGATTTCAACCCCATAGACCATCTGGACCACTGCAGAACAGGCTTCATCAGGACCGATGCTCCCCTTTCGGAGGGATATTTAATCCGCAAGGAAATCAGGCTCTGACACCCACAGATAGTGCTAAAAACCTCATTCCAGGCCCAAAAAACGCTGTTTTTGCATGAATATTTGTTGCGTTCCCAATGAGTTGTGATAGAATTCAGATAAAGAAAACCACACAGGAGGAAAAAACCGATGACAAATCACGACCAGCTCGTTGCACTGTTTGAGACTTACGTTCAGGAGAACCAGAAGTTCGAAGATAAGGGAGTCAAGGCTTCTGCATCAAGAGCAAGAAAGGCCCTGGCCGACATCGCCAAGCTCTGCAAGGCAAGAAGAGTTGAGATCCAGGAAAAGAAGAACCAGCTCGAAGCAAAATAAGACTTCTTCTAATCCAATCAGTTACCATACGCAACCTGCAATCCTGCAGGTTGTTTTCTTCTGCCCATCAGTGACGTCGGTGACAACAGTGACGTCTGTGACAACAGTGACGTCGGTGACAGCAGGCTATTACTCAACCGAACTGCACTCGCAGACAAAATGAAACGCCCGGGATTTCTGTCCCAGGCGTCTCTCACTAACTAAAGGAGGTATGAAAAAAACTGTTGCTCTGCCTTCTATGTAGCAAGTAACGTGCCAAGTGAGGGAAACATGGGATTTCAGGGCCTATCTAGCGTCATGAGGGCGTTTCAGGCCCCAGATATACCGTTTCAGAGTGAAAAAAATGTAAAACAATTGCATCAGGTGTGCAAATTTTATACACCTGATTCAGTTCTTCTTCTCGGGGTTCCTGCGGTAGAAGACGGCTGTGAAGCCGGTTGTGGAGACAAGGGCGGATGCGGTCTTCTTGGCCAGGTCGTTGGAAAGGTCCCTGGTCTGCTCCTTGAAGTCCTGGAAACGGACCTTCACAAGCTCGTGGTCCGTAAGGGCGCTGTCCAGGGCCGCCACAACTCCGTCCGTGATTCCCTCGTGGCCCACCATGACCACAGGGTTCAGGCTCTGGGCCTGGCTTCTGAGTTCGGCCCTTGTCTTGCTTGTCATCTCACTCTGTCTTGGCATTTATCATGTCCTTGTACTTCGCAGCTACAGCGAAGCGCTTCACTTTCTTGGTGCTGGTCATCTCCAGAGGCTCATCCACAATGAAGACACGTCGGATCCTCTTGTAGGGAAGAAGCTCCTTGTTGACGTTCTCCACTATCTCTTCCATGTGGATCTGCATGGCTCCGGCATCCGGGAACTCGCGCCTGGCCTCGTCCGAAGGATGGATCAGGCATGCTACACCCTCCATCTTCAGCTTCTCGTCGGCCATGTAGCCCAGGACGCAGATCTGGTCCACATCGTAGTAGAGCTGGAAGTGGTCCTCGATCTCCTCGGGGAAGACGTTCTTTCCACCTTCTGTGACTATTATGTTCTTGGCCCTTCCTGTCAAGTAGACAAAGCCGTCCTTGTCCATGTAGCCGACATCGCCCGTTCTGAGCCAGCCGTCCTTGTCTATGGTCTCGGCCGTGGCCTCGGGGTTCTTGTAGTAGCCCTTCATCACATGCTTTCCGTGGGTGATGATCTCGCCGTTGCCCTGACCGTCCTTGTTGATGAAGCCGATCTCGACGCCCGGGAAAGGCTTTCCGATGCTGGAGTAGCGGTAGGAATAGGCGGGGTTCAACGTCACTATCGGGCTGGTCTCGGTGAGGCCGTAGCCCTGGATGAAGTCCACACCCAGCTGGTTGAAGCCCTTGAAGGTCTCGGCGGGAAGCGGGCCTGCGCCTGAGATGCAGATCCTGTTGTCGGCAAGCGAGACCTTGTCCCTGATTCCGCGGAAGACCACACGGCCCGGGTTCAGACCGGTTGTCTGCTTGATGAAGCCGCAGATCCCCATCATGCATCTGACCAGGGTGCTGACGAGCTTGCCCTTCTTGTCTATGCCCTTCATGATGGCGCTGAAGATCTTGTTGTAGAGCATGGGGACGGCAAGGAGCATGTTCACATGGCCCTCCTTCATCTCCCTGAGGATGGAGGTGACCACAAGGCGCTTTCCGAAGACGGTGTTGCTTCCGTTCGCCATGGACTCGATGAACACGGCAAGCATGGTGTAGGCATGGTGGATGGGAAGGATGGCGTAGAAGACATCGGTTGGCCTGACGTTCATGAAAGCCTGCACGCAGTGAGAGTCGAAGACAAGGTTCTCATGGCTCAGCATGACTGCCTTGGGGGTTCCCGTGGTTCCCGATGTGAAGAGGAAGGCCGCAAGGTCGGAGCTCACAGGTTCCTCGGTAGGCTGGGGGCCCACATCCGGCAGGTTGAGGATGTAGGTGTCCTCGTGGTTGCGCTGCTCAAGGCAGACCTTGAAGCCGTACTTTCCGTCCTGGCCGATTCCCTCGAACCTGTCGCCGTCGAGGAAGATTCCCCTGATCTCCACAAAGTCCACAAGGTGCTCGATCTCCGCATTGGTCAGCGAGGCATCCACAGGAACAACGATGGCTCCCATGTAGATGATCCCCATGTAGGCGATGGCCCATTCGGGGCTGTTCTTGCCGGTGACGGCGACGCGGTCTCCCTTCCTGACCCCTTGTGCGTAGAGCCAGCGTGCGACTTTGTCGAACTGCTGTCTGGCCTCTCTGTAAGTGAACGTGATGTGTTTGGGGCTGAAGGCCTCGAAGCATCTGTTGTCGGGGAAACGCTCGGCATTGATGTCGAACATCTGGGCAAGCGAAGGCCACTCGGAATCAAAGTATTTGCCACGATACTGGTCGAGATACCTCCAAGGCATCTGATCCAGGCTGTTTTTTCTCATTTTCAATCCTTAAAGCGGCCGATAGTTAGTAATAACTAGCCATGGTCACTTTCCACCAGTCGGTGGAAGAATAACAGACAACTGCACGCATAGCAATAGTTTGACGCAGATTGTTGATTATTTTTGACATTTTTCATTATTTTGTCAGAAAAATCTTCCACTCCGTGTTTTTCCGCCATCAAGTGGACAACTGGAGGCTGTTGGAGTAGAATTCCTGCAATGCGGTTTCAGAGTTTCGAGCAGGTGATGGAGCACATGGAAAGCTTCACCAACCTGGAGAGGAAGACGGACAAGTACAACACAAGGACCTACCGCCTGGACAGGATGCAGGCGATCATGGAGAGGCTGGGCAATCCCCAGAGCTCCTACAGGACCATTCACGTCGCAGGAAGCAAGGGCAAAGGCTCCACCGCAAGCTACATGGCTTCCGCCCTACAGGCCGCGGGATTCAAGACAGGCCTGTACACTTCCCCACACGTCTCCGACTACCGCGAGCGCTTCACGATCAACGGACGCTTTGTCTCAGACGATGTCCTGATCTCTGTTGCCGAATCTCTTTTCAAAGCGCTTGAAGGCTTTTCGTTCTGTTCCCAGCTTGGCGAGAACTCCCCAACAACATTCGAGCTCTACACGGCATTCGCTTTTCTACTGTTCAAGGAAGAGCGCTGCACCTGGGCTGTGATCGAGACAGGCCTCGGCGGAAGGCTCGATGCCACAAACATAATCGTGCCCCAGGCGTCGGTTCTGACACCCATAGAGCTCGAGCACACGGATGTGCTGGGGGACACGATAACAAAGATAGCAATTGAGAAATCGAAGATCATCAAGCAGGGGGTTCCCTCCTTCAGCGCTCTTCAGGATCCCGAGGCTCTGGCCGTATTCAAGGCAGAAGCCGCTTCGGAGGACTCCGAGTTCCATTATCTTTACGATTACATTTCATCTGTCACGGAAGAGCGGATATCGTTCAGGGACGGATATTCCTGGAACTGCCGTCTTGCTATGGCAGGCCTTGTGCAGGCACAGAACTGCGCCCTCGCGCTTCTGGTCATCCGCACACTGGGCCTGTATGTCCCTTCTGTCACTGAAAAGGCCATGGAGGAGAACAGACTTCCCGGGCGAATGGAGCTGGTGCCCTGGAAACGCCCGCTTTATCTTGACGGAGCGCATACCAGAAACAGCATGGGCCATCTTTTGGAGACCTTCAGGAAGATGTACCCCGGACGCAGCGGGATCTGCATATTCGGAGCCGTCACAGGCAAGAACCACACCGAGATGTCAAAGCAGGTGCTTGATGCATTTGACACCGTGGTTGTCTCAAAGCCCGGAACGTACAAGGCAAACAATCCCACGGCTTTGTATGAACTGCTGGCATCCCTGAAATCTCCATCCCAGACGGTTGTCCTTCTGGAGGATGCCTCCCAGGCCCTGGATTACTGTCTGGCACACACTGAAGACGGCGAGCCTGTGCTCTGTGCGGGTTCGTTCTATCTTGCAGGGGTCATCAAGGAAGCGTTATGTCACTGAACTACAAGGAAATCGAACTTATCATCTCCGAGTCCCGTCTGGACGGTGCAAAGATCCAGGCCGTTGTGCAGAGCTCCTTCCATTCCGTCACCTGGGAGCTGTACGACAGGGAGCGCGGACGCTTTCTGTTCTACACGGAGATAGGGACGCCTCAGAGCAGGCTCCACGTCCTGTCCCCCGGCGCCAAGGCCGCAAAGACCAAGAAGCTCCAGCGCTTCGAGCAGTTTGCAAGAAAGAACCTGGAAGGTTCGGTGATAAAAACATGCTACCAGCTGCCGTTCGACAGAGCCGTGGTCTGGGAGCTGGACAACCATGACAGGAAGCTTCGCGTCTACTTCCGCTTCTACAGCGGACCGGGTGCGAACATCATAGTTACCGATGAGAAGAACGTTATCCTGGACCTGCTGCTGCGCCGTCCGGGCCGCGACGAGATGAGCTCCGAGACCCTGAACGTTGAACACAGGACCTCGTCGGACAAGGTCTTCGAGGTACGCCCCTGGAGCGGACCGTCTTTCAGCGCCTACATAGAGCGCACCTGCGCCCAGCAGGAGGCAGACGACCTCTACAGCCAGCTGGTGCGCCAGGTGCAGGGCCGCATGGAACACGAGCTTTCGCGCCTTGCATCTTCCATCAGCAGCTGCCGGAAGACCATGGATGCCAACAGCGGCTACGACAGCCTGCGTTATGAGGCCGACCTTCTTTCGGGGAACTCCCATCTGGTAAGGCGCGGAGAGGACAGCGTCACCGTCAAGGACTGGAGCCAGGGCGGAAAGGATGTGATGATCTCTCTGGACAAGAGCCTTACTCCTGGAGCCAACGTACAGGCCCTGTATGACCGCTACCAGAAGGCAAAAGGTGCCTATTCCAACGCAGTTGAGGAGAAAAAGCGCCTTGAGAGCGAGTACCAGGCAATCGAAGCTCGTTTCAACAAGGCTCTGGAGGACACAGGCGACGAAGAGGCCAACATCAGGAAGCTGAAGTCAATCCTGGACAGGACAGCCCCTGCCGTGCAGGTACAGGAAGGACCGGGCATCCGCACAACAAGCGGAGGCTTCCAGATAATAGCAGGACGCAATGCAAAGGAGAACGACGAGCTTCTGCGCCACTATGTCAAGGGAAACGACATGTGGCTGCATACCCGTGATTTCCCTGGAGGCTACGTCTTCATCAAGTTCCGTCGTGACAAGAGCATTCCGTTGGAGGTGCTTCTGGATGCGGCGAACATCGCCGTTCTCTACTCCAAGGCCAGAAACAGCTCGTCAGTGGACCTTTACTACACACAGGTGAAATACCTCAGGCGTGCCAAGGACGGAAAGACCGGCCTTGTCCTTCCCACACAGGAGAAGAACCTGACGATCAAGCTAGAGCCCCAGCGCATAGCCCGTCTTCTCCCAAAGGAGGAGACATGAGGTGCTCGGTGGAAGGGATCATGTATCCCAAGGATGCCAAAAGCCTTCTGGGGGCTGAGTCCCTTTGTCCTTCTGCCGCCGGTTCTGCAAAGTCCCCTGTTGTTGAAGTTCCACATGCATCATGGTCTGTGTGCAAGGCTGAGCTGGACAGGGTCTTCTCTTCCATAGCTGGACTTTCCCCTTCACACGTGTTCGTGCTTGGGCCCCTGCACAAGGGCCCTGTGTGCTACGGCTCTCCCTGCGATGTCTATGCCCCGGCAGACGGATATCTTGAAGGCTCGGACTGGAAGGTACAGCTTCAGGTTCCCTCTGTCCTGGCGCCTTTTGTGACCGTTTCGGACGACATATGCTCGGAGGAGCAGAGCCTTGAGATCATAGCACCGTACATAGACCTTCTGTTTCCGGGAGTCCCCGTGTGCCATCTTCTGGCCACTTCAGACGGGGCGGAAGTGAAAAAGGTTGCGTCGGCGATAGAAAAAGGCTTTCCCAACGCGCTGGTTTTGATTAGTAATAATAGTGAGACATACTGTGGCCGCATGTGGAAGGAGGCATTCGATGGGAACCGGACATGAGATTTTCTACAACGAGGATCGGCTCTGCATCACGCTTGCCAGAGGCGACGGGCTTCTGAAAGGCTTCGATGCGCCTGCCACAAAGCAGAGCGCCCTTCTCTATCACAGCGCCCAGCTCTTCGAGATCCCATGGCAGAGCCTTCAGATGATAGGAGACAGATGCTGTCTGGTCTTCATGCCCACAGACCGCTTCTCCGGAATCCCAGTGGACGCATCAGAGCTTGCCCACTCCCTGCGCGACAGAAGCCTTTCGCTTCTCAGGGACCTTTCCCATGCCATCGAACTTGCAGGCGACAGGCTCTACTGGAACCTGGACAGCGTACCCCTTTCGAACATCCTGTTCTTCGGGAACGGAGACATCCTCCTTCTTTCGGACCAGATGGGAGATGCCCTGGACCGATTCGAGCTCGACGACATGAGGCGCTTCGACAAGAGCCTGTGGTATGCGCACAACTGTGTCGAGGGCTTCGGCAAGACGAACTACCTGTTCCAGCTTCTGTACTACACCCTCTCCGGCATCCCTCCGTTCGAGGCCGAGGCTGTGCGCGAGAACTCCTTCAGGGCAGTTCCGCTTGGACTTCTGTTCCCGCCGGCAGATGAGAAACTGGGCGGCCTTTTCACCGCTGTTGAGAAAGCCCTTTCAGACGACAGGAAGTTCCAGTTCTCCGTCAGACAGCCGTTTGCTTTCTTCAGAAACGTGGTGGACGGCTTTGCGGAGGTGGGGGTCAGAAACATTGTCCCCGGCCCCAACCCAGGCCTTGCTTCCTACGAACAGAAGCTTGAAAAGCGTGCGAAGGTCAGGATTTTCCTAAGAAAGAAAGGTTTCAGGACATTTTTGATTGTCCTGGGCGTTGCCCTTGTCCTGTCCATCATAGGCTTCTACGTCTGGCGCGCCGTCAAACCGCCTGTGACAAAGGACCTGAACGACGAGCAGATTATCGAGTGGTACTACGACCGTCTGACATCCCTGGATGCCAACAGCCTCACCGAGCCTCTCAAGAACGGCTACGACGGACCCGACTTCGTCCAGGTATCCAGCCTCTATGTCACAAGCTCCATGCAGAAGACCTATGAGGGTTCCTCGCTTGTGGTGGATCCCAGGGTGTGGATCGCAGAGGGCATGGGAGACCTTCCGATGGGAACCATCGTCTTCGGAGTCACCGACCTTCAGATCCAGCAGATATCGGAGGATGTATACCGCGTTGTCGTCCACTTCTGGAGCTCATCCAACGAGATCGACGAGGCCAACGTGCTGATTGCCGACACAGGCATGGACGTGTTCGAGTACTACCAGGTCAACGAGATCACATTCCAGACCCGCAAGACCTGGCGTGAGATCACCGACATAGACCAGATAAGCATGGACCTGGTCAACACATACCACATCGGTTACAGCGACATAAAGAAGTAATTGCAGTTTCAAAAGCAACGCTTTTGAGGATATAATCATACCCAAAGGGGTGTGTCTAATGAAAAGAATCCTTCCGCTGCTGTTTCTCGTCTGCATTCTGGCTTTCTCGTGCTCTTCCTTTCCTGACAATCCGCCGAATCCGGATGTCAGTCCGTTCGCTACAGGAAAACCCTGGATCTGCAGCTCCATAGACGGCGCTGTGACCGAGGATACACCGGCAAACCTTAAGGATGATTTCTACCTCTACTGCGAAAAGGAAAAGATTCTGACCGAGGAAATCCCCGCCAATGCATACGGAAGGGGAACGGTGATGGATACGGAAGCTTTACAGTACAAACAGCTCAAGGACATGATGCTGAACGGAACGCCCGAGAACCATGATGAGGAGCTTGTTCTGGATCTGCTGCACCTCATGGGAGACTGGACAGCAAGAAATGAAATCGGCGTACAGCCTCTGAAGGAAATGGTGGATGAGGTCGAGGCCATTGAGACGATTGCGGAGCTTTCGCAATACTTCATCAACAAACCGGCCGCCTGGCAGCTGGCCACTCTATTTGACTTGGATTTCGATGTCGGGATTAAAGACATAAGCAAGAATGAGCTGACGATCGATGGCCCCAAACTTTTGATGGTTAATCCTGAAGAATACACCAACCCCACCGAATTCGGGTTGCTTTTTCTGAATTCCCGCGCCAGCATGGCGAGGAACATACTTGATAAACTGGGATATACGCACGAAGAGATCGAGATCAAGATCAAGAACTGTCTGGATTTCGAAACCCTCATCGCACAGTCTCTGCCTCCAAACAGTTTTGCATACGGAACGGATTATCTCGAGTATCTTTCCGAAAGCTACACATTGAGTGATAAACTGGCCGAACAGTTCAGGGATTTCCCCATCCTGGAGATCCTGGAGGACAATCTGGGGTTTAAAAATGTCGACCATGTCATCCTAGGAGGCCACGATTTTCCTGCCGGTCTTGGCAACGCATACACACAGGACAACATGAGGACAATCAAGGACTACATGATAGTGATCGGATGCTTAAGCAACGCACTTTATCTGGACAGGCCCAACTACGTTTTGTGTTTGGAGCTTGCCAACGAATCGATAGGAATCGATGCCTCGCCCGATGAAATGGATGAGTTCATGGAATCCATTATACATATTCTTCCATGGCCTGTCTCACACATGTACTGCAGATACTATTCATCTGAAACTGACAAGAAAAGGATAAAAGAGCTGATAGACGATGCCGTTGGAAAGTACAAAGAAATCATAAATGAAGCGGATTTCCTTTCACAAGCCGCCAAAAATGCTGCAATCGAAAAACTCGAGTCAATCGACATGAAGGTTCTGTTTCCGGACGACTGGACATTCTATCAGATAGCAGAAGAGGATCTTGATCTGAAAGACTGCTCATATTTTGAGGCCATCAAGAAAATAGACGACTATTATATCAAAAGAAGGGCAAGAATCTTCAACGCCGATCCTGACAAAACCAGGTGGTTGAGCACCCCGTCAACCATGAACTGCATTTATACTCCAAACACCAATTCCCTTTACATCCTCGCCGCATATGCCCAGGGAGGCAATTACAACAGCGATATGAGCACCGAGGAGGTGATGGCTTCTATAGGCTACACCATAGCGCACGAGATTTCCCATGCCTTCGATCTTGACGGAGCCCAGTTCGACAAGGACGGACAATTAAAACAGTGGTGGTCAGACGATGAGGTCGAAGCTTTCCATGCAATGGGCCAGAAGATTGCGGATTACTACGATTCCATAGAAATATGGGAAGACAATTTCATGAACGGACAGATAGTCGTCAATGAAGCCTGCGCCGACATGGGCGGTCTCAAGTGCATGCTGAAAATCGCATCCGGAATCGACGGCTTCGACTACGATGCTTTTTTCAGAGCTGTTTCGAACGCGGAATACGCAAAGTACATCCCTCAGATTGTATACTACTACACTTCAGACTCGCATCCTCTGCCTCATATCCGGGTCAATGTATTGCTCCAGCAGTTCGATGAGTTCATCAATTTCTACGGCATCCAGCCCGGAGACGGCATGTACCTGGCTCCTGAGGACCGCATCATCATCTGGTGAATTCGTCGATCATCGACTCAAGCTGCGGGCAGTTGTCAGGGTCGATCCAGACGACATCTGAGAAGCTTCTGAAGAAAGTCATCTGACGCTTGGCATAGTGGACCGAATCAGAGACAATCTTCTGCTTTATCTCATCCAGCTCTTTTTGAGAGAGGTTGTCCAGGTTGCGGATGGCGGTCTGCCTGTCATCGGTGTAGACCCTTTCCATGAACTCGCTGTAGCCTATGCCCTGCATGCTCTGCCATGACGGGTTGGCACCATTTTCCAGAAGCCCTCTGATCTCCCCCACCAGGCCCTGGGCGAACATGATGTCCACGCGCTCCCTGATCCTGTTCTTGAGCTCCTGTCTTTCCCTTGTAAGCCCTATGGACAGCACCTGCATGTCGTTTCTTGGATTTGTCGGAAGAGCGAAGCTTGAAAGAGGCTTCCCGCAGGAACGGTAGACCTCGATGGCACGTGAGATGCGGTAGCTGTCGTTGGGATTGATCCTATCCGCAGAGACAGGATCCACGATTTTCAGATAGTCATGAGCCTTCTGAAGGCCCTGGTCCCTTATGAACAGGGCAACGTCCTGCCGGATTCCGGGATCCGACTGTGGAGCCTCGGAAAGACCGTAGAGAAAGTGTTTGAAGTAATAGGCGGTGCCGCCGGAGATCACAGGGATCTTTCCCCTCTGCCAGATGTCGTGGCAGGCTATGTCGGCAAGATGGATGAAGTCGGCGACGTTGTAGGTCTCCCACGGCTCAAGAATGTCTATCAGATGGTGGGGAATCCTCTGTGTCTCCTCTTTTCCGGCCTTGGCCGAGCCTATGTCCAGACCCTTGTAGACCTGGACCGAATCGGCGTTGACGACTTCTCCTATGCCGGAGAAAAAATCAGACAGCAGTCGGGTCTTGCCCACTGCTGTCGGACCGAAGAGGAAGATGGCTTTGTTGCCTTTGTTCTTCTCTGGACTCACGTCTCTACTGGAGTGTACTCTATCTCGTCGTTGAGGACCTTGGAGAGGACGGATGAGACTACCTTGTCGTGGTTGTTCTCAAGCTCTTCCTCGGCCTCTTTGTTGGATGCCACGATAGCGGCTTCCTTGATGGCCACACAGGTCATCTCGTATACGTTGACGTCCTTGTCGATAAGCTTATCAAGTGGAATGCTCAAGGTGATTCTCCTTCAAACTGCGATGCAATGAGAATATATCAGCTTTCAGTTTTTCTGTAAAGCG
>JBGVBT010000049.1:0-2209 GCA_045225895.1 Sphaerochaetaceae bacterium
CTTGTCGATGTCCTTCTGGATCTCCAGACAGGGCTGGGCGACTCCGGGTGTGTATGCCAGTGAAAGATCCTGGGAGCTTGCAACGGGGACGGTCGAGATGACCTCGATCTTTCCCTTCCATTCAGCATGCTTCTTAAGTGATTCCTTAGCGTAATCCATGTTTAACCTCACTGGTTGATATCATAGAGTCACAGAGACGTTGAGGCAAGTGGTTTATTTCGATTTTCGAACAATATCTGAACTATTTGTCGCTTTTTGAACAGAAAACATTCATAAAACGAACATCAGTTTTTCCGGCCTTTTTCTGCCTGCATCCTTGCCCAGACCTGGAGGACGGCTGCCTGGGTTTTCCCGTCCTGGACCTTGCCGGCAATGATCATGTCCACGAATTCCCTTATGTCCGTCATCTCCACGTTTATGCTCTCGTCATCGTCCAGCTCCCTGTTTCCGAAGCTCAGACCTCTGGCCCAGTACAGGTAGATGACCTCCGTGGAATAGGCGCATGTAGGATAGAAAGGACCGATGTATTCGAAGGACTGCGCCTCTATTCCCGTCTCCTCCCTCAGCTCGCGTTTTGCAGCCTCCAGGTGGTCCTCTCCTGCAAAGTCCAGCTTGCCTGCCGGAATTTCCAGAAGCTCCGCCATGAACGGATAGCGGAACTGATGCTCCACGGCTATGCGGCCCTGGTCGTCCATTGCAACGACGGCAACGGCTCCCAGATGCTTTATGTACTCCCTTGTACTTCTGTGGCCGTTGGGGAGAATGATGTTGTCCTTGAAAACGTGAAGGAGTCTTCCGGAGAAGACCTCTGTTGAATCAACCTGCTTTTCAGCAAGAGGCATGCTGTCGAATACTTTTTCCATGCCTTAGATTTTAATCCTGCAGACCGTTCATGTCCAGTCCGTGGACCCAGTTGCTTTTGGCCATATAGATGATGAAGATGATGGAAGAAATGGTCCATGTCAGCGGATATGCTGCAAAAACAAGCTCGATTGTATGAGATAAGGACATTGCAACGCTTATGTAGGTGACTCTGAAAATGCACCATACACCAAGCATCACGAACATGGGGACCTTTGCTTTTCCGGCTCCTCTGAGAACTCCGGCAATCGAGTGAGAAAGAGCGAGCATAAAGTAGAACGGAGCCTCTATGCGTATCTGTCTGACTCCGAACGCCACCACGCCCTCATCTCCGTTGAAGACGGCTATCAGAGGCCTTGCGAAGATTATCTCCAGAAGTCCTATGGCCTGAGCCAGGGCCACACAGACGATGATGCCGAAGCGTGCTCCCTGCTTTGCCCTCTCATGCTCGCCTGCTCCCAGGTTCTGGCTGATGCAGGTTGTGATTGCAGCGACGAATGAATAGATCGGGATGAACGCAAAGCCCTCGAGCTTGGAGTAGCATCCGCATCCAGCCACGGCTGTGGACGAGAATGTGTTGAAGTTCGACTGGACAAAGACGTTGGCAATCGCGATGACGGAATTCTGGATTCCGCTGGGAAGACCGTAGTTGATTATCTCCCTCAGGATCGGGACATCGATTTTTATCCTGCGGACGCTGACCTTGTAGATCTCGTTTGTCCTTATCAGCCTTATCATGCACAGCAAGAACGAAAGTCCCTGCCCTATTGTGGTCGCGGCGGCGGCCCCGGCGACACCCCAGCCGAAGACCTTGATGAACAGAAGGTCCAGAAAGACGTTCGCCACGGATGAGATGAGAAGATAGATGAGCGGATGGACGGAATCCCCTGTCGCATTCATTATCCCCATTGTGATGTTGTACATGACGCAGAATATGATTCCGTACGAGAAGATCCTGAAATATGAGACTGAGCCTTCCATGATGTCGGAAGGTGTTCTCATGAGCCTGAGGACCACGGGAGTGAGGACAACACCCACTGCCGTCATGAAAAGGCCTGACAGAAGGCCGAACGCCAGGTCTGTATGGATGGCCTTCTGAAGCCTGTCGTTGTCCCTTGCCCCGAAGTACTTGGAGATCACAACTCCCGCTCCGATGGCAAGGCCGTTGAAGAAACCCACCATCATGAAGATCAGGTTTCCGGACGATGCGACGCTTGCGAGTGCCTTCGGACCCAGGATGTTGCCGACAATCAGGGAATCGACAGCGTTGTAAAGCTGCTGGAACAGATTTCCCAGAAAAAGAGGCACTGAAAACCTGATTATCTTCTTCCCCAGACTCCCCGTCGTG
>JBGVBT010000050.1:0-14750 GCA_045225895.1 Sphaerochaetaceae bacterium
GTCCGCAGTGCGGTTTATGACCGTGTTCAGGTAGGCGGCTCCGGAGATCGTCTGGCTCTTGATGTTGAAGATGCTGGCAGATCCCTCTGCCGCGTTGGATCCGTTGTAGTTTCCACGGATTCCCGCTCTTATCGGATCGGACATCTGTCCCTGGAAGAACGGGAAGCTGTACTCGGCATAGACGGAGCGGGAATAGAAGTTGGCGTATGCACCTGCCAGAAGGATGTCCCTGTGGTTTGTCAGGCTGTTGGCCACGAAATGAGCTCCTGCCCTGTAGCTTCCGGAAGCTTCGGAGGCGTAGTTGTCGAATGTGGCATAGGCTCCGGTGGGGAAGGACTCGGTGACCTTGATGTCGATGTCAGTGGTGCCCGGTCTGTTCTTTCCGGGATTCAGGTAAGAGGTAAGGGCCACACCCTGGTTCCAGCGGTTGAAGGAAAGAAGGTTCTTCTCAAGTATGGAAAGGTTCAGAACTCCGTCACGGTCGATGTCCACACCTCTGAGAATGTAGTCTGACGGGGTGTATACGGCTCCGGAGACCGTGATGTCTCCGACATGGCCTTCCACAAGCCTGATTACCACTGTCCCGTCCTCGACAGTCTGCTCGGGGATGGTTGCAAGGGCATTCGGGAAACCCTTTTCCCTGTAAAGACCGTTGATCCTGTCCACGACGGCATTCACCAGATCCATTCCGGAGTATTTCTCCATGCATTCGTCAACGACACGGAGAATCTCGGCCCTGGTCAGGATCTCGGAATCGGAGACCTTGATCTTTCTGATGGCGACATCCTCCGCGAAAACGGAGAACAGGAGAACCGTAAGAAGCAGAAAAACAGCGATACTCTTTCTCATAGTAAAAAAGTATTGCATCTAAGTCGGCTTTCATCAAGCATGTTTGAAAAAGGCTTTCTCACATATATAATTAGTAAATAAACATCGTTTACTTCTTTTTGTTGCCCATGCGGGGAACAGGTGCTATATTTCCCCCATGAGGATTAGGAAAACATTAGCTGCAATTCTTTGCATCATCTACACAGCATACTGCTGTCCCGTGGCGCTTTTTGCCTCGACAATCTCCGGAATAACCCCGGAAGGAAACACCTACAACATAGAAGCCGACAAAGTCAGCGGAGACACCGGTTTCCGTTCCTATGACACGTTCCAGCTGGATGATGGGGACGTTGCGAACCTCAACTTCACCTCCGACAAGCTGGGGGATTACGAAAAATTCATCAACATGGTCGGATCCGAAGTCCAGATCAACGGAATAGTCAATACCGTAAGAGGCGATGCCTTCTACAACGGCCGTGCCATTTTCGTCTCTCCGTCAGGCATTGTCATCGGTGCAACCGGTGTCCTGAACGTGGGATCTCTTAATCTTCTGTCCACATCGGATTTCGACAGCCTGAAGAATGCCTATGACGACAACGATCTGGCATACTACCAGTACGGTGCAGACGGCTACAAAGGCCTTGTCAGCGATGCCAACGGCAACATAGTCATGAGCGGAACAGTCCTCTCCCGTGACGAGGTGAGAGCCGATGCCTCATCCGTATCGGTCGGAGGGGATGCCTCCACTGTGACAAAGGGAGAGAACGGAATCGTCGCCGGCTGGAACGACACCTCAAGTATGTTCACCGACCGTGATGTTGCCGTTGGAGTCTTCAAGAACCTCGTCTCCGGTGAAACAGCCTTTGCTTCACAGCTGTCTACGAATGATGAAGGAAAAATCGTATTGACGGCATCTGTCGCCCAATCCGGAGACAGCGACAAGGTCGCACCTGACAACGGCATAACCGCATCAGTTTCCATAGACAACACGGACATGCTTGCAAACGAGATTGACGTTGAGGCCAAGGCAAAACTCGGGTCTGAAACGCTTCCCTTCGTTGCATTCGGAAAGGGTGTCTATTTCGATTACAGCAAGTCCCAGATCGGCGTGACGGGTTCCACCCTCACCGCAAACAACGATCTGACAATCAAGGCTTCTGCGGAAACCTCATCCGAAATCAACGCCATTGAGCTTCCCGAGGTCATTTTGGCATGGCTGTTCGAGTCCTTTGAGGATCCGGATAAGGTTGCTCAGGAAATATCATCTCTGCTTTCATCCGAGCTTTTCGACGACTTCGCAGGTTCCAGAAGCTACTCTTATCTTAATGTGGACAGCTCTACAATCAATTCCGGTGACGCTATGACCCTTGCTACGGATTCTCAGTCCACATATGTTGTGGAGACAACCGGAGCTCCGGAGGAGGCAATTCCGTTCCAGTCCATGATTCATGCCATCGGAACGGAAACGGAGTCCGTAATTAATGTAGACAAATCTGAGCTGAACTCCTTGGATTCGGCTGAGATCAAGGCATTGTCCGGAAACAACATAGAGATGCAAATCTCCAATGACAACGCCTTGTTTAGATTCTCTGAGACCGATGCATTCAGTCTGCAGTTCCTCAATTTCACCACTTCCGTTGATACCGAGGTGAACATCACCGACAGTACGATTACTGCAGATGAGATTACGGCCAGGACACTGTCCAACGTGGACAATTTTATCTTCGTCGACAACAGTGCCACGGTTCTGAAGAATGATTTCAGCACTCCCACCGAGGGTGGAAGCGGTGCTGCCTTGATAGGAATTGTCAACAACTCCAAGACCAAGAACGAAGTCAATATCACCGGCAGCACACTTGAGTCCACAAACGGAAACATTACCATTGAAGCCGTCAGCGTCCAGAACATCGACGTGACCGGAAAAACAAAAACGAACGCCGAAGGTGCAAAAAAGAAAGAGAAGATAGAGGACGAGAAAACCTTCTTCGACAAAGTGAAGAACCGCTTCTCCAATTTCTCGAAGATAGGAAAGAACGCCTACACCAAGTACAAGCAGTATACGTACGGCAGCTGGTACGGACTTTTCAAACAGTTCAACTCCGGACTTTCCGACACTGCTGCGCAGGGTGCTCAGCAGGCGGTAGGCGAGGCCCAGGAGCTTAAACCCGGCATGTTCCAGGTCGGAGGTTCCTTCCTTTTCTCCAACAGCACTAACGACACGGCCGTAAACATCAAGGATTCTACTCTGACATCAGCCAAGGACATAGACATCACGACCCACCTGCTGGACAAGTACCACAACGTGGCACTGGCCCATGCAAAAGAGCCTGAGGATGCCTCCCAGTCAACAGCCATAGTCGGTGCAGGCGTGGCTCTGATTGTCAACAACAGGGAAAACACAAACAACGTCGTTATCGACAACTCGAAGCTGGAATCCAAGAAAGATGTGAACATCAATGCCCTCACGGAACTTCCCGGAAACGGTGGAAAGGTGGGTGTGAGCAGCAGGTACCTTGTTCTGGATCTGGTATTCGGTTCCGATGCCAAAGACGACTGGGATTTCACATTCAAAAAGGATATCGGGCCTGATTCGGACAGGGAGAGCATGTCCCCGACACTCGGCCTGACCGGGTTCTTCAACAATGCGGCGGCAGCCGGAACAACAGGCGACAGCCTGGCCGTAGCCGCATCCATCACATACAACAACGGAACGAACACCACCAATGTGGACATAAAGAACGACTCGAAAATCTACGCCGGTGAGGGCGATGATGATGGAAACGTGAGAGTTTATGCTACAAACTCCGTAGCCACACGAAGCGATGCCGGATTCTTCGGTTCATCATCCATCATCACATACGATGAGACCGCCAATCCCTGGAATTCGGACGGAACAGGTGCCTCCGTGCTTATCCAGAAGATCGAAAACAATGCGGAAGTGACCATAGAGGACTCCCATATCTCGGCCAACGCCGATGTGGGCCTGAACGCCGCAAGCGAGCAGTCCTACGTCAACTTCATAAAGATGTTCACCGATGCCCCGACTATTGCGGCCGGCGGTGCCGTGTCCGTCCAGGACTACACCGGAACCACCGGTGTGAACGTCATTTCAGACAGCCAGATAATTGCCGACAACATCAAGGTGGAGGTAGGCAAATCACGCGTCTCTCTGGGCAAGCTGGATTTTGATACGGGCGACAAGAAGGGACTTCCCGTAATCGAGAATGACAGGCTGGTGCTTTCAGACAGAAGGAACGCAGAAGACCATATCACAACCGTTGATGTGGTAGGTGAGGTCTCCAAGCAGGAAAGCGAGAAGGAAAAGGAAGTCACGGCATCTGTAGGCGCCGCCGTCAACGTCCATACCATAGACAGGGAAGTCAATGCGGTCATAGACGATGCGACTCTTAAAGCTTCATATGGTGATGTCACAATTGAATCCACATCCTACAACCGCAACGTGGAGCTTGCGCTTGCAGGTTCTCTGGCAGGTGGAGCCGCGGCAGAGACCCAGAATGTGGCCTCGTGGCAGAAAAAGGCCAAGAAATCGGACAAATCCGACGATTTCTTCGCGGATATGCTCGCAAAGATAGACGACGCGTTCCCGGAGGAAGAGGTCGATGAAGTAAAGGAAGGCGTGGATGCCGCCAAGGACGCCGCCAAGAACGTCGGCGGATCCAAGTACAGCTTTGCCATAGCAGGTTCGGTCAACGTGCTGAACAACGACACAAAGGTGAATACCTTCATCCGCAACGGTGCCGAAATCAGCGCTACAAATGACGTCAAGATAGCTTCGAACCTCAAGAACCTGGACATAATCCTCTCAGGTGGATTCGCCAAGTCCGGAACGGTCGGAACCGGTGCTGCGGTCAACCTCTTCTCAAGAGGGGGTTCCGTCAATACGACCGTCGGCGGCACAATCAACGGTGATGGTACTACGATTGTCTCAGGTGCCAATACCACTGTGGAAGCCAACGAGGACGACGAGATATTCAGCTTTGCTGTAGGTGTAGGCTACACCGGCGACAGCTCCAAGCCGACTGAATTCGACGGAGCGATCGGAGGATCGTTCACCTATAACTCTGTGGAATCAGACACAATGGCTTCAGTGTCCGGTGCTACTATTTCCGGAAAAACTGAGGCCGGCACCGACGTGAGCGTCCATGCAAATCAGACAGTCAGTACACTCAACTTCGCAGGCTCGCTTGCCACAGAGTCTGGATCCAAGTTCTCTGCCGGAGCCGCTCTTGCCGGAACCGCAGACTTGCTGAATTCCAATGTCGGTGCCACGGTCAAGGATTCCGTGCTGACTGACAACATCAACAACGTCACTGTCCTTGCAGAGGAGAACGACGACCTGCTGTCCATAGGAGTAGCACTTGAGGCTGTGGGCAACTACGCCAAGTACGGTACTCCGTTCGACGGCTCGCTCGGAGTGGTTTACCTTGACAACGACATCCATGCTGATCTTGAGGACTCTAAGGTGACAATCAGCAAGAAGCTGAGTGTCAAGGCCGACAACCAGGTGAATGCCATCAACGCGCAGGGTGACGGAGCATACAGCGGTGCCACAAGCGGCATCGGAATAGGCGGCGGATGGGTGTTCGACATCCAAAACAACAAGGTCAGCGCCAATTTGAATCCGGGAACGGGAGACGACTACAAGCTCACCTCGGGAGGTCTCGAGGTCAACGCCAACTCGTTCGAGATTCTAAACGCAATCCCCGTGACCGTGGGAATCGCCAGGTCCTCGAGCATGCTCGCCTCGACTGTCGTGGTCAATCTGGTGAACAACGAAGTCTCTACCAATGTCACGGGAACTTCAGAAGTACAGGGCGATGCCTCGTTCACGGCAAAGGATGAATCCTATCTGCTTACCCGCGGAGGAACACTCGCCGTGGCAGGAAGTCAGGCCACCACGGTCATAGGAGCCTCGATAAACCTCGACAAGCTTGCCAAAACCGTCAGTACGACACTGGACGGTGCGAACATCACTGCAAGCGGCAGTGTGAAGGTCCTTGCCGACTCAATCGATGCCAACGGTGGAACCAGAAAGAAAGACGGGACCTACGACAGGGACGATATCTCCAATCCGGACTATCAGGAAAAGCTTCTCAAGTACGATTCCGACAAGAAGGAATATACTGACCTCAACAGGGACGATGTGGACACTTCGTTCATGAACTGGAACATGTTCTACAATCTGGGGTTCGGAGCCAAGTCAACCATTACAGGTGCTGTTGTGGTCAAGCTCACAGGCAACAAGGTTGATGCCAGCCTGAAGAACAAGACAACCGTATTCGCAAATGACCTGGACGTCATTGCCCAGGACAGAATAGTGAAGAGCATGGTCGCAGGCAGCATCTCGGCTACCGAGAACCTCGGAGTGGGTGTTCAGGTTGTCTTTACAAAGGATTCCCCTGAAATCAACGCCCTGATTACGGACAACTCCTCTGTTGGAACAGCGGAAACTGTTACCGTCGAAGCCAGGGATATCAAGGACAATAACACTGTGGTTGTTGCCGGAACAGTTGCCATGGGTGAGGGCGGGGTAATTGATATGAACGTTGTGCTCAATGAGTTCGAAGACAAGCTCAACGCAAGCATTGATACCTCTTCTTCCGTGGATTCTGGAAAACTGAACCTTGAAGCTATAGAAGATGTGAACTCAACACGTGTTCTGGTTCAGGTTTCAGCAGCCCAGAATGCCGCGATGAACGTCCAGCCTCTGAAGAATGAATACAATGAGAACCTTTCCGTTACAGTGGACGGTTCCACTGTAGGGACACAGGGCAACTCAAGTACTGAAGCTCTGGTCCTTTCGTCCGCAGACCATAAGACAAGAGACATTGTTGTCGGAGTCGCTGCCGCCGCCCAAGGCGTTTCGCTCACCGGAATAGCGATAGACAACGAATACAACAACGTCCTAAATTCCTCCGTCACATCATCTACTGCAAACCTCAATACGCTTGATGTCAATTCGAAGGAACACATTTATTCCGACAACTGGGCGATTCTTCTGGAGGGAACAGGTCAGGGACTTTCCCTTGGTGCCAACGTCATAGTCAATGACGCCAAGTTCACCAACACTTCCCTGATCAAGGATTCTACAATCACCGCCTCCGGCGATGTCTCCCTGAGTGCCTACTCCGGCAAGGACGGTCACTACATAAGGAACACAACGGGTTCCCTGGGAGTGACAGGGCAGGGAGCCGCACTTGAGGCAAATTTGCTTCTCAACACATACAGCAACAAAACCTCGGCATCTGTTACAGGCAGTTCAATCGATGCTGCAGACCTTCTGATCAAGGCATCGGGAAAGAGGTCTCTGAACAACACGAACATAACCATAGTTGCAGCCGGAGAAGGCGCAGCTCTCGGCGGATCCGTTACGTACAACGATGTCGAATCCGATACAGAGGCTGTTCTTGAAACAGATGACAACGACATCAAGCTCTCCGGAAATGCCAAGGTCCTTTCCGAGGACGAAACATCCGTCAACAACATGACAGGAACCGGAGCCGGTGCCGCGATAGGCGGTGCTGCCATGGCGAACGTTGTGATTCTCAAGAACAAGGGAACCTCCGGCGCAGGCATAAAGAGCTCCGGAGACGGAAAGCTTGATGCAGGCTCTGTCAGCGTCGAGGCAAACCAGAGTTCGGACCTTACGGATGCCAGCGCCGGTCTTTCACTTGGAATTGGTTCCCTGGCAGGAACGGTCAAACTTGTCACTATTGGCGAGAAGACCAGCTACACCGACCTTGAGAAGAATGCAGGCCTTGATACCGCGGTTTCCAGAGCCGATGACAGAATAAAGAACCTCCTGGGCAGGAATCTTGCAGAGGACAAGACCTCCGGAGCATTTGCGGATATAAACGGAAATGTAAGCGGTAAGGGAAGCATTGAAGTAGATGCTACTACTTCTCTCGGCACAAGCAAAGCACCAGTATCCTTGAACAACGCAGATGTGACTGTATCAGGAGGATCTGCAGGAGTCGGAATCCTCAGTCTGAATCTGAACGGAAACTCTGCTGCATCAATATCAGGTGGAACAGTTTCCACAGAAGGAGAGCTTACAGTCAGCAGTTCCGAAGCAGACTATGCGGATATCAAATCAACCGGACTGACCATTTCAGGCCTTTCGTTCTCAGGTGGAATCTCATCCTACAACAACAACGCAAATTCATTTGCCACAATATCCGATGCAACAGTATCAGGAAACAACATTAATCTGAAATCTTCCACATCTTCAGAGGCTAATGTTGAGATTGACGGCATTTCCCTGGGAGGTCTGGCAACCAACGTGGCAGGTTATGAAACCAACGTTAACTACAACAGCCAGGCCCTAGTCACCGGTAAAAATGACATCAGTACCGAGGGAAACTTTGGAATCAGTGCGGCAAGCGATGTCAACACATTCTCCGGCGCTAAGTTCGATTCATTTACCGGAGGTGCTGCCGTTACCAATATGTCCACCAACGCTGTGGTCGGCGGCAATACAACCGCCCTGATAAAGGATGCCCAGGGCTCAATCAATGTCGGCCATCTCAAGATTGAAACCGGCTACGACAAGATGTCCACCGAAGTACGCAACAATGTGGTTTCCGTCTCCGGCATCACCATCACTGTTGTGAACGGAGGAGTGAATCTCAACCCGGTTTTCACTTCCGGAATCGACAACATGGGCAACGATCTCACCCTCAAGATTGTAAATACCGAGATTCTTTCAGGCTTCAGTAAGGACAATGAAGACATGACCGCGACCAGCGGAATCTACGGAACTGGTGTATCACTTTCCGGGTATGCCCAGTCCCAGGCCAAGTCGACTTCCAATGCCGTTTCAAAGACGGTTCTGAAGACGGATTCGCTGGAAACAACAGAGCTGAACATCGAGGCCAGCCTTCTTTCCAATGCCAAGGCTTCTGCAGGACAGGACACAATTTCCGCCCTCAACGGTGTCAATGCCATCGAGATCGATGCAACTGCCACGGACACGCTCAGCATCGAAGTTGACGGAAACGTCACTGTGGCCGGTACTGCCAATATCGATGCGAACCATTCGTCCAAAACCTCTGTTTCAGGCGATTCTCTTGCCGCAGCCCTGTTCGAGGGAGTGTCGGATCTGAAACTGAACAACGACAACAGTTCGGATACCGAAGTCAGCATCAAGGGAAGCCTCAGCGTCCCGAACTTGTCCCTCGACATAGAGACGGACAGGACCGGCGCACTGGATGCATCGAACAAGTCCGGTGGAGCTGTGGGCATCAGCAACAAGAAATTCGCCAACAAGGTCGGCGGAAAGTCCAACCTGACACTCGACGGACTCAAGGCCAAGGGTGACGGAAGTGGGGATCTCCAGATCAAGATCGCTTCCACAAACACACATGACGATGTCTCCAGAAGCTCAAACGGCGGATTCTTCGTCTATTCCAAGGACGATTACGATTACGAGTTCGACACCAATTCAAGTCTGAACGTCAAGAACTCTACAATAGACGGATACAAGGCACTGAACATCGATTCGATGAATGACAACTCGATCAAAGACTCTTCCGTGACCACGGAAGGCGGATTCATTGTCCTTTCCAGTTCCAGCGCAGGACACTCCTTCAGCTCCGCTTCCGGAGTCACTCTTGAGGATTCGTCCATCTCATCCGAGAGCTTCGGCCTTACATCCAAAGCCTCGAACGGCTCGGATCTGGACAAGGAGATCACATTCGAGGCCCAGAGCGGCGGTTTCTACACCGGCGAGGACCTGGAACTGAACAACACCCTGAACCAGAAGAATGACGTAAACATCAGGAACACTTCGATTTCCGCGAAGAACGATGCACAGATTTCCCTGGATACGGAACAGGCCTACAGACAGAAGGTACAGGACGACTCACAGGGATTCATCGCCAATCCGACCGTCAAGAGCTGGCTGACATCGAACAACACCAACAACCTCGAGATCGACGAGAAGTCTTCCGTCAAGGCTGACGGCGCACTGAGCTTCAAGCTGGACACCAACGGAAAGCTCTCCACATACTCGCATGTCGTTGTCAAGGACGCCGGTTCTGATCCCGAGACGGACTCCCACCTGACCATGAACGTGGACAACACCATGACTCTCAAGGGCCTTGCCGAGGGCGGGTCTTCGAACAGTGTCTATTTCATGGGCTCCTCCAACAACGACCTGCATCAGGAGTCCTACTCCGAGCATTACGCCGTTGCTCCGTTCACCACCGAGGCCGGTGAGCTGAATCGGACAATCAACAACACGCTCGTAGTCACCAAGAGCGGAGAGTTTGCCTCCGGAAAGACCATAGACTACCAGTTCAACAGCGGAACGGGCGACATCTATGCCAGCAACCATTACCATTGCGTGTACTATGCCGCTTTCGGATACGAGACCTATGGCGAGACTTCCAGCAATAAGAACCTGACTACAAACAACACGGCCGACGTTCCGGGAACAATGACGGCTGGTCTTGCCAACAGCAAGGTCATAATCCTCGACGAGGACGGCGAGATTAACAAGAGCAAGTCAACCGGTGTCTATGAGTCCGACTTCTCGATCTACAACGCCATAGACGATCCCGATTCGAAGGCTGTCAAGGAAAAGGTGGTCGAAAAGATCAAGAACCAGATTGACGGCATCGTCGAAGGCGTGGAACTGCTTGATGCCGGACTGGAAGACAACAGAAGCCATCAGGACGAGCTGAACGACAAAAACAGCAAGATCAGGGCTGTTCTTGACGAAGTGTCTGAATACACCGAAAACGGATACAAGCTTGAGAATGAGGGTGTCCTTCTGGAACAGATCAAATCGGATCTCGGATATGAGATGGAATATGATGACAAACATCCCGTCGGAAGCCACGAGTACGAAGCTCTGCTTGACCGTTATTCCGCATGGCTTGAGACCGAGGATGCCAAGAGCCTCCAGCAGACGGCTGATCTCCATTACTACGTGCTGAACGTGGACCAGTCGATTTCTGCCGACGACAAGGAGACCTTCGGGAGGGCTTCGGACGCCGTCAGCTCCCGTCTGTCGGCAATCGAAGCCGTTGACGGACTTGCAACTCTTCTTGTCTACGATCACGGAGAAGGCGCCAGGATCATCGCCTCTGCCACCGAGAGTGAAAGGGGTTCGAAGGACTACATCCAGAACCTCAGGGATACCTTCAACGCCACAGCCAACGAGATAAAGGTCTATGAGAGCAGGCAGCTTGAGCTTGAGTCGGCAAAAGCCTTTCTCGTCGAGGACAAGTCCGTGCTTGTTTCTGACCTGAATGCCGTGGAAGAAACTCCGGCAAGCGAGTTCGGCCAGAGCGAATATGCGGATGTGATTCTGTTCCATAACCTCAAGAGCACTCCGGGTACAATCCGCATCACCGGTATCGACAAGAGCGATATCATGGTTGATGGAAAGAGGGTGGGTGACAATCTCTCGCTCCTTTCAGAGCATGTCGTTTCCCCGAAGAACAGACTTGAGGTCAAGAACAACTCCGGAAAGATGGTCATGTTCAAGGATGTGGACTACTCCGGAGACGACAGCCTTAAGTTCACAACAAACGGGGAGGACGTTTCCGATTTCTTTACTTCAGCCGACCTGTACGTTTCGACAAGAGACAACGAGCTTTCACTTGATGTCATCGGCGTTAAGAACTACGGAGTCATCCGCAACGGATCGAAGATCGCGGAAGTCCGCAACGATGGGGTTGGAATCCGCGGTGATTCTGATCTGCAGCTGTATACCGCCAAGACCGGTGGATTCAACATCAGCATGGACGATTCCAACGTGGTGACCACCTCGGCTCCTGTTGTGATCAGCAACCCGGATCTGGTGGTGAAGAGCTACCTGGGCTACCATTCCATGGATACGTTTGCATATTCTGAAGCCTCGGCACTTTCCGACGCGGTCAGGGCAAACCTCTCCAAGGCGGACGCAGTCTCATTCGCTTCCGATTCCGATGACGATGACCTGATTTCCGGGGAAGTGAACTGAATTGAAACAGGTGTAGATTGCACCTTGGGACTTTACCTCTTTGATAAACCGTACTATATTTTAATTGGAAATCGTACGAACAAAGAGGTAAAGTATGTCCATTACTGCAACCGAGCTCAAACAGAATCTGGGATATTATCTTTCGCTTGCTGCAACGGATACCATCTATATCACCAAGAACGGCAAGGAAATAGCTGTACTTTCTCCTCCTGGAAGAAGCAAAATGAGCGCTTTGAATTCTCTGATTGGAATCATTCCCGATGACGGAAAGACTATGGACGAAATCAGGATGGAAAGGATGGAGAAATATCTATGAAGGCAATCATCGATACAAACATAGCCATTGACCTGATGCAAAAGCGTGATGGCTTTGTCGAGGATGCTGCAAAGGTTTTTACGATATGTGCCGGCGGTCTTGTAGAAGGCTTCTTTACCCCGAATTCAATTTGCGACATCCACTATATCTTGAAAAAGTATCTGCATGATGAAAAGGAGGTCCGCCGTTGTCTGTCATCCTGGCTGGATATCATCAATATTGTGGATCTGAAACCCGAAGACATCGTGAACGCAGTCGAATCGGATATGTCTGATTATGAAGATGCCGTTATTGCCGCCACGGCGAAGAGAAACCGCATAGACTTCATTATCACCAGAAACACGAAGGATTTCAAAGAATCACCTGTTCCTGCCCTGACTCCCTCCCAATTCATTGAGACATCTCTGAAAGCGGGATGGCAGACGGACGGAATTAATGGTATAGTGTAGAAAAACAAACTCAGGGGTTAAAAATGAAAATCACAGAGGATATCATCTACGTCGGAGTCAACGATCACGAAGTTGACCTGTTCGAAGGCCAGTACGTTGTTCCAAACGGAATGGCATACAATTCATATCTCATTATGGACAAGAAGATTGCCGTAATGGATACCGTTGACAGACGTTTCACCCACCAGTGGCTGGACAACCTCCAGAAGGCACTCGGAAGCCGCAAGCCCGACTACCTTGTCGTGCAGCACATGGAGCCCGACCACTCGGCCAATATCGCCAACTTCATGAAGAACTATCCGGGAACCACGATTGTCTCATCGTCCAAGGCATTCCCCATGATGAAGAACTTTCTCGGAGATGACTACGCCTCCTGCCGCATCGAGGTAGGCGAGGGCAGCACTCTCGATCTCGGAAAACACAAACTGAACTTCGTCACAGCTCCGATGGTCCACTGGCCGGAAGTCATCATGACATATGACAGCACCGACAAGGTCCTGTTCTCCGCAGACGGATTCGGAAAATTCGGTGCCCTCGATGTTGATGAGGACTGGGCATGCGAGGCCCGCCGCTACTACTTCGGCATTGTCGGAAAATACGGTCCGCAGGTTCAGAACGTCCTGAAGAAAGCCGCAGGTCTGGACATCTCCATCATCTGCCCGCTCCACGGACCTGTCCTTTCCGAGAACCTCGGATACTACCTGAACCTCTACAACATCTGGTCTTCCTACGGTGTGGAGAGCGAAGGCGTCATGATTGCCTACACATCCGTCTACGGCAACACAAAGAAGGCTGTCGAGCTTCTTGAGCAGAAACTCAAGGCCAACGGTTGTCCGAAGGTCGTGGTCTGTGACCTTGCCCGTGAAGACATGGCTGAGGCAGTGGAGGATGCATTCCGTTACGGAAGACTTGTCCTTGCCTCGACAACATACAACGCAGACGTTTTCCCGTTCATGCGCACATTCATCGAGCATCTTACAGAACGCAACTACCAGAACAGGACCGTTGCAATCATTGAGAACGGTTCATGGGCACCTCAGGCCGCCAAGGTCATGACCGGACTTCTCGCCAATTCCAAGAACATCACGTTCGCCCAGAATACCGTCCACATCAAGAGCGCCCTGAACGACGAGAGCAAGGCTCAGGTGGAAGCCCTTGCAAAGGAGCTCTGCCAGGATTACATGGGACGTCAGGAAGAGACCGTCAACAAGAACGACATGACAGCCCTGTTCAAGATCGGCTACGGCCTTTATGTGATCACCTCAAACGACGGAAGACGCGACAACGGAATGATCGTCAACACAGTCTCGCAGGTCACAAACTCTCCCAACAGGATTGCCGTGTGCATCAACAAGCAGAACTACACACATCATGTCGTACAGCAGAGCGGCATCATGAACCTCAACTGTCTGTCCGTCGAAGCTCCATTCTCCGTGTTCGAGCGCTTCGGTTTCCAGAGCGGACGCAACACCGACAAGTTCGACGGTTCGGATTTCGAGGTCCTGCGTTCCGACAATGGTCTGAGATTCCTGTCTAAGTACATCAACGCCATGATGAGCCTGAAGGTTGAGCGCTACGTGGATCTCGACACCCACGGAATGTTCATCTGCACGGTCACCGAGGCACGTGTTCTCAGCAACAAGGAGACAATGACCTACAGCTACTACCAGTCCAACGTAAAGCCCAAGCCGAAGACAGAAGGCAAGAAGGGCTGGGTCTGCAAGGTCTGTGGATATGTCTACGAAGGCGACGAACTTCCGGAAGACATCGTCTGCCCGCTGTGCAAACACGGAGCTGCAGACTTCGAACCCATCAGCTGACAAAAACACTTCAGCATATCACTCAGGAGGCCGCACACGCGGCCTCTTGTGTTATCTTTCCATTTTGCCACCAAAATCCTTGTTCCCTGTGTTTTGGTATGCAGGTTTTTGCTTTTGATTCTTGGTCTTTGCATCCAGATTCGTTGTTTTGGAAAAAACGGAGGCAAAAAACTGCCAGCCTTTGCCACCGGAAACAGAGATTGTGCTTGTTTGGGATGCAATGAATTGTTTTTCCTTGCCACCATTTTCCATCAAATCCTTCAATCCGGATGCAAACACTCATTGATACAGTCTCATTTGTGCATACCATTCCATGGTTATTACCTGAAATGGATGCAGGCTTG
>JBGVBT010000051.1:0-3457 GCA_045225895.1 Sphaerochaetaceae bacterium
TCAAAAAAACGCCCCCTATCATTTAAAGTGACTTTTCAGGAAATCAATTGAAGGGGGTATTTCTAATGAGAAAAGTTTTCATGGTGCTGCTTATCGCAGTCGTCGTCCTCACCGGTGTGTTCGCACAGGGTGCTCAGGAGTCATCAGGTGTCAAGACCTACAAGGTCGGTGTCGGAATTTATCAGTTCGATGATAACTTCATGACTCTTTACAGAAACGAGATCCAGAGCTATTTCAAGACTCTCGAGACTGACAGTGTGAAGTACAATGTCACCATCGTTGATGGAAAGAACGACATGGCAGAGCAGTCAAACCAGGTCGACAACTTCATCACACAGGGCATGGATGTCATCATCCTCAACCTGGTCCAGACATCTTCAGCAGATGCAATCATCGACAAGATTGTCGCAGCAGGCATTCCTCTTGTTCTGATCAACAGAGAGCCTCTTGCTTACGCAGCTGACGGTTCAACACTTGACGAGGCCTATGAAGGCATCCTCAAGAATGCTCAGGTCTGCTATGTCGGTGCTGATGCAAGACAGTCCGGTTCATTCCAGGGCAGAATCATTGCTGAGCTTCCGGATCACGGCGATGTCAACGGCGACGGAGTTGTTTCCTACATCATGATCGAGGGAGACCCGGAGAACATCGATGCTCAGTACAGAACTCAGTTCTCAGTCAAGTATCTGACAGACAAGGGAATCAAGGTCAACTGTCTCGACGATCAGGTCGGTAACTGGGCACAGGCAAAGGGACAGGAGCTCTGCGCCAACGCTCTTGCAAAGTACGGCAAGGATGTTGAGGTTGTCTTCTGCAACAACGATGCCATGGCTCTCGGAGCTGCAGCAGCCATCCAGGCCGCCGGAAGAACAGTCGGAAAGGACATCTACCTTGTCGGCGTCGATGCTCTTGACGAGTGTGTCGAGATGGTCAAGAAGGGTACAATGACCGGTACAGTCCTGAACGACCACATCGGACAGTCACACACAGCAGTTGATGTCGCAGTTGAGCTTCTCAACGGCAAGGCAATCAAGAACTACTACTGGGTTGACTATGTCATGGTCACAAAGTGACAAAAAGCTTGAAAGCTGAACGGGCAGGGCATTGCGCCCTCCCGTTTTTTTTGCATAAAATCAATTTAAAGAACACATCCGCACCCAGCGGAATACGGAGATGACATATGTCTGAATATCTTCTTGAGATGAAGGACGTGAGCAAGGCTTTTCCGGGAGTACAGGCCTTAAGTCACGCCCAGCTGCAGCTCAAGCCGGGTCATGTCCACGCCCTCATGGGAGAGAACGGAGCCGGAAAGTCCACATTGATGAAATGCATGTTCGGCATTTACAAGATGGATGAAGGCCAGGTTTTCATCGACGGACAGCCTGTCACAATCAAGGACCCGATTGATGCCCTTTCAAAAGGCATTGCAATGGTTCATCAGGAGCTTCAGCCAATCCCCGCCAGAACAATCGGAGAAAACATCTTCCTCGGAAGATATCCGATCAAAAAGCTGTTGGGTTTCATTCCTACGGTTGACCACGACAAAATGTACAAGGACACCGACGCACTTCTCAAAAAGGTCAAGCTTCCGTTTGACTCGAAGCAGCTTGTCGGTTCACTGAGCACATCGCAGATGCAGCTTGTAGAAATCGCCAAAGCGGTTTCCGCCAACTGCCGGGTCCTTATCCTTGATGAACCAACATCTTCACTCACACAGAACGAAGTTGACTCGCTGTTTGACATCATCAACGATCTGAAAAAAGACGGCGTAGCCATTGTATATATCTCGCACAAGATGGATGAGATCCTCAAGATCAGTGATGAGGTCACGATCATGAGAGACGGCCAGTACGTGGGAACATGGGAGGCCAGCAAACTCACCACTACATCGATCATCACCAAGATGGTCGGACGTGAGCTCACCAACCTTTTCCCCAAGAGGGAGAACGTTCCCGGCGAGGTTGTCTTCGAGGTCAAGGATTTCACATCCATCAATCCGAAGAGCTTCCGCCATGTGAGCTTCAACATCAGGAAAGGCGAGATCCTCGGTGTCGGCGGTCTTGTCGGTGCCCAGAGGACAGAGCTGATGGAGGGTATCTTCGGAATCCGCAGCCACATTTCCGGGAAGGTCTTCCTCAACGGCAAGGAGCTCAAGATCACCAGGCCCAAGGATGCCATCGACCACGGAGTTGCCATGCTTACGGAAAGCCGCAGAACATCCGGAATCATGGGTGTCCTCTCCGTTGCCGACAACATCTCGATCTCATCCCTGAACAAATACCTGGATTACAAGATCTGCATCAACAGCTCCAAGGTCGAGGCTCTTGTACAGGACAATGTCCAAAAGATGAACATCAAGACCCCGTCAAGCAAGACTCTCATACAGTCTCTCTCCGGCGGAAACCAGCAGAAGGTCATCATCGGCCGCTGGCTTGCCAATGACCCGGACGTCCTGATTCTGGACGAGCCTACCAGAGGAATCGACGTAGGTGCCAAGTACGAGATCTACTGCATCATCGCCGAGCTGGCAAAGCAGGGGAAGAGCATTCTCATGATCACCAGTGAGATGGGTGAGCTTCTGGGAATGTCCGACAGAATAATGGTAATGTGCGACGGAAGGTGCTCCGGTTTCCTCGAGGGATCCCAGGCGACCCAGCAGAACGTCATGGAACTTGCCACAAAGTTTGAGTAATAAGGAGATAGACTGTCATGGCAGCATCATTGGATAAAAACAACAAAGGCGTGGCTTCACGCATCTTGGCAACTGCCAAATCCAACCCGATTGTAGTGCTTCTGGTTCTTGTAAGCATTGTAGTCGGATTCACAACACAGAACTTCTTTTCCTGGGGCAACCTCGGAAACCTGATCAGCAACACTGCAATCAGATTCCTTATCGCCCTCGGTGTTTCAGGCTGTCTCATCACGAAGGGAACAGACCTCTCCGCCGGTCGTCAGGTCGGACTTGCCGCCTGTATCGCCGGAGTTCTAATCCAGAGAGGAGACTATACAGGACGTCTTTACAAGTCTTTCCCTGAAATGAACATGTGGGTTGTCCTTCTCATTGTCCTGGCAATCGGAGCATTCATCGGACTCGTCAACGGATGGATCATCTCCCGCCTGAAGGTTCCTCCATTCATCACAACACTCGGAACACAGACAATCGTCTACGGTTTCTGTCTTGTCTTCACCGACGCACAGCCGATCGGAGGATTCCAGCAGGTCTACACAAAGCTCATCACCGGAAGAATCGGAAACGTCAGAGGCTTCTACCTTCCGTATCTTCTGTTCGTAGCTCTGATTTTCGGAGCCCTGTTCTGGTTCATCTACAACAAGACCTGTCACGGAAAGTATATGTATGCAATCGGTGGAAACGAGGTTGCAGCCGAGGTCTCAGGTGTCAACACAAAGAACACCCTGCTGAGAATCTACATCATCGCCGGTGTCATGTATGCCCTTG
>JBGVBT010000052.1:0-9733 GCA_045225895.1 Sphaerochaetaceae bacterium
GCCACTGTATCGAACTCCTGAAGATAGCCTTTCCTGCCTTCGATTATCCTGATCTCATCCCCGGTTTTCAGAACCGCCGGCTCTGCATAATGGAAACCCGGATTCACCAGTATTCCGTTCTCACCCTCTATGACACAGGCCTCGCCGTTGGATTCGATTATCGATATATCCATCTTTACGGTAAAACCGTCGTATATGAACTCGATTTTCTCACCGTAGTCGATACCGTCTCTCACATCGCCTTTGCAGACGATGCTCTTGGGATAGCCGAACAGTCTGTATGCATAGGCAATTGGATAGATTCCGATATCAAGGACTGCTCCGCCGCCTTTTGCAGGATCTGACACGCGCGGAGCATAGCCGATGCTGTTTTTGGAATAGCTCATGAAAACGCTTTTTATCCTTCCGAGCTTTCCTGAAAGCACAATCTCCCGGACCTTGTTCGGAACATCGCTGTACCAGGTCCACATGGCTTCGGCAAGATAGACTCCTTTGGTCTTTGCCAGCATCTGAAGCTCCTTCGTTTCCCTGGCATTAATCGTGAAGGGCTTCTCCAGCAGGACGTTCTTGCCATGCTCGATGCAGAACCTGCAGACCTCATAATGCACCTCATTGGTGACCGATATGTAGACTGCATCGATCTCCGAATGCTTGACTGCATCCTCAACAGATCTGGCGGCATAGATTCCGTATGGCTCGCAGAAGCTGACAAGATTCTCCCGGTTGCGGCTGTATGCGGAAACGACCTTGTGTCTTCCGCTCTCCGAAATCTCCCGGATCACTTTCTTTGCCAGTGTTCCGGTTCCTATGAATGCCCATCTGAATTCCTGTGTCATTCCTCTCCTCCTTTGCCATAGGAACAATCCTATCATGTTGAATCGGAAAAACAAACCTGCTTTTATTGTGCTAACCAGCCTCACGAACCTCAGCAACTTCATGAACGTTACCAGCCTCACGAACCTCAGCAACTTCATGAACGTTACCAAAACTCTCCAATTAAGGAGGTGGCAGAGCTACTTCTCCCAGTTGGGGAAGCTGTACTCGCCGCGGTAGTTGGATCCGTTATACTCGGGATATTTGAACGGACGGTATTCGCCACGCCCATCCGCAGGGGCATCGCCATCCTGGGTGTAGATGTACATGACGTGCCGGTCCCAGACAACAATCTCGTCGCGGGCATCACCGGTGAGGTTTATGACCTCGGTGCACATCTCGGGATGGCCGTCGTCAGGTAGAACCATGACGCGGCGGCCTGCTCCGTCGAAGGCACCCTCGTGGGCGCTCATCCAGATCAGTTCGGTTCCATTTCCGTCCCAGTTGAGCGGGCAGATCACGTTGCCGTTGGACAGCATCTCGCGGTGCCAGATCTCCCGGCCGTTGCAGTCGTGAAGGTAGACAATCCCGTTGTTTCCCCAGTAGGTCGTTGTGGCAATCTCAAAGCCGGTACGCTCGGGGCAGTAGTTGGCACTGCTGATCCTCTGGCCATGGCCGTTGATGTCCCTGACAATGATTTCCCCGTCTTTTGAGACAATCATGAAGCCTTCCCAGCCGGAGACGATTGCAAGCCTTTCATCCTGGTCAGGAGCAAAGCGTCCGACGATGATCTCGTCGGTATGATCAGTGTCTATGGGCAGGGACCACATGAGTTTTCCGGTGCTGTCGACCATGTTGTAGCAGGAGAAGATCTCGTCTTTGCCATCGCCGTTGAAGTCATAGGAGAACGGGAAATGGCCTGTGTTGTACTTGGAGAACTGCCATTCGTAATTCAGGTCCTTGTCATAGATCCAATAGCGCGAATAGCGGTCTTTTATCAATATTTCCGAGGGTCTCTCGTTTCCTGAGACATTGACAATGCGGATTGCATCCACATTCAGGTGCTTGAAGGCGTACTTGCCGAACTCAAGTCCGGTGACTGTCGCAGGGTCTGCCTCGTTGACCGGAGTGGGAATGCTCTTCTTGGTCTCTCCGGTTCTTCCGTCCAGGATCATCAGCTTGAAATCCCAGGAGGTAATGACCTCGTCGATGCCGTCGTTGTCTATGTCGTAGATCTGGAACGGAAGGTCGGTGGTAAGCTTTTCGGTCTCGGCACTGTCGCACGGCTCGCCTATCTGCCAGAGGACTTTTCCGGTCTCAACACTTACCGCAGTCATGCAGGAGATCACAGGATAGCGGTCTTTGTAGACCTTCCTCTGGTTCTGGCACATGACGAAGAACCACTCGCCGGTTCCGGTAAGATGACCGAACCTTATCTGCCTTGCGGCTCCGAAATCCTTCAGGTCAATCTTCTTCCAGAGCTTGGGAGCAAAGTGCTCAGAGGAAGCCTTCCTTTCGGAATTCTCCCATTCGGTCCTGTTCCTGCCATAGGTTCTGTACTGCTCTTCCGTCATCTCGACGGAAACTGCCCTGTAGCGTGTGGGCCTGCAAGCACAAAGGGCAATGCATCCGGTTGAGTATCTGCTGTCAAAGGTTTCGATCACAAGACTTCCGTTCAGATAGCATCTGATTCCGGAACCTTCAAGAGAGACCTTCAGTTCGTTATATCCATCTGCATCCCAACTGACCTTGGCACTTGCAAGGACGGTGCGCTCAAGCTTGTCCACCCTGTGGAGCTCGACTCCGCCGAGAACAAGGAAGAGGCCGTAATGCATCATGCTTGTCTGGTAGCGGAAGAGGATTCCGTTGAAATGGGCGGCTATCATCGGGCGCACAGACGCGCTTACGGTATAGTCGCTCCACAGAATGTCGCCGGACCTTAAAGTAGGAATGGCTTTTCTCGGAGCAGGCTCGGTCAGACGCATCTGCTCGATGCAGCGTCCGCCGTCCATGTCGGCATTGGAGATCAGCCATGTCGGACCTCTGAAGGACCAGTCGGCTATGGGGTCGAACCACTGTCCGCTGTAGCCGGGGTTGGGATAGTAATGGTACTCTCCCATGGCGCTGTGCTCCGCATCGAACGGAAACGGACCAAGCTCAAACGAATCGAAATCCTCTCTGAAAACTACCATACCGAAACAACCTCTGCAGAAGGGCTTTAATCTGGTTTACCAGTGGATCAGGGAATCAATCTGGACAGGCTGACCGGAGGCAATGGACTTGTTTCCGGCAATTCCCACCAGAATTGACTTCACGCCGTCATGGAAATCGGCAGCTCTGTGGAACTCGTCGTACGGAGGATTGTCAAGGAAGATGTCGTCCAGGAGGACGGGGTCTCCGCCACCGTGACCGCCCTCGCTTTCCTTGACAGGAACCTCGTAGGGCTCTGCGAACATCGGACAGACGCGGATTCTGCTGAACTTTGCCGCACCCTCGTCCTTTTTCTCTCCGCCTGCATTGATGTAGGGCTTCTCAACCGCCTGGTACTCGATTCTTCCGGCTGTACCGTTGAACGAGACGTTAAAGCCTTCCCAAGGCATGTAGGAGGTCAGCGAGTATGACATCTGGACTCCGTTCTTGTAGCGGACCACCAGGTTCATCGTGTCCTCGATGCTGATGTCGTCAGAGAAGACGCTGCGGTCGCGGATGTAACCGCTGTCGGCCTCGGCATCAAGGTAAAGGGCCTTGAGGGTCGGGTTGGACTCGAGGTCGATTGCAAACGGATCGCCTTTTGCTTCCTCACTTCCGTGGCAGCGGTAGTAGAACTTCTCCACACCCCTCTTCTCCGCTGCGGCTCTTCCGTAGAAGTCCAGTGCTCCGAAGCCGAATACTGTCTCGGGCTCGGTGTTCAGCCAGAAGTTTACAAGGTCAAAATGGTGGGTTGCCTTGTGGACAAGAAGTCCGCCGCTGTTGTACTTGTTGCGGTGCCAGCGTCTGTAGTAGTCGGCACCGTGCTGTGTGTTCAGCAACCACTCGAAATGCACCGATGTCGGTGTTCCGATTGCGCCGTCACGAATCAGCTCGCGGATCTTTGTGTGATAGGGAGCGTAGCGGTAGTTGAAGGTGACTCTGATGTGGCGACCGGTCTTCTTCTGTGTGTCGATGATCCTCTGGGCCTTGCGCTCGTCGATTGTCAGCGGCTTTTCGGTGATTACATCGCAACCGGCCTCCATGGCGCGGCAGATGTAGTCGTCGTGCGTGCGGTCAACGGATGTGACTATGACGATGTCCGGCTTTGTCTCGGCAATCATCTTCTCGAACTCGTGAGGCAGATATGTCGGAACCTTCTTGGCTCCAAGCTCCTCAAGACGGGAATTTGCATAATTCATCCTCGTCTGGCTCTGGTCGCAGAAACCGACCATGCAGGCGATATCATGATACTTCGAGGCAACGGCCTCGTAATACATTCTGGCTCTTCCGCCAGTCCCAACCTGTGCATATCTCTTAAGTGACATACCACCCTCCATCGGAATCAATGATAATGCGAATTGTTTCTATGTATAAGAGCTCTTTCAAGCTACAATTTGGACTATTACGTTATCGGGGCCGGATTGAAGACAATGATGTCGTTGTACAGGCCGTACTTCTCCGCAAAAGTCTTCTCTCCACTCACCACATCCAGGATGTGTCCGTAAAGCTCGGTACCCAGTTCAGCGATCGATTTCTCACCGGTCACCACATAGCCTGCATCGAGGTCGAACAGATCCGGCCATTGCCTCTTCATCGAGTGCTGGGTGCAGATCTTGTACACGGGAATGGCACGCAGTCCGTATGGAGTTCCGCGGCCCGTGCTGAAGAGCTGCATGACGATGCCCGATGCCAGCTGGCTGGGTCCGCACACAATGTCCGAAGCCGGAGTTGCGGCAAAGACCATGCCCTGGCAGCTGGGAGTCTCGCCAGGGCCGATGACCTCCACAATGGGTGAGTGGCCGCTCTTGGCTATGGATCCCATGGCCTTCTCCACTATGTTGCTCAGACCTCCCTTCTTGTTGCCGGGAGCCGGATTGGCGCTTCTGTCCACATGCTGTCTTGCAAGATAATCGTCGTACCAGGAAATCTCTTTCTTGAGTTTCTCAACCACTTTCCCGTCGCTGCAGCGCTCGGCAAGGAGATGGACCCCGTCTCGTACCTCCGTGACCTCCGAGAACATCACGGTGGCGCCTCCTGCGGCGAGAAGGTCGAAAGCATAGCCTATGGTCGGGTTCGCAGAGATTCCGCTGAATGCATCCGAGCCGCCGCACTGTGCGCCCACTCTGAGCTTTGAAAGCGGAAGCTCCACCCTCTTTCGTTTGTTCAGGATCTCCAGCTTGCGCTGTGCGGCATTGCAAATCCTGTCGATCATGTCACCGTAGCCCTGACACTCCTGGAGGATTATCACATTATCGGGCGTGTTCTCCTCAGGACTGAGTATCCTGTCCATTGTAAGCTTCTCGCAGCCAAGACCCACAGCAAGGACCTGGCCTCCGAAATTCGGATGGTGAGAAACGTTCCTGACGCTGCGGATGGGAATATCCGCATCATCGGCCTTGATCGCGACGCCGCATCCGTAGGGATGGACTATCTCAACCACATCATCGACATTGGGGTACTTCGGAAGAATCTCGCGCCTGATCTTGTCGGCCGCATTACGCACCACACCCGCCACGCACTGCACGGAGGTGATTATGCCCAGCAAGTTCCTGCTGCCGGCCGGAAGATCCGGACCGTTGTCGTAGCCCATCCAGGTCTTTCTTTCCGGGACAAAGGCGGGGAAACTCCCCTTTGAACCGGCAACAAGGTCCTTCACCTCAGGTGATGACGGAAGCTCTATGTTGTGCTCGTTGATCCAGCCGCCGGCGGGAATGTCCTCCAGGGCATAGCCCAGGATGACGCCGTAACGGATGACAGGATCTCCTTTCCTTATGTCTACCAAAGCCACCTTGTGGCCCTGCGGAATGTCGCAAAGCGCATGAAGGCCGGTCCCTTCTATGGGTTCTCCACCCGGTGTGGGTGCAACCACAACGGCAACATTGTCCTGTTCAGCTATCTTGACGACCCGCATTTCAGTCTCCTATGACCAGCCCTGCGGCCTCGAGTCTCTTCCTCAGCCCCTCAAGCTGCTTCTCCGTGGAATTCTTGGTGGGAAGATACGGAGCTCCCAGATCCAGACCCAGGAGGTTTGCATAGTCCTTTGTGGCAACCGGGAAGCTCGAACTGTCCATCTGAAGCCTCAGGGGATTCAGCTTGAACTGCTGTGCAAGGGACTTCTTCAGGTCTCCAGCCATGAAAGAATCGTAGATGGAGCACACCATCTCGGGTACGAAGTTCGCCATGCAGCAGACGGCTCCAACGGCACCTACGCACAGTCCTGCGTAGATTAGGGTGTCTTTTCCGCACATGACCTTGAAGTCCACATCCGCATTGCGCCTGATGAACTCCTCGGTCTGGGTTATGTCACCACTTGAGTCCTTCATTCCCACAACGTTGTCAAGCTCATGGGCCAGGCGCTCCACAACGGTCTGCGGAATTCCGTACCCGGTGCGTCCGGGATTGTTGTACAGAAGCATGGGCACACCCGGAACGCTTTTGGCGATTGTCTCGAAATGGGTGTAGAGCTCATCCTCCGAAGGCTTGAGGAACATGGGCTGCAGAACCGACACGGCCCTGGCTCCGTGCTCGATTCCCATCTGGGCAAGCCTGACACATTTTGATGTCCTGATTGCACCGATTCCCATAAAAATCGGAACACGTCCTGCAGTCTGGTCTATCATTACGTCCAGGATGTCCTGCATCTCGGACTCTTCCTGCATGTAGAACTCGCCGTTGGAACCGAAGGCCAGGATGGCGCTCACTCCACCGTCGATGACAAAATCAACATGCTTTCTGAGCTTCTTCTCGTTGAAGCTCTCATCCTCGTTCAACGGAACCGCAATTGGCGGGATGATTCCCTTGATGAAACTGGTGTCCGGCTTTTTTCCCATGTTTTAACCTCAATATTCCTCGTACTTGATCATCGGATCGGTATCGACAAACACGTTGTCGAACTTCACATCGGAATTGATGACCCTGATTCCCCTGAAATCGGTTTCGGGGATGCCTGCGCACATCTCGGCCTCGAGGCCTTCCTCGAATTCCTTATTCACCCTGAAGGAGCTGTCGCGGACAATGATGTTCTCAAGCGGCATCTCGGGAAGTCCTGCCAGGAAAGCGGCTGCGCACCTGCAGTTCTCGGCCTTCACGCGCTCGATCAGGACGTCCTTTATCAGCGGGGTGTCCTCTCCGACAGGCTGTTTCTTCAGGGAATAAAGAGCGGGGTCGTCGCTTCCGCATCTGTAGAACATATTGATGGAGATCGGGCAGATCACGTTGTCCATGAAGATGTCGGAAGCCACTATGTCCTCCATGTGGCCGCCCCTGCCCCTTCTGGTCTTGATTCTGATTCCTCTGTCGGTTCCGAGGAAGCTGCAGTTCCTCACATAGGCGCCCTTGACGCCGCTTGCGGTCTCGCTTCCGATGACGAATCCGCCGTGTGCGTTCCTGACTGTGCAGTCCTGCACGAGGATGTTCTCGGAGCGCTGGAATCCCATCATCTCCTTTCCGCTTCCGCACTTCACGGCAATTCCGTCGTCACCCACGTTGACATCGCATCCGCGGACATCCACGTTCACGCAGGACTCTATGTCTATTCCGTCGGTGTTGGGGGAATCGTAAGGGTTGTTGATCTTCATGTTCTGAAGCACGAGGTTGGTCACGCAGACCGGATGGCAGGTCCAGAAAGGACTGCGTGTCAGCGTGATTCCGTCGATGCGGACATTGAAGGAATCGAGAACCTGAAGAAGAGGCGGCCTGAGGAACTGACACGGTCTTCCGCCGCCGCCCTCGGGTTCGTTCAGATAGTTCGGATTAAGTGCGGCAAGGCGCTTCTCGCAGTCAAGAACGGTCTCGGCAGGTCTTCCACCGTTCTTCCAGGACATTATGTGCTTCCACCACTTCTCGCCGTGTCCGTCAAGGACTCCCGGGCCCTCTACAACAACATCCGTCGCATCCTTGATCAGGAAGCACGGGTGCATTGCCCAGCAGTTGACACCTTCCCATCTTGTCCTGATGGGAGGATAGGCATCGAAATCGTCTGTGTAGTCAAGAACCGCACCCTCTTCGAAAATCAGGTGGGTGTGTGCCGGAACGGCAATGGGACCGACCTGATATTTACCCCTGGGAATGACGACAGCGGTCTTGCAGGCGTTCTCGGCCAGGACCTTGTTGATGTCGTCGCCCGGTCTGAGGACGTAACGGCCTGTGTTAAGCTGTGCCGGGAACTCAAGCTCCACGGCTGCCGAGATGAACGGAGAGACTCCGTGCAGGTTGTCGGTGACGCGCTCCTCTCCGGTGGTGTAGTATTCGAAATCTCCGGGTCTGTACGGATTGGTGTCGGCAGCCCGTCCCAGACCTGCGCTCTTGCAGATGTCATGAAGATAGAGCTCGCCTTCCTGATCCACCGTGACGGAGTGTCTGAACATTCCGTCGAAGGCCCTCTGAGCGGCCTCCCTGTAGGAGATGTCGAAGAATCCCATCCTGTTCATCTTCGCGTAGAAGTAGATGAACATCGATGTGGACGAGGTCTCAAGATAGTTGGCTCCCTGGCCGCCCTTGTCCATGACCTGCCACCACATTCCGCTTTCCCTGTCCTGATACTTCAGGACTGCGGGAGCGACCCTGTTGGCAAGGACGAGGAGTCTGGCCCTGTAGCCCTCGAACTCTTCCGTTGCCGGGATGTCCTCCAGAAGGTCGGCAAGAGCCATGCAGTACCATCCCATGGCACGTGACCAGACTTCCTGGGACTGGCCGGTGACGGGATCGCACCACGGCATCTGGTGGGACGAGTCCCACGCATGTCTGAGAAGCGATGTCCTGGGATCATATGTCTTCTCATAGATCAGCTCGAACTGCGGGATAATGTCGTCCAGGCATTCCTTCAGGCCACCGAACATCTTGCAATAGCCTGCGTAGACGGGTCCCTGCATGAACAGTCCGTCCAGCCACATCTGGTTGGTGTAGCGCTTCTTGTGCCAGAAGCCGCCCTCCTTTGTCCTTGGCTGGCCCTCCAGCATCTTCATGAAGCTGTCCAGGGCAATTTTGTATTTCTTTTCGCCGGTGAGGGCGTAGATTTTCAGCATTATGTATCCGATGCGGATGTTGTCCATGCTGTATTCCTCGAGTTCGTAGTTCTGTACACTGCCGTCATCGTGGACATAGCCATCCAGCATCGACTTGACGTAATTGAGTATTTCCCCGTTCCCGAGAACACAGGAAGCCTTGTAGAGGCCCTCCAGCAGAATGGCGGACTTGTAGCTCTGCGCTGCGTTCTGCGGATTGTACTTTCTCATTGCAGACAGGCTCATGCGCTCTGTCATAGTTTTTCTTGCGTCAATCATGTTGTTTCCAAACAAAAAGGTTTTAAAAAAAGGGGCTGCAGCATGCACCCGCAGCCCCTTGTCAAATCAGACTTCAGGTAATCAGAGATTACAGAAGATATCCGTTCTCCTTGGCGTACTCATAGCCAGCCTTCTCCCACTCAAGACCACCGATCTTGTCGAACTGGGCGACGAATGCCTGCCAGTTGGCCGGTGTAAGCGGAGTCTTGCCGTTCAGGAATTCGGCAATGCCCTGCTGGTAGAATGTGTAGACGTCTGTGCTTGCAGGAGTCGGCATGCTGTTCTGGCCAGGAGTTCTGGTCCATGTCTTGCCCTGCATCTCGATGAGAACGTCACCGGCGCTCATGCGCTTCTGTGAAACTGCAGTAATGTAAGCAGGATAGCGGAGAGCTGTCTCTGTTGCATTGTTGTAGTTGAATGAGCTGTTTCTGAGCTGGATGTATCTCTGT
>JBGVBT010000053.1:0-4613 GCA_045225895.1 Sphaerochaetaceae bacterium
TGCCCGCGCTTTCTACATGGAAATTACAAAAATTTCCCCCAAAGGCTTGACCCGAACCCCCTTAGGCTTTATGGTGGGCTTTGTAAAGTGCGGGGACCAACTATATCCAAGAATCCCCACAGCCATGGGAGCCTGAAACTTCAGGAACAGCGCCCTAGAAAGCAAATTCTCATGGCGAACGTCATTTTACCTAGGGTTACGCGAATGATTGAAATACGTCATTTGAGAAAGGAGTTTGATGCTAACACAATTCCTCTGAAGGATATCAGCGTTAACATCAACGACGGGGATGTGATAAGCATCATCGGACCTTCTGGCACGGGCAAGTCCACATTGCTCAGATGCATCAACATGCTGACCGAACCGACCAGCGGACAGATAATTGTTGATGGCCAGGACATCACAGCGAGAGGTTGCAACCTCAACGAAGTGAGAAAGAAGATGGGAATGGTCTTCCAGTCCTTCAACCTCTTCGGTCATCTCACAGTAATCGAGAACATCATGAATCCTCAGATCACCCTGCTGGGAAGAAGCAGACAGGAAGCCTTCGACAAGGCCATGTACTTGCTCACCCAGGTCGGTCTCGCAACCAAGGTGTTCTCCTATCCTGACGAGCTCTCAGGTGGTCAGCAGCAGAGAATCGCAATCGCCAGGACACTTGCGATGGATCCGGACATCATCCTTTTCGATGAGCCGACCAGCGCCTTGGACCCCAGTATGATCGGTGAGGTCCAGTCAGTCATCAAGCTCCTCGCCAAGACCGGCAGAACCATGATGATCGTCACCCACGAGATGGATTTCGCAAGAAAGATCTCCAACAGGGTGTTCTTCATGGCCGACGGTGTCATCTACGAGGAGGGTACCCCCAAGCAGATCTTCGACAATCCGAAGCACGAGCTCACAAGGAAGTTCGTCCAGAGACTCACGACCCTCAGCTACAGGATCGACAGCACGGAGTTCGATTTCGAGGCCATGAACGAGGAACTTCAGAGCTACGGCGAGAAGCTTCTCATCGAGGCCGAGCGTCTTACCAAGCTCAGCCTGGCCATTGAGGAAATCTGTATCAACAACATCGCGAACTACTCCGAGAATCCGTTCATCATGGTCAAGATCGAGTACTCCGAAAAGCAGGACACCCTGTACCTGTCCATCAAGTACAAGGCCGAGGAATACTTCGATCCCAAGACTTCAGAGAGCAAACTGTTTCATCTGCTTCTCTCCGAGCCGACCACATCGTTGAAGGAGACAAAGCTTACCGATGACCCGGACGGCTGCGAGTACAAGATCGATATGAGCTTCAACTGGGTGGAGGAGTGAAGATGAGAAGAATAACAGCAATCATCATTTCCATGTTCCTCCTCTGTGCAGTGGCATTCGCCGCAACAGTCGATACGAGCAAGTTCGAGAAAATCGAGGACTTCAACGGTCTTCCCATCGGAGTCCAGACAGCCGTTCTCTATGAAGAGCTCATCCAGGACCGTGTTCCGGACACCGAGTTCCAGTACTACACCATGCCCACCGACATGATCCTTGCCCTCAAGTCAGGCAAGGTCGCCGCCTATCTGGTCGAGGCCGTAGGCTACGGTGTGCACAAGGCGAACCATCCGGATCTGGACACCTTCAAGGAGGTTCCCGGCTACATCAGCGCCAGCAACATCATCGGAAACAACGACAAGCAGGAGCGCCTCCTGAAAGAGATGAACGAGTTCATCAGAAACGGCTATCAGAACGGCCTTCTGGGAGACGACGGTTCCCTCTATCAGTACTGGATCGCAGATTTCGACCCGCTTACCGACAATGTGGGTGTCAAAGACTTCACATTCACAGGTGAGAACGGAGTCCTCAACATCGCTGTCGAGGGCGGTTACGAGCCGTTCAGCTTCGTAAGCGACGGAAACCTCGCAGGCTTCGATGTTGAGTTCGTCTGCCGCTTCTGCGTGGAGTACGGCTACACACCGGTTTTCAATGAGATTCCTTTCGAGTCAATCGCACCGGGTGTCGAGACCGGAAAGTTCGATATCGGAATGAACATCGTTGTAAGCGAAGAGCGCAACGAGACCGGAACGCTTTCGGACATCTACTACACATGTCCTGTCCTTCTTGTAGTTCTCGGTTCCGAGGATGCGGCCGCAGCCACATCTGCAAAGTCCGGTTCCTACGACAAGATCGAGGATCTGGACGGACTTCCGATCGGAGTCCAGACGGCTGTCCTTTATGAGGAGCTGATCCAGGACCGCGTGCCCCATACCGTTTTCCAGTACTACACAATGCCCACCGACATGATCCTTGCCCTCAAGTCGGGCAAGATCGCAGGCTATCTGGTCGAGGGAGTGGGTTACGGAGTGCACAAGGCCAACCACCCGGATCTTGAGACATTCAAGGAGATTCCGGGCTACATCAGCGCCAGCAACATCATCGGAAACAACGACAAGCAGGAACGTCTTCTGCGCGAGATGAACGAGTTCATCGACAACGGCTACAAGAACGGTTTGCTCGGTGACGAGGGAAGCCTTTACCAGTACTGGATCGCAGATTTCGATCCCGCCACGGACAACGTCGGAGTCAAGGACTTCACATTCACAGGCGAGAACGGAATCCTCAATGTCGCCGTCGAGGGCGGCTATGAGCCGTTCAGCTTCGTAAGCGACGGAAACCTCGCCGGTTTCGATGTCGAGTTCGTCTGCCGCTTCTGCGTGGAGTACGGTTACACACCCGTCTTCAACGAGATTCCTTTCGAGTCCATCGCACCGGGCGTAGAGACCGGAAAGTTCGATATCGGAATGAACATTGTTGTGAGCGAGGAGAGAAACGAGACCGGAACACTTTCGGATGTGTACTACACATGTCCCGTGTACCTTGTCGTCATGAACAACTCGCCTTACGCTGCATCAGCCGGTACGGATACCTCAACGGTTGCCAAGGTCGGATTCTTCGAGAAGATAGGGCAGAGCTTCTACAAGACCTTCATCAGGGAGAACAGATGGAAGCTCTTCGTGTCCGGTGCCGGAGTCACGACGCTGATCACAATCTGCTCGATCGTGATCGGAACGGTTCTGGGTTTTGCAGTCTACATGGCTTGCAGGCACGGCAACAAGTTCGCCAACACCACAACCAACTTCTTCATGTGGCTGATCCACGGAATGCCGACAGTCCTGTTCCTGATGATCCTCTACTATGTGATCTTCGGTTCCTCTAGGATTTCCGGAATGTGGATCTCCGTCATCGGTTTCTCACTGATCTTCGCCACGGCCATGATCGACATGCTCCGCGTGGGATACAACGCGATCGGCAAGGGACAGTACGAGGCTTCCACGGCACTGGGTTATTCGGACACCCAGAGCTTCTTCAGGATCCTGCTTCCGCAGGCGGCCCATCACTTCCTGCCCATCTACAGCAACGAGGTTGTTACCCTGATCAAGGAGACTTCAGTCGTAGGTTACATCGCTGTCCTTGACCTCACAAAGATAAGCGACCTTGTCAGAAGCAGAACGTACGAGGCATTCTTCGCTCTGATCCTGACAGCGGTGGTCTACTTCCTGATCCAGGGCATCATGGTCAGACTGGTCAGGATGGTCCAGAAGAAGATCGATCCGAGACGCAGGTCGGACAAGAAGATTCTCAAGGGAATCGACATCAAGGACTGGGATCTCTTCTGATTCCATTCCCCTGCAGATGAAACCCCGCAGCATCCGTTGCGGGGTTTTTCTTGCACTTGCAGGAGGAACTGAAATAGAATTTCCCTGTGAGCACCTATCTGATTCTGGCAGCCTCAACATTCATCTCGGCCATAATCCAGGCAACCATGGGATTCGGATCCGCACTGATTCTGCTGAACGTGCTTCCGTTCTTCTTCCCGTTGAACAAGGCCATAGCCCTGATGCAGGTTTCCATGCTTTTCCTGAATCTGGTGTTCTCCATAATCTACTGGAGGAAAATCCGGTGGGATGTCCTTTATCCTGCACTGATTCCCGCCGCAGTCTGCGGCCTGGTCTTCACACTGTGGTCGGTGACTCTGGATATTGCCGTGCTGTTCGTCGCCCTGGGTATTGTCTTCATCGTTCTTTCCATTTACGAACTGGCGCTTTCGGACAGGATCAAGGTCCGTCCAAGCAAAACGATGGGATTCCTCATGGGTTCCTTTTCGGGGATAGGGAACGCATTCTTCAGCATTGCAGGTCCTCCGATCGCCCTGTATCTTGCTCCTTCTGTGGATGACAACCTGCAGTACTTCGCATCATCCCAGTGTTTCTTCCTGTTCTGCTCTGTTCCGTGCATCTTCGCAAGGCTGATCTCCGGCATATACGACAGGGGGGACATACCGTATCTTGCCGTGCTTATGGCAGGCTTCACACTGGGGATGTTCTTCGGGGTGAGGATCCTCAAGAAGATTGAGATCCGTTTCCTGAGAAAGCTGATCTATGCGTTCATAGGGGTCAACGGGGTCTACATCATAGTCAGACAGTTTCTCTGAGCTCTTTTATCCTTGCAATGATCCTGTCTATGTCCGAATGGGTGACCGTGGGGTTCAGGAGGGTGAACTTCAGCATGACCTTGCCGTCCTTGGAGGTCTGGCCTATGACGCTTCCCTCGTCCATCAGGCGCTTTCTGATGTT
>JBGVBT010000054.1:0-2780 GCA_045225895.1 Sphaerochaetaceae bacterium
GTAGATCAGCATGGAAATTCTGGTATTAAGGCCGAACCATGTGTTGAACACGGCCGCGCTTCCTGCGATGAAACCGCTGACGTTCAGGAGAACGGACAGACCCAGCATGGCGAAAGCGAAGGCAGTGAAGAACTTCTTGAGCTTTCTCTTGAAAAGCTCGGTCTCGAAGCACTTGATGAACTGCTTTCCGCCGTTGTTCAGCGAAAGCTCGGCGATCATCAGATGCATCAGGAGGTTGATGAAATAGGCCACGGCCACAATCAGGATAATGTCTGCCCACGATGTCCTGGATGCGATGTAGGGGACGGCCAGGATGCCGCTTCCCACTCCATGTCCGATAATGATGCTCGTTGCCTCGAAGAATGTGAGCCTTGATTCGCTTTCAATGACGTTGTTTTCCATGTTCTCAGATTACCTCGCAAGTGCGTTGATAAGGGTGTCGACCTCGGCATCCGTCATGCCGTTTGCCTCGAGGTAGGCCCTGGCACCCCTGTTTATGTCCCCGGTGTTGTATGCGATTGTGGTGAGCATCTCGGCGATGTTGTCCCTGACAATTTAGTCCTCGCGGTTTGTGGTGTACTTCATGGAATTGGAGACCTGGGTGTCCAGCGCCCCGCCTTTTGTGTTCAGACTGATTGTCACGGTGTCGCCCAACTCGTATCCATCTGCAAGGAATTTCTCGATGGAGAGGTCAAGGATGGCATGTCCGTATTTCTCAAACTCGGAAACGGCGGCTTTCTCTTTCGGTAAATCGTGATTCACTTCATACATGTGGATATATTAGCAGAAAAGAAGTACAATTTGAAACAACTGAATCTCCAACCGAATAGCGAGCAGGGGACATGGGCAGTGATGTCTATGCCTCAAACGGGGAATGCGGTGAGAATCCGCAGCTGTTCCGCAGCGGTGACCCTGGAAACAGGGAAGTCCGAATGCCAGCCCTGCTTTGGTGGAGTTGTCCGGTGCGGAAAACGCCGGATGAACCTTGACAGGCCCAGTGCTATTGGCAGCTGTCAAACTATCATCTGAAGGAGAGAAGAAATGAAAAACAGGATTCTTTCTCTGTCGCTGGCAATTCTTCTGCTGGCAGTTTTGCTCTGCTCATGCAATGCAAAGAAATCGAACTCAAGTAATGCGGCTCCTGCAGTGACTGCCGAAACCAAAGAGGCGGTGGTTCAGCCGGAGAACTACGACGGAAAACTCGTATTCGACCACAAGATGGACCTGAAATACGCCAGGTTCTTCAGCGTGGACTACTACAAGGGCGGATACAAGATCGCCAAGGTCATCAACACACCCGATGACATCAGCCAGATGCTGATTGTCCCGCAGGGTATGAGCGTTCCTGCCGATGCCCCCAAGGATGCCATAATCCTGAAGCAGCCGGTTGAGAACAACTTGGTCTCTTCCACCCCCGTCACATCACTGATCAATGCCATCGGAGCCCTGGATTCGGTCTCGCTTACCACATATGACGTGAAGTCCTGGTACATAGACGAGGTCATAGATGCGCTGAAAAGCGGAAAATTGACGTATATCGGTGACTATAAGGCACCTGATTTTGAAAAGATCACCGCCCAGGGAACGACGTTCTCGTTCTTCTCCACCATGCTGACCGAGGATGTGAAGGAGAAGCTTGCCACGCTGGGCGTGGATGTGGTTCTGGACCAGTCTGCCCAGGAAGACCATCCTCTCGCACGTGTAGAGTGGGCCAAGCTCTACGGAGCGATCTTCGACAAGGAGGAGAATGCCGAGAAGCTGTTCAACGAGCAGGACAACTATGTGCAGGAGATCTCGAAGGTCGAGAAAACCGGCAAGTCCGTCGCAATCTTCTATATCACCTCCAAGGGTGTCCTCTATGCCCGCAATGCCGATGACTACATGACCAAGATGCTCACGCTGGCCGGCGGAGAGTATCCTCTTTCCGATGTCGGAGTGGGCAAGACCGGTACAATCAAGATGGAAATGGAGGCGTTCTACGACAAGGCGAAGGATGCGGACTACATAATCTATATCTGGAACCTCGGCGGAAAGCCGGAGACTCTTGACGAGTTCAAGTCAAGATCGGAGATCCTGCCAGAGATGAAGGCCGTCAAGAGCGGAAACGTGTGGTGCACCACACCGGATTTCTTCCAGATCCAGGATACTATCGGAAGCATGATAAACGACATCCATCTGATGCTCACCGCTGACGAGTCCACGGACCGCCTGACATATCTGTACAAGCTGAAATGAGAAAAACGACCTATCAGGCCAGAAGCGCCATGCGGTGCCTTTTGGTGTTCGCAGCTCTGTTCCTACTCTTCTGGATTGCACTGGTCTGGAGCATCAAGAGCGGAAGTGTGGACATCACGGTGAAGGAGATCCTGCGGATAGTCTTTCTTCAGGATGATGCAAACCGCGTGGCGTACAACGTGATATGGAAAATCAGGCTGCCGAGAATCCTGCTCGGTGTTCTCCTGGGAGGAGCGCTTTCTCTGTCCGGCTTTCTGATCCAGACTTTCTTCCGCAATCCGATTGCAGGGCCTTTTGTCCTAGGAATCTCTTCTGGCGCCAAGATGACTCTGGCCATTGTCACCATTGCCATGGCCGGGGTGTTCCGGCAGATGCCGCTTTCCATTACGGTGATAGCCTCGTTCGTGGGATCCCTTCTGTCCCTGCTTCTGGTCCTGCTGTTCACGGGCAAGGTCAGGAACATGTCCATGCTCCTGGTCATTGGAATCATGATCAGCTACATCTGTTCGGCAATCACCGATTTCCTGATCAACTTCGCAAAGGAA
>JBGVBT010000055.1:0-3220 GCA_045225895.1 Sphaerochaetaceae bacterium
ATGAATGGACAATAAGGTATTGGAATGGCTGAGACACCATTGATGAAGCAATACAGGCAGATGAAAAAAGAGCACTCTGACATGGTGCTCTTTTTCCGTGTCGGGGACTTCTACGAGATGTTCGATGACGATGCCCGCGAGGTCTCGGCCCTTCTAAACCTCACTCTGACCCACAAAGGGGACGACCCCATGTGCGGCATTCCGTTCCATGCAGCCAAAAACTACATCAAAAGGCTGCTGGACTGTGGAAAGAAGATCGCAATCTGCGAGCAGATGGAGCTTTCGGACAATGCCAAGAGCCTTGCCAGACGTGAGGTTGTACGGATTGTCACTCCTGCCACCGTTGTTGACGAGGACTTCCTGGATGACCGCAGTTTCAACTACATTGCCTGTTTCTTCCATCATTCGCTTGCATTCTGCGATGTCTCCACCGGGGATTTCCACCTCAGGACCCTAGAAGGAAACAGCAGGGCCCAGGCTATAAGGACCGCTCTGGAGCAGATTGTCCCGAAGGAGATCCTTGTCTGCGAGGACGAGTACTTCCTTGACTACGATTTCAAGGCGGTCATAGACACATATCCGGCAATGGTAACCAAGATCGCACCCTGGTATTTCTCACAGAAAGGCTGTTACAAACTTCTTTGCGAGCAGGCCAAGGTTGCAAGCCTTGCCGCCTATGGAATCAGGGAGAACGACAAGCTGGTATGTCCTGCCGGAGCCCTTATCCGTTACATCCGGGAGACTTCGAAGAGCTCTGTAAGCCACCTGACGAACTACGTTGTGGACAGCGAGGACTCGTTCGTGGGAATGGACGAGAGCACAAGAAAGAACCTGGAGCTGTTCTCCAACATGTTCGACGGATCCTCCAGGTACTCGCTGTTCGAGACGGTGAACAGAACCCGGACGGGTGGGGGAAGCCGCCTTCTGAAGAGCTGGTTGGCATTCCCTCTCAGGGATATGTCCAAGATCCTTTTCCGTCAGGACTGGGTGACGTTCTTCAGATCCGATCCGGATGAGCTGTCCCGTGTGCGTGAGGCCCTTTCCGGCGCCATGGACCTGAACAGGCTTGTCACCAGAGTCCTTCTCAAAAGGGCCGTTCCGCATGACCTGATCGGAATCCGGAACACGATCGGAAGCTTCTTCAATCTGATTTCGGCCAATCCGGAGCGCTATTTCTCCCTTCTTGAGAAGTCCATGGAACAGAGCGCCTTATCCTCATGTGCCGAACTGATGAAGCGCATCGACAGCGCCATCAACGACCAGTGTCTGGGACAGTTCCAGGAAGGACAGGTGATCCTGCCCGGTTATGATGAGAAACTGGACAACATGAGGGCTCTGAGGGACCACAGCGACACCATCCTCAAGCAGTATCTTGACGAGGTCAAAGCCCAGACGGGAATGACCATAATCAAGCTGGGATACAACCGCATCTTCGGCTATTACCTCGAGGTTCCGAAAGGACAGGTCTCCAAAGTCCCGGATTTCTTCTACCGCAAGCAGACCCTTGTAAACGGCGAAAGGTTCACCACAGACCAGCTCATGCAGTACGAGAAGGAAATCCTTCAGGCGAACGCCCAGGCCGAGGAGCGCGAGAGGTGGCTCTACGACCGCATCCAGGCGGATGTCGTGGATCTTGATGCCTATCTTAATTCGATAGGACATTTCCTGAACAACATAGACGCTTACCAGAGTCTTGCCACCTTCGCGGTGGACTCCGGATGCTGCAGACCCCGTATGACGGAGGATGATGTCCTTGTGATCAGGGACGGAAGGCATCCAGTGGTGGAGCGCCAGCTTGGCCCCGGCAAGTTCGTTGCCAACAGTCTGGACATGTCCACGCGCTTCTGCCTGATAACTGGTCCGAACATGGCCGGAAAATCCACTTTCCTGAGGCAGAACGCCCTGATAATACTTCTCGCTCACATAGGAAGCTATGTACCTGCAACAGAGGCCACGATCGGTGTTGTGGACCGCATTTTCTGTCGTGTCGGAGCTTCGGACAACCTTGCCCGCGGAGAGTCCACGTTCCTTGTGGAGATGCAGGAGGCTGCCTACATCGTCAGGAACTGCACTGGAAGGTCTTTCGTGATTGTGGATGAGATCGGGCGCGGAACAAGCACCCAGGACGGAATGTCCATAGCCTACGCCATCATGCGGAACCTGATGGAGAAGGGTGCCAAGACCCTGTTCGCCACCCACTATCATGAGCTGACTATGCTGGACACCACCGGAATCCGGCTCCTTACCCTTGATGTCAAGGAGGACAACGGAAGCGTCACGTTCCTCAGGAAGGTCAGGGACGGGGTTGCCAATTCCAGCTACGGAATCCATGTGGCCAGAATGGCCGGGGTTCCGGCATCCGTAATCCGCGATGCCAGGAACTTCCAGAACAGGCATTTTGCCGACTATTCCATGCAGCAGGGAAGCCTGTTCACTTCCGATTCAAACTCCGATGAACCCGAGTCCAGGCCTTCCGGAAAGGAAGAGGCTCTCTGCAGCTATCTCGAGTCCCTGAATCCGGATGAGTGCACTCCCATGCAGGCTCTGGTCCACCTTTCCAAACTCAAGGAAATGGCCCGGAATCTCTGACACGTGCTATCATTGGGATATGAAGCATTTAGCCCGGTGTCCCATCTGCAATGCCCCGATATACAGGTCCGATGTCATATGCCCCGGTTGCAGGGCTGTCCTGGACAACGAGTGCTTCGACGCCCATATGGCACGCTGTCCCATGTGCTTCTATCCCAAGGTCTCAGGAGACTATATCTGTGACCAGTGCCTCGGCGGAATCTACAACAGGGTATTCCCTGTCGCCCGTTATGACGGACCGCTGTCTTATTCCGTAATTGACAGCCTCAAGTTCCACGGACACAAGGAGATGGCCCCTGTAGTTGCCCTGTACCTGAACCGTGCTCTGGAAGTACTGGATCCTGAAAAGGAGGCTGTACTTGTTCCTGTTCCGTGCAGCGGGGCGAGAATGAAGCTGCTGGGATGGAACCCGATGGTTGAGGTCTGCAAGGCGCAGGAAAGGCCTTTTGCAGAGCTGATAATCAATTCCGGTATCAGGACTGTCCAGCAGAAGAGGCTGAACAGGGCTCAGAGACTGGGGTCTGCGGAGGGCCGTTTCGCAATCAATCCTCCTTTTGAGGACAGGCTCGATGAATTCAGGAACCGAAGGATCATTGTTGTGGATGACATCGTCACAACCATGAGCACGATG
>JBGVBT010000056.1:0-6746 GCA_045225895.1 Sphaerochaetaceae bacterium
TCCACGGCAAAAAGCGGTGCGGAGTCTCTGAACCTCTGGACCGACACAGCTCCTACCAAAAGCGCACTGATCAGCTTTGTGGAGGCAGCGGTTGACCCGGACAGCCCGGGCTACATCCCGCTTGAGAGGAGAATCGCGGTCTTCGATATGGACGGAACCCTCATCTGCGAGACCGATACCGACTATTTCGACCACACCCTGCTCGAGTACCGCGTCCTGCAGGATCCCACCTACAAGGACAAGGCAAGCCAGGAGGAGATCGAGGTCTGCCTGAAGATGCTCGAGATCAACGAGACATCCAGTCCTGTCGGAGGCATGGACGTCCCGCACGGAAAGGGCGTGGCGACAGCCTTCAAGGGAATGACTCCGGACGAGTTCAACGCCTATGTCCAGGAATTCAAGAAGATTCCGATGCCCGGCTACGAGGGAATGAACCACGGCGAGATCTTCTACCGCCCGATGGTCCAGATCGTCAGATACCTTCAGGCAAACGGATTCACATGCTACATCGTGAGCGGAACAGACCGCTTCATCTCACGTGCCATCTTCTATGACAGCATTCTTAGCGATATCCCCAATTCACAGATCATCGGCTCCGATGTCTCCCTCGTTGCCACGAACCAGGGCGATACCGACGGCCTGAGCTACACATTCCAGGATTCCGACCAGGTCCTTCTGGGAGGAACTTTCCTCATCAAGAACCTGAAGATGAACAAGGTCTCGGCCATTGTCCGCGAGATCGGCGTCCAGCCGGTTCTTTCGTTCGGAAACTCGACAGGCGATGCCGCCATGGCAGAGTATGTCATCACAAACAACCCCTACCCCAGCCTTGCATTCATGCTCTGCTGCGACGACCTTGTCCGTGAGAACGGAAACGAGTCCAAGGCCGAGAACATGTACAATCTGTGCGAGCAGTACGGTTGGATTCCTGTTTCCATGAAGAACGACTGGACCACAATCTACGGCGATGGCGTAACCAGAAAACAGTGAGTTCCAAAAACTCCTATCATGGCCGGGGTCACAAGCCCCGGCTTTTTTTGTTGTTGGACTTGCCGTATGCATGTTAGTTTTTATCTATAGGAGAGCCGTAAATGAAAAATCATCTGAATAAAGTTGCAGTCATGTCATTTATCCTAATGGTCTCGCTTCTTTTCTTTGTGTCATGTGCCACAAGTACAGATTCCAGAAGCCTTACCGGAGTCTGGACTTCCAAAAGCGATGATACCTCCAGCAGGTTCAGCTTCACTTCAGACGGTTTCTATGCATACGAGGAGTTTTCTGAAGACGGTCTTACATTTCTTGACTTCGGCAGATACGAGGCACAGATGCCTGAAGAGGATTCCGAAAGCGAGGAAGAACCCCTATTGTCCATAACTCTGGATTCCTACAGTACCGAGTACACATGGGACGGGAACAATCTAGTAATCGACCTCTGGGGCAATATGACGGTGTTCACCAGGTCTTCGAAAATTGCAAGGAACAACAGCAACAGATCCAACCTTCTCGGAGTCTGGAGTTTCGATGGCGGGACAATCGGCTTCACAACGGGAGGTTTTGCAATCGCAATGACCCGTGGCGGCGATCTGGGCAGCTACTCCGTAGAGGCTGCGGACGCGGAGAACGTTCTTCCCTCCATATTGATCGACGAGCAGAGAATACCTTTCATCATCATAAACAGCAGGCTCTTCATGGATGACTCCGGATTTGCCGGAACCTGGAACAAGATCTCGCTGAACAGGGAAACAAAGACAGGAGAGGACCAGACTTCTCGTGATGTCCTTGTGAACGCCAGTCCCTGGCATCTGACAGATGTCAGTTCCGGAACATCCCACTACATCTACAGCTTCAGCTCTGGCGGCGGATACACGATGGAGCATTACACCGACTATGATGATTCAAAGAGCAATTCAAGCGGAACATTCAGATACGACAACCATCACATAACTCTTTCCGACGACTCGGACCTTGCCTACGCCATAATCGATCTGAAACCGTTCATGTTCTCGATCTGATTCGAACCCCCTTCGTTGGTTAGTCCAACTTTTTTTTGGGGGGGGGCACACCAGCTCGGTCCTCGTCCCACCCATAACCAGACTGTAAATGAAAAAACCGACCCTGTCGGATCGGTTTTCCCATTTAGCAGGGGTAGGACTCGGACCTACGGCCTCCAGGTTATGAGCCTGGCGAGCTGCCAACTGCTCCACCCTGCGTCGAATGCTCAGTTACTGTACGGGTTTTTCGATAAAGTGTCAACACATATGGAATAAAAAACAGGTCATGGCCGTTTTGACTCGAAATTGTGTCAGAAATTCACAAGTGCGTCATTATGACACAATCTTACCGCCAAAAATAGCTTCTGTTTCAAATTGGCCCATCGGACACCGGAAATGAATATGGAAAAGGCTCTCCATCAGCACCCCCAAAAGCCTCAATAAATAAGCAATTTATTATAAATAAACAAATTATCAAATACTTGGCACGCTAAATGCTATTCAGATGGTGTCCGGAAGACAAGCCGGATGAAATGAAAAAGAACAATAAGACTGGAGGTCTAAAATGACTTATATGATGACAAGAGATTTCAACAACGATCTGGACAGATTCTTCAACGACATCTGCAACTGGGGTGTTATGAACAGCACCTACCCGTCAGTCAATGTCTATGAGGATTCAAAGGCATATTATCTTGAGGCTTCACTTCCCGGATACACCAGCGAGGATGTGACTATCAACGTTGACAAGCATGTGCTTCACCTCAGCTCTGAGAAGGTTTCCAAGAAAGACGAGAGAAAGTACATCATCCGCGAAAGACACAACACAAAGTTCGACAGAGCTTTCTCACTTCCCGAGGGAATCAACGAGGAGTCCATCGAAGCCGAGTTCAAAAACGGTATCCTGACAGTCACACTGCCTAAGGTACCGGTTCAGGAGCCCAAGAAAATCACTGTGAAGGTGTCAGCATAATGACACATGGAGGTTTTACTATGAAGAACTATTTGATGACAAAGAACGCAGACTGTGATTTCGACACCCTGTTCGACGATGTTTTCGGAAACTGGGGAATCAGGAACAGCACATATCCAACTGTCAACGTCTACGAGGATTCAAAGGCTTTCTACGTAGAGGCTGAGCTTCCAGGATACACAAGCGACGAAGTCAACATCGACGTGGAGAAGCACATACTTCACATCAGCTCTGAAAAGACCGAGGTCAAGGACGAGAAGAAGTACGTGGTCCGCGAGAGAGGCTACATTAAGTTCAACAGATCCTTCTCACTTCCCGAGGGAATCAATGAGGAGGCCATCGAGGCTGAATTCAAGAACGGCATCCTGACCGTCACTCTTCCGAAGCTTCCTGTGGAGAAACCCAAGAAGATCTCGGTTAAAATCGCAGGTTAAAACATACTTCCTCTAGAAGAAGGCCGGAGCTGGAAACTCCGGTCTTTCTTTTTACGTCACAAACGTCACAGACGTCACAAACTTCACAGTCGTCACTGACGTCACCGTTGTCACAGACGTCACAAATCGTCACAGATTGGCGGAAAACCTTGCAATAACCTTGCAAAATCCCTTGCGGTTGATTCCGAAGGGCCTTTGTTATACCATATATGGCATGAAAATCGTAATTCTGGGTGCCGGACGCAGAGGCATAAGGCTTGCGAAGCACCTTACAGAGGAAAACAAGGACGTCATCATAATCGATGAGGACATCGAGGACGTCAATGACGCAATGGCCAAGGTGGACTGCCTTGCCGTGAAAGGCAGCGGAACCAGTCTCGAGGATCTGAGCGATGCCGGACTTGCCGACGCCGATGCATTTGTGGCACTCACCGGAAGCGATGAGACAAACCTGGTCTCCTGCGGAATCGCAGCATCGGAATTCAATGTTCCGCTGACGATCGCATCAATCAGAAACCTCACCTACACGGGCTACAACGGAGTCGGAAATTCCCTGATGGGCATTTCCCATATCGTCAACCCGACACAGGAAGTCGCCCAGTACATCTATCAGGATGTCGAGCGCGGAATCTACAGCGACATCATCTCCTTCGAGAACTCGTCGCTCCTTCTCTACAATGTCTATGTCGAGAAGGACTCGCCGTATGCGAACCAGATGGTCAAGGAACTGAGGAAGAACATCAATGCGAACTTCATCATCGCCGCCCTTCAGAGAAACAGCGTAGCCATCGTTCCGAGCGGCGACACTGTGGTACGGACAGGTGATACCCTCAGCCTGGTCGCACAGGAGGAAAGTGTCGATAGTATTCTCTCCTCCGTGGGCAGAAAGTCTATGAAGGCAACGCGAATTGCAATAGTCGGGGCCACGCAGGTTGCAGACTTCCTGCTGAGATCGATTCCCCAGTACCAGCACAAGGACGTTGTCCTGATAGACATGAACAGGGAAGTCTGTGAGAAGATGGCCGTCAGCTATCCGAACATCCTGGTCCTGAACGCCGACATCACCAACGAGACGGTCTTCGACGAGGAGAATCTGGGAAACTACGATCTGATGCTGTGTCTGACGAACAACGACGAGCTGAACATCATCACAGCCAGCTACGCCAAGCACTTCGGAATCAAGAACAGCCTTGCTCTGGTGAACCAGAATCCGAACTACATCCGCATGGCCAGCCACCTGAACATCGACAGCATCATCTCCACACAGGATGTCACTGTCGATTCGCTGATGCGCTTCATGCACGGACAGAACGTCTCCAGCACCCACTCGCTGTTCGATGGACAGATCGAGGCCTTCGAGTTCGAGGTCACAGACGACAATCCTATTGTGGGACTCGCCCTGAAGGACATCGACATGAGAGGCAAGGGAATCATTGCAGGAGTCACGAAGAAAGACGGAAAGACCCTGATTCCCGGAGGTCTGTATGTCATCCATGAAGGCGATGTGCTCATAACGGTCATAGAAAGGAAGTCGGTGGACTTCATCCAGAATCTGCTCCATGTCAGCTCCAAGGCCGAAAAGAAGAAGGATTGACGATGGACTTAAAGAAGAACATTAAGAACCTGGCGGTGATGCAGATTTTCCTTGCGCTCCTGATGGCCGTCCCCTTCGGTGTCAGTCTCGGTCACGGAGAGATCCGGACTGCCCATGCATTCATGTTCACAATGCTGATCATGGAAGTGATTTCCGGAGCCGTGCTGATCATACTGCGCAAAACGGAACTGATGAACTTCAAGCAGCGGGACGGATTCTTCTTCGTCACCTTCACATGGATAATAGCAACAGCGTTCGGTGCACTTCCGCTGGTACTCTCAGGTGATTTCAAGTCCTACAGCACCGCGTTCTTCGAGATAATGAGCGGTTTCACCACCACCGGAGCCACCAGTCTCAGCGATATCGAGGCCTGCAGCAAGGGAATCCTTTTCTGGCGAAGCATGACGAACTGGCTCGGCGGAATGGGAATCGTCGTTCTGTTCCTGGCCCTGCTTCCGGCAATCGGAATAAACATGGGTGCGGGATCGTTCCACATGATGGGAGCCGAGTCCGTAGGACCCGTCAAGGGAAAGCTCACACCAAAGACAAAGACAACAGCAATTGCCCTGTGGGGGACCTATGTCGGATTCTCCGTATTGGAGACCATTTTCCTGCTCTGCGGAGGCCTCAGCCTTTATGATGCCGTCACAGTCACGTTCTCGACAATGGCCGCCGCAGGCTTCTGCGTGAAGGGAGCATCCATCGGAGCCTTCGGCAGCGCATATGTGGATGTTGTCGTCACGGTCTTCATGCTGATTGCGGGAATCAACTTCTCGCTGTATTACAAGGCATTCACAGGAAAGCTGAAAAGCGCCCTGAGGGATGCCGAGTTCCGCTGGTTCATGGGAATCTGGTTCGTCTGCTCGCTTCTGGCGGCAATACAGCTTACAAGCACCGGGACATATGCAAACTTCCTCCAGGCCTTCCGCTATTCGGCATTCCACATCGCTTCGGTGCTTACAACAACAGGATTCGCCACCACCGACTACCTGATGTGGCCCACATTCTCGATAATGCTGGTCATTTTGATGATGTTCATCGGAGGCTGTGCGGGATCCGCAGGCGGCGGAATGAAGGTCACCAGAATCGCCACATTGTGGAAGATGGCAATGGACACCGTCAAAAAGCGAATCCACCCCTCTTCAGTGGCAAAGATCAGAATGGGAGATGAGATCGTCCATGAGAGCACCCTCCTCTCCATAGCCTCTTTCTGTGCGATCTACATGATCACCTGGCTGGTTGGAGCTGCATTGCTCACGCTGACGGGCATAGACACCGAGACATGCCTTGCCGCTTCAATACTGAGTCTGGGAAACATCGGAATCGGATTCGGAAAGGTAGGACCAGCCGGAAACTTCTCGATCTTCCCGAACTGGGCGCTCTGGGTATGCTCGTTCGAGATGCTTCTTGGAAGACTTGAGATCTTCACCGTCCTGGTCCTGTTCTCACGCGGTTTCTGGAAGCGCTGAGGCTGATAAACAGCAGATTATCACTCGTAGTTCAGGGAATCTATCGGATCCATCTTGGCGGCCTTGGCTGCAGGATACATTCCGAAGAATATGCCTATCGCCATTGAGAATCCCACGCTCAGCAGACATGCGTTGACAGAGACCGCAAATCCCCAGCCTGCAATGTTGGCAACCATCTTGCTGATTCCTATTCCAAGAGCGATTCCCACGACACCACCGAAAGACGTAAGCGTTATGGCCTCGGTCAGGAACTGGCCGCGGATAACGCGCGGCGATGCTCCCAAA
>JBGVBT010000057.1:0-2987 GCA_045225895.1 Sphaerochaetaceae bacterium
TGCAGGGCGGGGGACTGCTCCTTGATTCCGGTGATCAGCTGAACCACCGCGCCGGCATCTAGAGGATGGTGTTTCGGATTTCTTTCCATGTTTCCCATATGAAGTAATGTATCACAGATTGCCGCCGATTGCGGCTTCAATATCATGAACTATGCAGTCAGGGGTCAGCCTGTTGCTCTGTCATGAGCTCATCCGGTCCGAATACCGTGTTGTCCTCAGGAACGTACAGACCTGCGTTTGTCAGGTTCTCGACAGCTTCTTTCCCCTGTTCCGGGACATCGACCAGGCGCAGTGCTTTTCCTGTATTGGACATAGGCATTCCTCCCTGCAACAATCAGATTATACTTTATCAACTTCCTTATCTGAATCACGAATAATCGGTTGGATTTTCTTTTTTCAGGTTTCCGGAATCATAATCCGTGTATAATTACACATCCGGATGAAAAATAACCTTCGGGGAGAATGATATGAAGAAAAGAACGCTCATTGTTTTATCGGCAATCATCTTGCTGGCTCTGACCATGCCGGCTCTTCTGGCACAGGGTGCGGAAGAGCAGACCTCGAACAAGTCTGTCAGTACAAGGCATTCGTCTGTCATCCGTGGCCGGAAGATCGATTACACCGCCACGGCAGGGACCATTACCGTGGAGGAGGGTGAAAGCAAGTGCGAGCTCTTCTACATAGCCTACACCCGTGACGATGTGGACAATCCTGACGGGCGTCCCATAACATTCGCTTTCAACGGCGGTCCCGGAGTGTCTTCCACATACATCAACTTCCTCTGTTTGGGACCGAAAATCATGGAGACAGACGCCATCGGTCATTCCGAGAATCTGCCCGGCAGGATCATCGACAACTACAACTCCCTGCTGGATGTCACGGATCTGGTTTTCATAGATGCCGTAGGAACCGGGTACTCCTACACGGATGACAACCTGGAGGATTTCATCGGCTACTGGAACGACGTCGTCACCACCGGAGACTTCATATTGAAATACCTCAACAGTCATGACCGGTTCGGGTCTCCTCTGTACATCGCCGGAGAATCATACGGCACAACCAGAGCAGTTGGAGTATGCAAGTATCTTGAAGCGGATTATTCGATAGGGGTGAGGGGGCTCATCCTGCTGTCATCGATAAACGATTTCATGTATTACGTGTCGGGTGATGGGAACAACGACCTTCCATTCGCCATGTTCACTCCCACATACGCAGCGGATGCATGGTATCACGGATGTGTGGAACAGAAGTACCTCGATATGGTGCTTGAGGATTATCTTGATCTGGTATGCACTTTTGTCAGGGATGAGTACTATCCTGCGCTGTTCAGCGGACGGGGTCTTTCCGACGAAAAAAAGGACGAAATCGCCGGAAAGTACGCATCCCTGACAGGCCTTTCCAAGGAATATGTCCTGAGTTGCAATCTCAGAATCAAAAGCAACGATTTCTTCGACAAGCTTCTGGAGAAGCAGAACATGCGTGTCGGTCGCTACGACGGACGGTTCTCGGGACAGAAGACCGACAGTTCGATAATGGACGGCAGCGGAGATCCTTCGGGTTTCGATCTGGATCTCCCGCTCCGGGCTGCTGTGAACAACCACATTTCAAAAGACCTTGCTTATCAGACTGACAGGAACTACCTTCCATACTCGTCTGATGTCAACTACGGCTGGTCATTTGACAGCGACAACCTGTTCTTTTCCCAGGAGAGGATGATCCAGGACCTTCTGTCGAAAAACAGCAAGCTCAAGATCTGGGTTCTGTGCGGGTACTACGACGGAGCAACTCCGTTCTTCGGTGCGGAGAACGTCTTCAACCATGTGTTTGTCAACGAGAGCAGAGAGGACAGCATCTCATTCTCATACTATCCTGCGGGACACATGTTCTATCTGGACAAATCGTCCTTCGACTCATTCCGTCTGGAAGCGGAGAAGTGGCACCGGAACTGATGTTGGTTTTTTGATATGAAGAGAACCAGACAAAAAGATGTGCGTTACTTCAATGCCTTCAACAGCAACAACACAATAATAGCAATCCACTGAGCGTTGCTTTTGGTGTTGCGGTTGTTTGCCAGACTCGCCAAGCCTACCAATTTCACCAACTTCATAATACTTATCGGCCTTACGAACCTCATCAAGCTGACGAGGTTTTACCAAGCCTATGAAGATCACCAGCTTCAGCAGCTTAATGAGCTTCAGCAGCCTTATGAGCTTCAGCAACTTCAGCAACCTCAGCAACTTCACGGGCTTCAGCAGCTTCAGCAAAACCTTCCAATTATCTTACTCCCAGCATGCGGAACGCCTTGGCAAGGAGCTATCTGGCCACTGTGTGTTTCTTGTTCCGGCTGGATATGATGGAGCCTGGCGATGAGCTTTGGATGCGGATACACGCGCTCATGATAGCCATTCTCAGTATAGACATTATGGGAAACAACATCATCGACCGAGTATTTGCCGGGTCTCTCCAATGCCTTGCCTGCATCACCGTCGTAATGCGTCAGAGTGTGCTCGGAGATATATTCACCCAGGTTTCCAAGCGCCACATAAGCGATGACATCATAGCATTTCGGGATGTTGAATATCTTGCGCATCTTCTTCTGTGTTGGGAGTTTGCATATTCAACAGGTTCCCAACCCGAGTTCCGTGGCCTTGAGCAGGAGGTTCTCGATTGTAGCACCGGCACTCTGGATGTGGTCCTTGTACTCATAGAGGTTCTTGGAGACATCGTTGCGATACAGGACAAGTATTCCGAGCGGAGCCTTCATGATCAGGTCATGGCCGTTCGGCATGGAAATGCCGTTGAACGAGCAAAGGGTCTTTTTGATCTAGTCGGAGTCTACTGTTATGAACCGCCATCCCTGTTTGTTCCCTGCGGACGGGGCAAGTATCGCAGCCCCGATCAGGCTGTCCACCGTTTCTTTTGAAACAGGCTTGTCAGAAAAAGTTCGTATCGAGCGCCTTGTCAGAATGGCCGTATCGAAATCCATG
>JBGVBT010000058.1:0-14971 GCA_045225895.1 Sphaerochaetaceae bacterium
ATAACCATGGTTTGGTATGCACAAAAGAGACTGAATCAATGAGTGTTTGCATCCACATCAAAGGTTTTGATGGAAAATGGTGGCAAGAATAAACAATTCATTGCATCCCAAACAAGCCAAGTTCCTGTTTCCGGTGGCAAAGGCTGGCAGTTTTATGCCACCGTTTTTTCCAAAACAAAGATTCTGGATGCAAAACAAAAGAAACAAAGACAAAAACCTGCATCCAAAAAACGGAAATGGTTATTATCGAAGGCAAGGTTTTCTGACGGCGTAGCTCAACGTTCCGTTTATACTCTCCTACGGAACTCTATAAAATAAAAGCACCAGCGGTTTCTCCACTGGTGCTTTATGATTCGGAGTGATAGGGATTCGAACCCTAGGTGAGGACGAGCCCCACACCAGATTTCGAGTCTGGCTCCTTCGACCACTCGGACATCGCTCCAACTTGGTGCATTATCTTCTTATTTTGAGTCTATGTCAAACCATGTCATGGCTTACTTTTGCATCTATTGACAAAGGTAAGAACTATCATTATGTTTTAATGGCTATTGGATGGATGGCCGAGTGGTCGAAGGCGGCGGTCTTGAAAACCGTTGAGGTGCAAGCCTCCGGGGGTTCGAATCCCTCTCCATCCGTCCTAGTTTGCATTGCGGCCGTGGGGTTCAGCAGGCTGGATATTGATTCAGCCGTATCCCACCCACAATGTGACTGGAAAACTGGAGCGATGGCCGAGCGGTCGAAGGCGCTTCCCTGCTAAGGAAGTATACTGGTAACGGTATCCGGGGTTCAAATCCCCGTCACTCCGCAACAGACCATGTCAGGCAATCTGGCATGGTTGTTTTTATGAGGTTGTAGCTCAGCTGGATAGAGCATCAGATTGCGGATCTGAGGGTCAGAAGTTCGAATCTTCCCAGCCTCGAAAAACAAACCCTTGTGAAGTAACAGGTTACTCACAAGGGTTTTTCTTTAATCATCGTAAAGCTTCCATAAATAAGAATCAAACTTCTCTGCTAACATTACCTTTCCGCTTTCATTTTTCTGGACCCTACTATCACGCCTTTGTCTTTCTCATAAGCCAAGAACGGAATGTCCTTGATACGCTGTATCAGCAACAGTCCGGGTCTGTCTGAATCGCGACCCTTAAGCATCAGAAGAGATCTGTCGAACAGAAGAAAACCAACATCGCCCAACCACCATGCTCCGTTGTCATTAGCAAATATCGGATTGCTGAAAAAACTCCTTATGGTTCTTTTAGTCATTGTACTCTCCTTTAACGATCCGGATAATATTTGCTACCATAGTTGCCTCCTATTTAGCCTCTTATTTTCGGACGCAGGCAAGCTGGAATAAATCCACGTCCATTGGGATAGTCCTGCACAAGCAGGAAGAGAAATACGCTGATACTTGGAGAAAAAGAAAGACCATTACAGGTCTGCTCTTCCTTTAGCAGATAACGGCTGCAAGTAGAAGTGTAAATCCCGTTGATTGAATTATATCCCCTTTCTATCTTGAAACTCAAACAATCTTATCTCTCTCCAAGCAAAACCACGGCTTCTTTTGAGGGTGTTATAGGTTTGAATTCCTCTCCTTCGTTTTCCTTCAGGAATCTTATGTAATCCTCGTGGACGGGGGCATGCCCGACTTTGTTGTAGAGAACCAACTCGGCATTGGGGGTGCATTCCGCCATGGCAGAAGCAAAGGTATCCCACAGCCTCCTCTCGTTGTCTATGGAGAAACCGGCCTGTTCCAATCTGCCTCCGTATTTTATTCCCCTGTCATCCAGAAGTCCCTGGTCGAGGTAGAATTTGATGTTTTTCCAACTTTCATAGTCGAAATTGTAGCCTGTGACCTGTTTATAGTCATTGATACCGAGAGGCCAGTTAAGGTTATGGGAATCAACCTGCTTCAGGGGAACGATTATATGCCAGGCAAGTCCGCCTGCGGCAACCGCATGAACCATCTCGGGATGCAGCATGGCGAAATTGACACAGGTTGACCCCTCACCGGAATAACCGGACATGACGATGCCGTCTTTCAAAGTGATCCCTTCTGATTCAAGGAACGAATATGCGTCCTCAATAGCATTCTTGATCTGATTATCAAGCCGTTTCCACTTGCCCGGTTCATTGAGGAGTGTGCCGAGCCTCATGTAGTCGGCTACGTCCTGCGGAAGAACCAGCCATAGGGTGATGGCTTTGAGCTTATCGGCTACCGGATTTCCGTTTTTCAACTTTGTCCGGACTTCTTTCTCATGGGCAGCATAATCATGCCGGGATCCTGATTTGTATGGATATACATACAGATGGCTGTATTTAACATCATTCGGGATGACCAGATATGAAGCGATATTGTATCCGCGGCCGGCGTTCGCGCTGATTTTATATACCTTGCTTGCTCCCGTATAGAATTCAAACGTTACAATTTCCGGACCTTTCTCTTCCGGAACGGATGTGGAAGCGCAAGAAACCGCTGTCAAAACAATGATAACCGTAAAAAGGGTTATGAGTGCTTTTTTCATTTTCATCTCCTATTTCTGTTTCAGATACTCCCGGGCGGCATCGGCCACGCTCTGGACCTTCAGGCCTATGATGACTTGCACTCCGGTTTTGCCGGCTTTCATCATGCCTTTTGCACCCGCCTGTTTTAGGGTTTTCTCATCCACAACAGAGATTTCCTTCAACTCGACACGCAGTCTTGTGGCGCAGTTGTCCATTGTCAGAATGTTGTCCTTTCCGCCAAGACCCTCGATTATCAAAGGAATGTTGACTCCTGAAACAACGTCGCAGCTGTTGCCTGACGTCGCAGTCGCAACATCCGCTGCGGTTTCAGCATCGCCCGGAGTGGGAAGGTTGAACTTCTTGATCATGAATCGGAACACAAGGTAGAAGACAACGAATGCCGCGGCACCCAGAGGGATTATCATCCATGTATTCTGCGCGGCAGGCAGGGATGCGGAGAACAGCAGGTCAGTCGCACCGGCGGAGAACGAGAATCCGGCACGGAAACCGCTGATGGCCGTGATGTAGGTGAAGACCCCGTACAGCAGGGAATAGACAACATAAAGCGCAGGTGCGATGAACATGAACGCGAACTCGAACGGCTCGGTTATTCCACAGACGAACGAGCACACTGCAGCGGATACGAGGATTCCGGCCGCCGCCTTGCGCTTGGCACCCTTTGCACTCTGGATGATGGCCAGGACGGCTCCGGGAATTCCGAACATCATGCAGGGGAAGAATCCCGACATGTAAACGCCGAGGGACCAGGTGACATCGGTACTTGTGTGGCCGGCCCAAAAATGGGTCAGGTCGCCGAGACCGATTGTGTCGAACCAGAATACGTTGTTGAGGGCATGGTGCAGTCCGAGAGGAATGAGCAGACGGTTGAAGAAGGCATAGAGCCCTGCTCCGAAATACCCCAGGGAGGCAATCCCCTGTCCCAGCTTGACAAGCGCTCCGAACACGACAGGCCAAATCACGAACAGGGCGGCTGAAACCAGGATGGACACCATTCCGGAAATGATGACCGTGCACCTTTTTCTGCTGAAGAACGCCAGCCACTCGGGAAGGTTCGTGTTCTTGAAACGGTTGTAGCTCCAGGCACCGATCAGACCGGAAAGGATTCCGATGAACGGGTTCTCGATCTTGGAGAACGCCAGCACAGCCGTAGGCCGTCCGGAAATGGAGGGCATAAGGGTCCGGACGAAATCCACATTTAGGAGGGTTATGATGATCAGCCATGACACCAGAGCCGTGATTCCTGCAGTGCCGTTCTGGTCATCCGACATTCCCACACCTATTCCGACAGCGAACAGCAGGGCAATGTGGTCTATCAATGCACCGCCGGCCTTTACCAGGAACATTCCCACCATCGGGGCGAAGCCCGAGATATCGCCACCCTGCATCGAAGCCGGACATAGAAGATAGCCGAGACCCATCAGAAGTCCGCACAGTGGAAGACAGGCCACCGGAAGCATGATTGATTTACCAAGTTTCTGAAGATACTTCATGTTTCAACCTCTGGCATATTCTACCACGTAAATTCCGCTTCGTGACTCGAGACAATAATCATGGAAATAAATGTTTACAGCTGGATCCAGTAGCGCTGAAGGACAGAACCGTCCGGGTCTGTGATTTCGTTCTCCAGAACACCGCCGTTGCGGATGATCGATCTGGCGGAGCCGATGTTGTCCTTGTTGCAGATCATAAGTACCCGGTCGATGCCGAGCTTCCTGCATTCCTCCAGAGCCAGATGGATCATCTTTGTGGCGTAGCCCTTCCTGCGTTCGGAAGGTCTGATGCCGTCTCCGATATGGCCTCCGTCCTTCAAAAGAGCATCGGTCAGATAGTGGCGGATGTTAACGGCACCGAGCAGGCGGTTGCGCTCATCATCCAGAAGAAAGAAAACGGAATCCGGAACCCAGCCGCCGGTTGTGGACTTGTTCTCGAGATGTTCCAGATAATAGTCGAAATCATGGCAGTCGTTTCTGAAGATCGCCCAAGGCGAACAGTCCGTGTGGTTCTGCTCCTGGTCCGCCTTCCACTCCTCGATCATCCCGATGAGCTCATCTTTATATTCTTCTGTGAGTTTAATTAGTTTCAGTGCCATGGTTCAGAAAGTCACCTTGCAGAAAATCGTGAAGTCCCGGCAGTCCTCCAGATATTCATCCTCATGGAAGAGCAGGTTCCACCTGAACTCTGCTCCGATGGTCGCGAACTCGACAAGGACATCGGATTCAATTCCGGAAAAGAGTCCGAAAAGGAACTGGTTGAACTCCAGATCAAGGAACATAAGGGAAGAGCCGTAAACTTTGAAACTGTCCGTTTCGTATTCTACGCTCAGCATGTCTTTGAACATCTTGAGATCCAGCATATACATGAGATCATCACTCACAGTGAACTTGCCGAACTTGAAGGTGGCACCTGCTCCGATTTCCGTTTTCTGAAGAATCCTGTGCCCGAAGACCCTGATTTCCCTCAAGACCGAATCGTCGAATCCGTCATATGACACATCGATATCAAGGTCGCGTCCGTACCTTGCATGCAAAAGGTAATCGCAGCCATAGAAATCATACTCCCAACGAGGGTCATGATCTTGTCCGTTTATCGCTTCTTCATACGGTTCTTCACGTTTGGGATCATCAAATGTGTAGAACGGATCGCGCAGGACAGCTTTCACAACCATGGGGAATCCGTCACCTGAAAGCTTGTGGAAGTCGAAACGGACCTCTGCAGACGCGTAGTTCTCGATCGAAACCAGAGGATAGTTTATCTCATGAATCCGGTAAACCAGAATCGGGGTCTTGGTGGCATAGAACAGATCCATGCCGAAAATGCCGAACTCTGTTTTAAGCATTGTATCCAGCCCGTGCTCATCCAGTTCTGTCTCGTGCGTTTCATGGATTCTGAGGAAATCGAACCGGAAGTCCGAAGCAGCCTCGATGGAGAATCCCTCCGTCTTGTATTCAGCTCTCAAAGACCCGCCGGGAGAGACCATCATGCTCTCATTTACAGGACGCAGAATCAGAACGCCCGCAAACTGGGCGTTTCCGTTTTCTCCGTCGAAAAGGAATTTTGGAGTGATTGCTCCGAAAGAGAACTGTCCGATATATCCACTTTCATAAAGAATTCCAGAAGCGCTTCCTGCGAACTGCCAGTCATCCCATCTGACGGAGACTCCTATCATGTCGCCGACTTCTGCCGCAAAGTTGTTGTCGTATGACATGTAATCCTCATCTCCGAGGTCCCATGCATACTTGTTCAATTCTTCGGTCTCAGGATCCCACAGTCTCTCCGTAGTGTAGTAGTACTTGTTGTGGGAGTCCTTTGCCCAGTCTCCTCCGACCCTGTTGTGGATGAGGTCTATGACCAGCTTGTGCTCGCCAATCTCCCCGACAATGTCAAGCTTCTCGAATTTGACAGCTCCGGAAAGGCCGGTCGCAGGAATCTTGAACTCATAGCTTTTCCAGGAAAGGTCGTTGCCTGCCATGTCATATTCCAGCGAGGCGGCTATTGCAATGTCCATGTGGAATTTGGCATCGCCTTTCTTGTACAGGGATATGTCGCTGAAATCGATTTCTATGTTCGCGATGCTTCCGCTGAGAAGGTGGCCGTGCTTCATGTAGATCGTCTCTCCGGTTTCCTCATCATACTCATGCTTGAAATCGAATTTGTAACTGACATCAATGTCTCCAGAGACCTTTGTCTCTGCAAAAATACAGGACATTGTGACAAATGCGAGCATCAACAGTATAAATACTCTTTTCACCGGATACCTCCTCAGTCCTTGTTGAACAGTTCGTTCACAACTACCGACGTCTAAATCGTAACATCTGACAATATATGTATCAATAATCTTACTGAACCTGCTATTATTAAGTCATGAAAAAACTGACGTTATTTAGAAACATTATCGTGACCCTGCTTCTTGTTGCCGTTCTGACAAGTTGCGGGACAACCAGGCCGGATGATTCAGACAAAGATTTCCGGATAATAATTGATTTCCCTTCCGACGGACAGGGACAGCTGATCGCACCTGAAAGAAACTTCAAGGTCATAGCGACAGTCGAAGGCGGAACAATCCCCGACGATGCGATTGTCAGGGTTTCGCTCCTGGACAGCAACGGGAAAGAGGTCAGATACACCCAAAGCGCAAAAAAGGGCATCGGGAATGTGGATCATTCGTGGATGACAGACAGCGAGCTTGCATACCGGTATCCGGACAGGGACACCAAATTCGAGGAAGTGGCATATCTGGCTCCCGAACTGGTTGTCAGGGACATAAACGACCCCATGGGAACATGCAACGACGCCACCGTCAAATGCATCTACATGGACAACTCGATCACAGCCCTCATCACCAGTGCGACAGACCTCAAGTACATGAACGACTCTAAGGGTCTTTTCCATTTCACGGATGCGGACGGAAAGGCTCTCACTTCACTGCCGGAGGGACAGTACACTCTCCGTATCACCATCTCCGACAAGGATGCAAAGGTCCTTGCCTTCACCGACAAACCCATCAGGATCGAGATTCCGGTGGGAATAATCATCTTCCGCTTCGGAATGAACGAAGTCATGTCGCTTGCGATGAGATATGCGGATGAGAACAGCCTCAAATATCTGACGGATCCCCTCCCCGGCATCTACGGGCTGGAGTTCGAGGCTGCCGATGTCGCTCCGGGATTCCAGGCGGAGATGGCCGAATACCTCACCTCCCCGACCTACATCGTCAACTACGACATCAACCAGACCAGCGTGTCCTTCCGTGAGATCACATTCATGTGCCAGACATTCGGAAGGACGGATTCAGCCCGCGTCCTCTGCATGGATATCGGAGAGGCGGACGTTGCCGGCAACAAGGGAAAGCTCGTCGAGATCCCGAAGGAGGCTCCCATCCACATCTACAGATGCGATGTCGTCTCGGGCGATGCGGCGGACCAGAGCTACGACACCTCCGGCAAGCAGACAGAATCCACGGACGTTGTCATCGCCGACGGCTTCAAGGTTGAAGCGGGAAAGCCGTTTGCCATCTCGGGTGCAATCAGGCCCTACCAGCTTCCTGAGGACGAGATAATCATCAATACTGACAACCCGATGATGTCTCAGATGACAAACGGAATCAACGAAATAGAATACAACTTCACCACCGAAAACACGTTGCTCAGGAGAACAAAACCGGCAGGACTCGCCCGTTCGGAGAATGGCGATTTCAGCAACATCTCGGTCATGGAGTTCTACAACGTGTTCGATGCGAACCTGCTTGAGAAGGGAAAGAGCTACGAGGTAGACATTCGCGCCATCGACAGGAAAGGAAATCCCGTCGCAGGATACACTGCCAGTTTCCGTATCGACGTGGAATAAGACAATATCACAGGGAGGCCGGATTCATGCCGAAGAACGGATGCGTAGCGATTGGAAATACGGAGATGAACTACGTTTCCTTCGGAGATGGCAGCAGGAATCTGGTGGTTCTTCCGGGACTCTCGGATGGCCTGGCAACCGTAAAGGGCAAGGCCATCCTCCTATCCCGGCCATACAAGAAGTTCTTTCAGGACTATACGGTGTACATGTTCAGCCGAAAGAACGACATGCCCGAAGGTTATTCCATACGTGACATGGCATCGGACCAGGTTCTGGCAATGAAAACCCTGAAAATTGACAAAGCCTGCCTGCTCGGGGTTTCCCAAGGAGGAATGATTTCCCAATACATTGCCATCGATCATCCGCAGATGGTGGAGAAACTGATTCTTGCCGTCACGGCTCCGTATGCCAACGATGTTGCGAAGGATGCTGTCTCAAGCTGGATCGATATGGCAGAACGCGGGGATCACACCGCCTTGCTGCTCGACACAGCAGAAAGGATGTACTCGGAGGACTACCTTCGGAAAAACAGAAGGTATTTCCCCCTGATTGCAAAATTCACAAAGCCTTCAAGCTATGACCGTTTCCTGAAAAACGCCAATGCCATCCTCGGTTTCGATTCCCGTGAAGGACTGTCCTCAATCTCCTGTCCCACACTCATCATTGCTGGAGATGACGACAAGACAGTGGGAAACGAGGCCCCACATGAGATGAACAAAGCGATTGCCGGCAGCGAGCTCCTACTTTACAAAGGTCTGGGGCACGGGCTTTTCGAAGAGGCGAAAGACTTTTACGACAGGATCTTGGAGTTCTGCAACCACTGAAAACCGGAACTCGTTACTTCTTGCCAAGCTGGCTGAGCATCCAGCCTTTGATAGCCTGAACAACCTCATCCAGATGATAATCATAGCAATGAGTGTCTCCGTGGACTATTGTCAGCTGTGCGTTCTTATAACGCTTGGCCGCATCTTCCGAACATTTGACAGGTACTGAAGCATCTGCATCTCCATGGATCAGGAACACAGGCCCCCTGAATCTGTCTATGGCATCCTCCACATGGATGGTCTGTGCCACACGGCAGTAGTTCCCTTTCAGGGAATAGCCCTTTCTGTCAATGAAAATCTCCTCGGGAACGTTGTCCGGGTCGAATGACATACCCAGAAGATTGCCGCTTCGGGCCCCGTCCGGAATCATGTTCGCCGGGGACATGGGAATAAGGCCCTTGATCTTGTCATGTTTCAGTCCCGCCGCCAGAATGGCAGTCAGTCCGCCCTGCGAATGCCCGCAAAGGTAGAGGTCCGTGACAAAATCAAGACTCAGGGCATAGTCGATAACAGTCATCGCGTTTGTCATCCACTTGAACAGGGTATGGTCGCAGAACTGCCCGTCGCTCTTTCCGTGGCCGTACATGTCCACCCTCAAGGTTGCCAGACCTATCTCGTTGAACATCTCCGACACGGCAAGGATGTGCCTTTCCTCGCTGTGTCCGGTGAATCCGTGGATAATCACAACCATCGGACACTTTTCCGCTTTTCCTTTCGGCATATCGATTGTGGCGTCGAGCCTGATTCCGTCATCGACAATGTACATATTCCACTCCTCTCCCGGAGAAAAACGGGTTACGCAACAGTTTTCACGTGTGCCATTATATGGCATCCGCGCCGGAAAAGACAGCTTGCAATTGCATTACGTTCCACGAACCAAACGGATCATCACGGTCCGGAAAGACATATTTCCCCGGAATCTTTGTTCCTGATCCTCTTTGTCACAACAATTGTTTGTCGAATATCCTTTTGATGGTTATTATTAAGGGGACGGACAACAAACGTCTGTCTCCAAATCTACTCAACCCAAATGGAGTTTTCACATGAAGAAAACAATCACCGCAATTTTAGCAGCACTGCTTCTGCTTTCGCTGTTCGTTGCCTGCAAGGCTGATCCAGGCGACAATCGTCCTCCTTTGAACGATGAGATAACCTATCTGGATGCACAGTGGGACGAACAGGAACAGAAAGTAAAAACCACGGAAAAGACCATCAGCAAATACTACGTTGTAAAAAGCGACACAACACACTGGAACAATTCGTGGTATGTCGTCACCTCAGACGTGACAATCACCGACCGTATTGTCGTTTCCGGAACATCGCATCTCATCCTTTGCAACGACTCCACCCTCAATGCCAAGAAGGGAATCTCCGTTGTTGACGGAAACACCCTGTACATCTACGGGCAGGATGGAAATTGGGGAGAACTGACAATCGATGCATGTGAAGAATTCTTTGCAGGAATCGGCGGAGACCATGACAGAGTTAAAGGAAAAGGTGGAAATGTAATCATCTGCGGCGGAGAGATAACCACCAAGGGCGGAGACTACGGCGCAGGAATCGGCGGCGGATATGATGCAGACGGAGGAGCCGTGACCATCAACGGCGGTAAAGTGACTGCTGCCGGCGGACTGAATGCAGCAGGAATCGGCGGCGGAACCCTCGGCAAGGGTGGAGATGTCTTTATCAACGATGGAATAGTGGTTGCTACCGGCGGTGTTTCCGATCTTCCGAACTCAACCGAAATCTTCGGCGCCGGCATTGGCGGCGGATTCTGCGCAGAAGGAGGAAGGGTAACCATCAACGGCGGATTAGTAGAGGCATCAGGTGGAAAAGTACCCGATGTCTATACGGCAAAGGACAGAAAATTCTCCGCCGGTATCGGTGGCGGCTTCAATTACGGGAACCCGATTTATGAAGGAATCATCAAGGCCGGTGAAAAAGTCGTTGGACTGTACAGCGAAAACAAGGATTCAGCCCCTACACCGTACCCGGATACATCATTCAGTCCGCGCTATCCATACATGATGACCGAACCCAAAGCACAGTGATGGAGTCTTTCATCCATTGAACAAAAAACGGAGTCTGGAATTGTACAGACTCCGTTTTTTCATTTAGAATATCCTGTAGCCTAGGAGGAGCACTGATGATAGCTTTTTTATCACCCCTGTGGATCTTGTTGTTCGTACTGGACATTGCGGCAATCGCAATCCTTGCCCTGACGCTCAGAAAAGACGAGGAGAAAGCTGCCCGCGTCCTGACGATCATAGCCATCGTGAACCTTGTCTACTTCGCATTCTACAAGATCATGCTGTCCAGACAGACCGTTGTCCCCTTCAACTGGGTCAATGAAATGCCACTGAACCTCTGCAACATCTGCTCCATCCTGATCATCTTCGCAATCAAGACCAGAAAGACCTTCCTGATGGGTTTCTGCTATACATTCGGCCTCATAGGGTGTTTCCTGGCCCTTCTTGCCCCGGATCCGGACTTCACGAACGTCTCGTTTCTGACGCCGATGGGATATGGATTCTGGCTCACCCACCACTGTCTGCTGGTTATGTGCATCTCACTTGTCGGAACAGGCCTCTACAAGCCAAAATACTCGGACTACCCCAAGATGCTTCTGTTCCTGGCAATCCTCTATCTGTCGCTGTACCTTGTAAACGTCATACTCAGAAAGCTCAGCGGCTATCCGGTCAACTACATGTACACATTCGGCCTTCCCGGAAATATCATAATGGACACCATGTACAGAATCTTCCCGATTTATCCTTTCTACATCATGCCCATAGTTATACCGCTCTCGCCGTTCGCATTCCTTCTGATGTACATAGGCAGACTGGTCAACAGAAACAAGGCAGACGCCAAAGTCTGACAAAACAAGAACACGTTGCACAAACGCCCTCTCCCGTTTAGAATTGTTTAAAACACTTTGGGGGAGAGGGTTAAGATGAAGAAGCACTTAATCAATCTTTTTGTACCGTTCCTGCTCGTTTTTGTCCTGCTTTTCTGCGCCTGCCAACAGGATCCGACACCTGCGCCGGAAGATGAGATAGCATTCTCAAGCGAAATGGATGTTCTGCTGAAAAGCGGTACAAACACAATCAGAAACGTATACCGGACAGAATACTTCCGCAATGATGCCTGCGATTTCGACAGGGATCTCGCTCTTCTGTCATTCGCCCTTGCGGACTCGACTTCCGATGACAATGCAGTCAATTCCCTCTCGGCAATGAAATTCAGCAATCTGGAGCAGCACTGGAATACCGCCGAGGAGATAAACAGATGTTCTTTCGTGATCGGTCACAGGAAAGTGGACAACAGCGATCTGATTGCCGTCTATATCAAGGGAACCAGATACAATCCCGAATGGGCAGGAAACCTGACTATAGGAGAGACCGGCGATCATGAAGGATTCCGTCTTGCCGCATTGGAAGTCTACATTGCCCTGAAGGACTATATTGCAGCATATTATCCGAATAAGAACCTCAAGATCTGGATTACAGGTTATTCACGTGCCGCCGCAATATCCAATGTAGTTGCATTCAACATCATAGACAGGAAAGAGCTGAAGGTTAAGCAGAGCGATCTGTTCGTCTATGCTTTCGAGCCACCCGCCTCAATCTCAAGCGACAAAGCCAGGGAATTCCAGTGTGTCCACAACATCATGGCCGAGTCCGACATCGTGGCCTCAATTCCTCCTGCAGCATATGGTCTTTCCAGAGTCGGAACTGACCACAAGATGACCTCAGACCCCGTTTGGGTAAACCTTTTTCTTCATCTTTTCGTGGATCCGGACATCAATATGCCCACGTTCACCACTGCAGAAGACTATTCCAATCCAACGGAATTCCTTGAGTACTTCCTGAACCTGATCATGGTGGCGGCACCGGAAGAACAACCTCAGGCTCCGAGTTTCGAAAGCAGATTCAGTTATTATTCAACCATCCAGACCCGCCTCTCCTATCTGGTGGAAGTCCTTATGAAGGACAACAGGGCAGGACTGGGAGCTCTGATGGAGTTCCTGACAGAAGAGGGTTACATGCCTGCCCTGACATCATGGCTCTTTACAGACGGTCAGTTCTATACAGACCTTAAACCTCTGCTCGATGACAAGGGAATTGAATATGATGACGAGAAGCTTGAGACGGCCTGCTCTTTGGTATCCAGCCTCAAGGACAACACCAATCTGATCAGCAATGCTGCATCCCTGCTGTTGTTTGCAAAGGACAACGTGATGTACATTATCAACTGCCATTATCCGGAGGTCTGCTATGCTCTCCTGAAGGGATGGCTGGGAGACTGACAGGTTCAGATGACATAAAAACGGGGTTGCTCTTTCCGGCAACCCCGTTTTTTTCCTGTCGGAAATCAGATGAATGCGTCAAGAATCATCTGAGTCTTCAGCGAATCCCTCTTGAGGAGGATTCCTCGGCTCTCCAGAATTGCCATGACCTCGTTTCTGAGAGCTTCGGCGTTTGCAAGACCCTCGGCCTCGAATGAAAGCTCTGTGATCACGGTGTCCTTGACAGGCCAGACCTCGATGTCAATCTCGACGTCCTTGTAGGATCCGACATAACGGATATAATCCACGGGACCTGCGAAACGGGCATTCGGAATCTTTGATGACTTGAGCTTTGCGAACATCCAGCCACCCTCGTCCTCAGGCATGTTTGCAAGAACGTTGGAAAGGATATCATCGTTCGACATTCCCTTCATTCCTCCTGCGGGCTTGTCAATCTTGACCTCGGCTGTGAAACTCAGTGTCATCTTCTCATAGCCCCAGTCGATCTCGGCCTCGTACCTGCCGTCCGTGATTCTCGGGTTGTCCTTGATTGCCCTGTCGAATGCACCGGCAATATCGGTCCCCTGGACGGTGTAGCGTCTCTTGTATGCCAGCTCGACGTTCTTCTTGCCTTCCTTCTCCCTGACCCTGTTGATCCAGCCGCCGTTGTTGAACGTTCTGTCGGGAGTCTCGACATAAAGAACGGTTCTCTGGTTCGTCTTCTTCACGGCAAAAAGATCCTGAAGGTCCTTCAACGGGACATTGTTTGCATCCAGAACCTTGTTGGAATCCAGAAGGAACTTGACCTCGAACAGGTAATTATCGTTATCCGCCGCAAAGGCCAGGCCTGCAGACAGAAGCACCAACGAAGCAACAATCAAAACCACTTTGAAAAGCTTGTTTCCCATACCATGTCTCCTTTTTTTACATTTTCTCAGAGAATGTCTGACAAGCCAAGAAAAATATGTCCGACATAAAATTTTTTGATACTTTACAGCAACATTGTCCGTGAATATCATCGGCATGAACAGGAAACTTATTAATTGGCTTGGCCTGACCGGCCTTTTAGCGTTTGTCTCTTACGTCGCTGCCGTGTCCGGATCAGGAACATTCTATCATGTTTTCATCTTCAGAAAATCTGTCCCGGGAGTCTGAGTTTTTCCTTGTATGGGAACAGGCGGTCGAAACTCTCCACCTCCTCATCCGGCACATAGTATCCCTTGGGTGTCTGATAGACGCCCGTGACGTCTTTCAGATAACCGGGAATCAGCTCACGGCACAGGAAGAACGATGCATCCTCCCCTTCCGGCAGGTCATGGTATCTGATGCCGAATTTACTGGCATAGTCAAATCCACAGTTTCCGTAGAAGCCTATGTTTCCCTCGAAAAGTACGGCTCCGAAACCCATCTGTGCAGCCTTCTCAAGCGAATAGTCCAGAAGAATCTTTCCATATCCTTTGCGCTTCAGGTCCTGGGCGATGCATATGGGTCCCATCGTAAGGACCTCCACATCTTTTCCGTCATCTGCGTTGATGACGGTTTTCATGAACATGTTCTGCCCCACAAGGTAGCCGTCGTTCTCCATTACAAAGTCCAGCTCCTTTACAAAGGCCGGATCGTCCCTGAGGACATGGATGACGTAATGTTCGCTGCATCCCGGCCTGTAGACATTCCAGAACGAGTCTCTGACCAGTTCCTCCACTTTTCTGTAATCTTCCTTTTTTTCCAGACGTATGATGCAATTTTCTTTGTCCATGTTTCGGTACCTCGTGCTTCTGTGTGTTTTATATTTTACTAAAAGCCTTTGGAATTGCAATCTGCTGTTTCTTATTTTCGTTCCTTCATGGTTTTATGCCGGTCTTTCGCTATACTCTTGATGTCAATCAGCCTTTCTGATATATTCATTCTGTCATTTGGAGAGATGTCCGAGTGGTCGAAGGTGCACGATTGGAAGTCGTGTAAGGTCAAAAGCCTTCGGGGGTTCGAATCCCCCTCTC
>JBGVBT010000059.1:0-13454 GCA_045225895.1 Sphaerochaetaceae bacterium
CTGAACATGAAGTTGCAGCATCGCTCGGTATCGCTGTTCTTTATATGAAAGACCTCCATGCCCGTGACATCATGGACATAGTGATACGCCTCTCCGCCGTACTCCGGCATAGGGGTTATTCTTCTAATTTCAAACATAGACCGCCTTGACCAATGTGTATGCAGTATCTGCAAGAATTCTGAAGGCCGCCTGCACGGCCTCCCCGTGTGTCTGTGCGAATGCGCTCGAGTAGATCACATCACTGCTGTATGCAGGCCCATCCGACCCGCTTTCGAACAGGAATACAATTCCCTCGGCACCGACCACCTCCACTCCGTTCCTTGACGGGAATGATTCCGTGATTCCGATCCGCAGAACCAGAAGGCAGTCTTCTTTTCTTCCGGAATGTGAGAACTCGTAATGGACATCCTCCTCGTCATCATACTCGGCATAGAACGTTGCGGCGTTTGCCCCGTCTCTGACGAACTTGGATGTCATGTAGTCAGTGAGTGCCCTGGACTCCGTGACATATCCCAGCTCATCGTGCTCAATGACCGCCACGGCAAGACTTCCCATGAAATACTGCTTGTCATATTCAAAGGCAACATCCTTGGATTCCACAAGCTCACGAAGTTCCTGTACCTTCTCCTTACCCACGGCGCTTTCAAGCTGATCCAGCTCCACATCAAGATCCAGACCGAACGTGACCGAACCCTTTCTGACAATCGAATCGTTCATGGGATTGAACATAAGCTGCCCTTCATCGCCCGTGACATACACAAAGTAATCGTTGTAGATTCTCCCCCTGCTGTCCTCGGCCAGATACGTGGCCTTGATCTGGGCAGAGGCAACAACCGATGATGCGAAGTAGGTACGCCTTGTGACGGAAATGCTGCAGGAAGCTGTGTCAGGATGCGGATTGACCACGGAGATGACCAAATTCCGAAGGAGCTCGATCACAACCGGATAAAGCTCGTCGAACTTGTATTCGTCGCTAATATAGTCCCTGCCTTCTGAAAGGGCCATTGCCTTGATGTAGTTGGATGCGGCATTGAACTCGTGTCCTGATTTGACGTATTCATCCCCGTTCAGGACAAGGCTGGTGACCTCCTTTATCAGAGCCTCCCGCCTTCTGGACTCATCCGTAGTCGCCAGCTCGATGAGATTCCTGTCCATGGACACGCGCAGGAACACCGTGTACCGGCTTTCCTGTGTCATGACAAAACGGTCCTCGATGGTCAGTCCATACTCGGTTATTGTCCCCAGGACGCTCAGTTCCCTGTACGCTTCCTGACTGAGTTCCGAACCCGTCCTCTCCTCCAGCTTCTCGATCACATTGTTGTAGGCAAGAAGTTCGGCCTGTCTCTGCGATGTCGACGAGCCCTCGGCCGTCATTCCCACCTTGTCCTTGTCTATGTTCATATCCGGCTCGTAATACCAGTACGGAAGTCCGGATACGTTTGACTTGAGGACGGCACCCACCGAACGGCATCCCGAAAGGAGAATTACGACGAGGAGAAGTGAAGCCAGGACAGAGAGAATCCTTCTTTTCATCAGATATATACTCCGGCACCCAGATATGGTGATATCAGGTTGTCACTTCCGGTCCTGTACATCCACGAGGCACCGAGATCCCAGTGGAAGGTTCCCAGACAGTGTCTGTAGGCGAAACCGTATGAACTTGCGAAAGTCACGGTATTTCCGAAGCAGACTCCCGCGGCGCACCATGATGTGAGCTTGCCGTTCTGTATGAATGTGTTTGTAGAGTCCCACAACCTTGCAATCGGGAACGTGACACCTATTCCGGCCATGACAAGAGCTCCGTTGAAGCTGAACGACCCTCCGCTGAATACGGAACCCAGATCGTAACCTACTCCACCCATCACAATGGGATATACAGGATACAGTCCGCAGGAGAACGAATAGCCGGCCAGGAAATGGTACATCCCGATGAATGCCCCTATGCTGTGAAGGGGGCCGCGCCTTGTCAGGGTGCTGCCGGTCTCATATGGGCCGCGTGATATGAGCTTGTCGAATTCAACCACGGTTCCGGGATCCTTTGCACCATAAGGTACATTCCGGTGGACAGCCTTGACGGCAATGACGTTGCCGGATCCATCCGTGAAGATCTGACCGTTTGCGACATCCTCATCCATGTCTATGGAAGAGATGTTGCTTCCGTACACAAAAGTGATGGAAGAGGCTCCGAGACTGAGAACTGCTATGACAAGAAGGGCGACAAGCGCCAGAAGACGTCTCATTTACTTTGCCCACTGGTTGATTATCTCAAGTATCAGGGCGACGCTGTCGTTCATCGCATCAACGGCAGCCCACTCATATCGGCTGTGGTAGTTGTATCCGCCTGTGTAGAGGTTCGGACACGGAATCTTCGCCATCTGCGCGATCCTTGACCCGTCCGTTCCCCCACGTATAATCTGCCTGACCAGAGGTTGTCCCAGCACCCTGCCGGCCTGGAAGATAGCATCTACCGCCTTAGGATTTCTCTTTGCCTCCTCTCCCATGTTCAGATAGCTGATCTTGGCATCCACAGTGACCTTGCCTCCATGGTAAAGGGCCTCGATTGTTTTTCCAAGGCTCTTGAGAACCTCGATCCTCCTTAGGAGATTGTCGTAGTCGAAGTCCCTCAGATAGAGCGTCACATCCATGTCGGTTGCATTTCCGCTGGCCTGCTGGGCGCAGTAGTACCCGTATCTTCCGTCTGTCGCCTCCGGGCTCTCGGCCTGCGGCAGAGCCGTTATGAAAGACGCCGCCATCGTCAGTGCGTTGACCATCCTGCCGCGTGCGGCTCCCAGATGGAACGACACTCCGCTGAAGTGGACCTTGACCGTTGCGGCGTTGAAACACTCAAGCTCCACACTGTAACGCTCGCCGCCATCGATGGTATAGAATGCCTTGGAATGCAGTTTTTCTGCATCAAAGAAGTCCATTCCGAACCCCGTTTCCTCATCCGGCGAGAACAGGATCTCAATCTCTCCGTGCCTGATATCAGGATGGCTGCAAAGGTACGAGACGGCCGTCATTATCTCGGCAACGCCGCCCTTGTCGTCACAGCCCAGAAGGGTGTCGCCTTCTGATGTCACAATCTTGGATCCGGCATACTGCTCAAGGTCCGGATTCTTGGCGGCCTCGATCACAAGGCCGTTCTTCAGGACAATGTCGCCGCCTTTGTAGTCGTTGACCACTGGGCGTACATGGTTTCCCTGGACATCGTCCGCAGTATCCACATGGGAACTGAATGCAATGCAGGGAATACCTCTCTCCGTTGCAGGAATACGGGCAAGAAGATACCCGTTCCCGTCAAGCTCCACGTCGGAAAGACCAAGATCCCTGAGTTCCTTCTGAAGAAGTCTCAGAAGATCCCACTGACCTTCGGTGGAAGGATGCTTCCTGTCGGCGATGCTCTCATCGCTCATCGTGTCAACAACTGCATATCTCAGAAAACGGTCCAGAACCTCTTGTTTGAACATATGAACTCCCAGGATAAGAATACTACACAGAGGAGGAACTTTCAAACCGTCTAGATGATAGAAAAACCTACCGATACGCAGTCCGGATTCTTATAATCCGCCGGACAATGGGCAAGAGGTCTGAGCCAGCTTGGATTCATCGGAATCTCCATCTCCCCGTACACCATCAGACCAAAGGGCATGTCCGCCTGAAGCGCGATGACCCAGGAGTTGTCCCTTACGTACTCCACCGGTCCCATCAGGTAGTATAGTAGTACTGGTCAAGGATCTCATCTCCGTAGTGCCTTGAGAAATGATGGAGTCCGGCCCTGAATGTCACAAGATCAGCAAACCTCAAGGTGCCTCCCACAAGGAAGGTTCCATCGTAATCAAGTGCATAGTTCTTGCCGAATCCGTTCATCAGAGTACTGACATAACCGCCTTTATAGAGAAGGTCTCATAAGAGGTGACGGCTCCAGATTCACATCCGCTGAGTAGATTCCGGGGTTTGGAGGATGGTGTTCAGATAAATATCGCAGGCTTCCTCCAGACCCAGTTCATCGCCGCTGTCTCTGATCATGATCTGGATCAGAGGAACCGGAATGACTATGCTTCCGTTTTTCTTGCCGCTGCGGCGGCCCTCTGCAACATAGACAATCTGTTCTCTGATGGTCTTGTCTGAGAACTCGGATTTTATGAGGGACGCCTTCCACTGCATCTGGCGTCTGCAGCTTCTGTTATGAAGCAGCCTGATGGCTGTTGCGACGCCGAAAGTCAGAGGCATGAAGGACACCAGTGAGATCCAGGACGGTATGCGTGTGAAGAACCCGTAGAAATCATCCCATCCGCCGTTGTCCGGTCCGAGGATCTCAACCATGAAGTAATAGACCATGGCATAGAGCATCACGGGAAGCAGCGCTATCAGGGATTCCTTGATCGAGATCACATGGTTTGTGATTATGTAGCAGAATGCAATGATTGCAAGAATCGGACACAGGCCGTGCAGGAAGAAGCGGGAGCCAGTGAATATCAGGACAAAGCCTTTGACCGGTGCAAGGACACACAGGGAAACCAGGAATGTCAGACCTACGGCGGTGACACCCATCAGCAGGAAGTTCACCATCCAGTTGGGCAGATGGAAGTCCTTTTTCCTCATCCCGTCTATTGTATAGGGAATGGTCAGCATCATCGCTATTCCGCAGAAGATGTTGGAGTTCACTGTGAACATGCAGAAGGTGCGCAGACCCATATGGTCGAAATTGACGTCATACAGGGTTGTGAGGTTCATTGTCACGCCTACGCAGACGCAGACAGCAACCACTATGGAGCTTATCATGGCTCCGAGACATCTGTTTCTTGTTATTCTTTGTTCGATATTCATTTACTCAATTATCTACACCAAAGGTGACAAAGAATCAACAGAAAACGCACCAAACCGTTGTTCAGCGGATGCTGGCCAAGGTGTTTTTGTCAATGTAGAACCTGTTTTCCGAAGGAAGGTGGTTGTGTCCTTTCTTGTCCCACATCGAATCCCAGAGCCCGGGATTGATGTGCCGGTCCACAGTGCAGTTCTCAAAAGAGACGCAGCTGTTTGTGTCGTTACGCTCGCTGGGATGCCAGGGTCTGGCAAGATATACGCTTCTGTCTTCCACGGAGTCCGTGCATGTGATTGTGCAATTCACAAAGCACAGGCCCTTTTCCCTGGTTTCCGCAGTTGACGGAGCCGCGACGAATCCCGGGCCGGTAGAGATGACGGTGCATCCGTCAAAGACAGCGTGACTTCTTCCGAAGATGAAATCGATATTGCCGTAAATCAAGCACCGTTCGAATCTGCTCTCGGCGCAGTCAGTGAAAAGGGTGTCCTGCCAGCCGATGAATGTACAGTCCTCGAAGACGGCATCGGTGCATTCCGGTCTGGTGAAGACGGCAACCGCCTGACGTCCCATCATCCTGTTCGTGTCCTCACCCTCCTTTGCTCCGTTTCCCAGGTAATCGAAATCATTCTCGACAATCAGATTCCTGAATTCCGTACGGCTGCCGCAGATTGTCAACGTGGCACTGTCACCGGTCCCGAAACCCGGTCTCATTCCGTTGTGGTCATCCCAGACAATTCTCGATCCGTTTCCGATCACAACAATATCATCACGTTCGATGCGGACCTTCTGTCTGAAAACACATCCGGAGGGCAACTCGACAATAAGAGTTCCGTCGGTTGCGGTGTTGAGAATTCTGTTCAGGTTGTCTCCGTCCTTTGCCTTGATTGTCATCATGTTCCCTCACCTGTCCTTGAAATCGAAACCGAATGAGGAGGTTATGGCATGTGCCGGACAGGAGGCTTTGCACTTGCCGCATCTTATGCATTCCGGACTGTTGATGTCCTGCGTACATCTGACATCCATGGGACATTCTTTCTCGCACTTTCCGCAGCCTGTGCATCTGGAGCTGTCGAAGTGCATCTGATACAGTCCGAACCTTGAGAAAAGACCGTAGAAAGCTCCGAGCGGACACAGATATCTGCAGAAAGGTCTGTGAATCAGTGTAGATGAAATGATGACTATGAGAAGGACACACATCTTCCAGCTGAACAGGAAGCCCAGGGCACTGGAAAGAGCGGGATTCGTTGCAAGCAGGGAAAGCCCGGCGAAAGTGCCGGCCGGACATATGTATCTGCAGAACCAGGTGTCTCCCATGTTCATCTCGTCGCGGATCATAATCGGAAGAAGGATCACCAGAACCGCCAGAACCACATATTTCAGATACCTTAGAACCTTGTCCGCCCTGGCGCTGACCTTCCTTTTTCTGACCGGAATCTTATACAGAAGGTCCTGTAGAAGACCGAACGGACAAAGAAAACCGCAGACAAGACGTCCGAGAAGGATCCCGAACAGCATGAGGAATCCGAGAACATAGAAACTGAAGCGGAACTTCCTGCTGCTCAGGACGGACTGAAGTGATCCTATGGGACATGCACCCATGGCACCAGGACATGAATAGCAGTTCAGAACCGGCACGCAGAGCAGCTTGGTCTTGCCTTTGAATATCTGACCTTTGACAAATCCCGCAACATAACCGTTGAAGAAAACGGTAGCTGCAATCTGGATTGCCGTCCGCCTTTTTTCATGATCCAAGGGTTTTTCGGCCATTATATCACCTCAGTTCAGCCCTATGCAGGCAAAGCATATCGCCTTGGCCTTGGCAAGGACAACGTTCGCCTCTTCTCTGAACACACCCAGAATTATGAAAAGGACAGCAGCCAGTATCAGAGCGATTCTCAGGATGTTCTTTCTTCTTGCGGTCATCATCTACTTCCTGTTCAGCAACGACACAATGGCGTTTTTGTACATGGCATACGTCTTGGCTCCCGAGACGGAGGCAATGATCTTTCCTGTCCTGTCAACGAAAACCGTGGTGGGATAACCGAGTACCCCGTAGATTTCCAGAAGGTCTTCAATGTCCATCTTGATGATGGTGAAGTCCAGACCCAGATGGTCCACTATGTCCTTCAGATCGTCCGGAACATCATAGGCATCCGCACAGATGGCCACGATATTGGATCCCTCGGGAAGATCTTTGTAGAGCTTCTCGATATCCGGCATCTCCCTGATGCAGTAACCGCACCAGGTGGTGAAAATGTTCACCATGGTGACTTCATAGTCCCTGAAGATGTCGGCTGTGACCTTCTGCCCGTTGTAGTCCTCCGCCTCAAAGCCCTCGAACGTATTAGAGGCGGCAAAACAGGCAACAGGAACCATTACAATCAGGATCATGATGGCAAAAACTATTCTCTTTATCTTCATATTTCCAGCCCTTCCCCGCGAGAATCCGAAACGGGTCAATGATACAGTAACACAGAATGGCTGTTTTCGAAACGTCAATACATACGACCCGAACCAGAGCAGTTACATTCAGTTCATTAAAAATTTAGATTGACTGACAAAACCAAAACTGAGATACTATGGTTCGTGCCCTGGGATGATCCGATTATCCCCAGGAAAGGGGCCTGAGGGTTAAAACTTGAAAACAAGACGCATTGTTCCGTCTTTGCTTTTTCTTCCTCCTGTCACGCTCATGAAGCCGATAAGGGAGTTTTGCAGAGAATCCGGTTTTCGTGTAACTTTCGGGCAAGACGATTGTTTACAGTGTGGAGATTATTCCACTCGAATTCTATGGTTTGCAGATTAAGGAGAAAAACGCAAATGAAGAAAACTATTACAATTCTTATGATTCTCTTGGCACTGTGTTCAGTTGCCTTCGCAAAGGCCGGATTCACCGTAAGTGCCGGTGCTTCCTATGACTTTGTCAATCAGAGAGCCGTTGATGAGAACGGAGAGGCTCTTGATGCCTATCTCAGAGGACATGCGTTCGGAGTTGCAGCAGGAGTCACCTACAATTTCTCAGACCACTTCCTCGCCTACTACGACGGATCGATTGGTTTCATTGCCGGAACTGATTTCGACTACAAAAACCCGGATAATTTTTCCGTCCAGATTTCCACAACACACCACGCAGGTGTAGCCTATGACTTCAACATGGACAAACTCGACCTCCAGGTCGGTGCCGGACTGGCATACTCATATGCAGGTCTTTTTGCGACTTACAAGGATGAAAATGTCTCCACCTCGGCAACAGTGGGCATCTCCTCGTTCGGTGCGGGTCTCTATGGAAAGGTCGGCTACAAGTTCTCGGAAGGTTTCTCCGTCGGCCTCACAGTCCATCCTGATTTCATGTTCATCAGTTCTGATGTAGTTTCAATAGCTACCAGCGAAAAAGAAGGCACTGCAGGAACCCATACCACTACAGAGACCCACTCTGTCGGCGGTTCAGCATTCGCATTCAAGTGCACTGCAGCTGTCGGAGTCACATTCATGTTCTGATTTCGGAACGCGATTGTTCGTGGGAGGCCGGTTCCGGCCTCTCTTTTTGTTTGTTCAGCTCAGATAGTCTATTATCAGCTTAACGAACAGAAGACCTGTGACAATTAGCATCACAGGACGAACGATCCTCACATCCTTCTTGATGGCAAGATGGCTTCCTATGAGGTTTCCGAGAATGGAGAACAGGGCACAGACGATCGCGACCTCGTAGACAACAACTCCGTATCTGACAAAGTTGAAAAGGGCCGCGGCGTTCGAACACCAGTTCACAAGCCTTGCGTTTCCGCATGCCTTCCTGACCTCAAGACCTGCGATCATTATGAATCCGAACTGCATGAACATCCCGGCTCCCGGACCGTAGAATCCGTCGTAGAACCCCACGACAAGGCCGATCAGGGCTCCCAGAATCATGTAGACCGCATTGGATCTGGTCTTCTGCTCGTGGGTTGAATAATCCCTTTTGAAAAACACCAGAAGCGCCACTACCGGGGTTGCGAACAGCATCACCAGATTGAATGTCCTGGGGTTGAGTCCAAGAGCCACCTTGCTGCCGAAATAGGAACCTGCCAGCGCACCCACCATCGACGGAATCAGACTTGGGAGGTGGACATTTCCCGTCCTGATGTAGTTGATGGATGCCACGGTACCGCCGATGAGGGACGAGAACTTGTTGGTTCCCAGAGCGAACTGGTCCCTGATTCCGACGGCCTGATAGGAGTTCAGGCTTATCAGCCCTCCTCCACCGGCAATGGAGTCAATGAAACCGGCAAGAAAAATAAGCGGACAAAGAATAAGAAGCTGTGTCATGGCTCAATTATTCTCCCAAAACGTCTGCTTGTTCCAGTCTATCGGGTGACGAACGCACCGTGAAGATTGTCCAGAAAGCTGCTTTTGTAGCGGATTTTTGCATTATCGTCCTTGTAGTAGACATGAAGCACATCCGCCGGCATGCAGTTGTCCAGAGGAATTATCCTTACATTTCTGTTCAGCTCCCCTGCATAGTTTCTCAGGAACATGTCCGAATAGATGGTGAGTGCCATCTCCTTCTGGGCAAGGGCAAAGGCCGTCTGGGAATTATCTGTCTCAAGGATGATCTTCGGAGTGAGCTTACGGCTGCGCAGTGCGTTGTCGAACTTGTCCCTGCTTCTGTTTCCGGGGTTCAGCAGAACGAACGGACAGTCTATGACATCCTCGATCCTGAAGTCCCCGGGCCCGGCAGACAGGATCTTCTGGGCCGTCCTATCCCCCACTGTACTGATCAGAACCTTCTCCGGAATGACTATGAAGAAGTGCTCCTCGAACAGAGGGTCCCGTGAAAGACCTTCGATGTCGGGGTTGTCGGCGGTGATCCAGAAGTCGAGCTCACCACGGATGAGGCGCTCCATGAGGTTGCTCGAATGTTCCTCGAATATGCTTATGTGGACATGGGGATGATCCAGGGCATAACGGGGAAGGACCAGAGGGAGGATGAACTGACCCCTTGTGAACGACAGGCCCAGCCTCAGTTCTCCCCTTTCCTCCTTGCGGATGTTGTTCAGCTGCGCGTTCAGACTGCTGTTGATGGCGTCAAAGCCTTGTACGGCCTCGTAAAGGCATCGTCCCGCATCGGTGAGCGAAAGACGGGGGTTGCGGTCGAAGAGCCTGACACCCAGCTCGTTCTCCAGATTGCGGATATGCGAGCTCAGAGCCTGCTGGGAGATGTAGTGCTTCTGGGCTGCGTGGGTGATGTTCAGGTCTTCCGCCACGGTCTTGAAATATGTGAGTGCGAGGAAGTTCATAGCCCATGATAACCACAAGTAAATGGTTGTGGCAAGTATCCACATTTGTTTGGAAAATAGTGTTTTGAATTTTTTTGCATTTTTGCTACATTTTCATTCAAATGCAGGAGGAATTACATGAAAAAAATAGCTTACTTATTGGTTCTCGCATTTTTCTCAATTTCAATGGTATTCGCAGGCGGATCCAACGAAACCGCAGTTGACGTCTCAAAGAGCGCTGCAAACGTAGATACACATACAGTTGCAGTCGGTGCAGTTGTAATTGCACGTGATGATGTCCCGACAGACGAAATCTACGCTATCGTCTCCTCGATCTTCGAGAACAAGGACGCTATCACAGCACAGCATGCAAAGGGAAAGGAGCTTGACCTTGCATTCGCATCCTCTGTCACAGCAGTCCCGTACCATCCGGGCGCAGCAAAGTACTTCGCAGAGAAAGGCTACAACGTTGCTTCCGTCAAGGACGGAGCCGGCAACGGCAAGGTATCTTCACTGGCATTCGGAACCGGTGGTGACACAGGAACATACTACGGATTCGGAAGCGTTCTGGCAGGTTATGTCACAAAGAACACCCCGTATTCAGTCACAGCAGTCACATCCGGCGGTTCAAAGGCCAACATCGAGGATCTGACATCCAACGATGTCCAGCTCGGCTTTGTCCAGTCCGATGTCATGAGCTATGCCTTCAACGGCCAGAGACTGTTCGACACTCCGGTCAAGGGCTTCAGCGTTGTCGCTGCCCTCTACATGGAGCAGGTCCAGATCGTCACAACAAAGAGCTCGATCACTAGCGGCGCAGACCTCAAGGGCAAGTCAGTCTCCATCGGAGCTGTCGGTTCGGGTGTCTACTTCAACGCTATCGATGTCCTGACAGCCTATGGCCTGACAGAGAAAGACATCAAGGCAGTCTACCAGAGCTTCGGCGATTCAGCTGACAGCCTCAAGGACGGTAAGATCGATGCAGCATTCATCGTTGCAGGTGCTCCGACAACAGCCATCACAGACCTCGCCACCGCAAAGACAGTCTTCCTGGTCAACATCGATGATGCACATGCCGATTCACTTATCGCCGCATCCCCGTTCTACAGCAAGTACACAATCCCTGCAGGGACATATGGGTCGAAGTGATGTCTGAAAAGAAACATGGAGAGATGTCCGCTGATGAAATCATGCGGAAATATGACAAGGAATCCGCTACAAGGATCTGGACGGGCATCCCGAAGAAAGCAGTAACGGTCATTACAGCACTGTTTTCAGTCTACTGCATATGGTCCACGCTGTTCTCCACAGCTGACATCCCAGTGAGGCTTACAGCCTTTCTGGGATTCAGTGTGATAATGGGATACCTCACCTATCCGGCATCCAAGAAGCACGTAAGGGAAAACTTCATCCCGTGGTATGACATTGTGATCATGGCCGTGGGAGCTTTCTGTTTCTTCTACTACTGCCTCAACTACAACCGTCTGGTCATGACAATCACGTCCGCCAGCAAGATAAACCCGGCAAGCGAAACAGCCATCAAGGGTGCGGTCTTCTATCTGGCGATCGGAATCATCTCCATTCTGGTCATGGCCGAGCTGTGCAGAAGATGCGTGGGACTTCCGATTCTCTTTGTGGTCGGCGCCCTGCTCATCTACACCTTCGCAAGCGGACAGAACCTTCCCAGAGTCATCTACACGATGTTCTTCGGAACAAGCGGACTGATGTCCACGCCTCTTCAGGTCTGTGCGAAGTTCATTGCCCTGTTCATTGTCTTCGGGGCCTTCCTTGAAAGAACAGGAATCGCAAACTTCTTCATCGATATTGCGAACTCCCTGGTCGGATGGGCATCGGGCGGACCTGCCAAGGTCGCAGTCATCTCCTCAGCCCTCTGCGGAATGGTCTCCGGTTCAAGCGTTGGCAATACCGTCACAACCGGCTCCATCACCATACCGATGATGAAGAAGACAGGATACAAGGGCGAGTTCGCCGGAGCAGTCGAGGCCGCAGCCTCCACAGGAGGACAGATCATGCCTCCGATCATGGGTGCAGCAGCATTCCTTATGGCTGAGTACATGGGCGAGCCCTATATCCGTGTTGCCCTCTGGGCAATCCTTCCGGCAGTCCTCTACTTTGCAGGAATCTTCATCTCTGTCCACCTTGAAGCAAAGAAGCTCGGACTCAAGGGCATTCCCCGCGACAATCTTCCAAAGTTCAGACATCTGTTGAAGGACATCTACCTTCTTCTGCCCCTGATTCTTCTTGTGACCCTGGTTGCAGGAAACATCAGATCGCTGTCCTACTCAGCATCAATTGCCATCGCAGTGGCCATCCTGGTCGCCATCCCCGGTCACCTCAAATCCGAGAAGTCCGTAGCTGGCGCGGCAAAGAAGACAGGAAGCATGATAGTCGAGTCCCTCTCGGCCGGTGGAAAGAGCTGCATCACAGTCATCGTCGCATGTTCCATGGCCGGTATGGTCGCAGGCTGCATCACGGTCACAGGCCTTGCCTCCAGGCTTATCGGAGCCATTGTCTCCATCAGCGAGACAATCCCCTATCCGATGCTCGGCCTGTTCATCGCACTGGTTCTCACGATGTTCTGCTGCATCATCCTCGGCATGGGTGTTCCCACAACGGCAAACTACTGCATCATGGCATCCACCTGTGCTCCTATTCTGATCCAGCTGGGTATTCCCCGCGTTGCAGCACATTTCTTCGTGTTCTACTTCGGAATAGTGGCCGACATCACACCGCCGGTAGCCCTTGCTGCCTACGCAGGTTCCGCCATTGCAAGATCGGATCCCATGAAGACCGGTGTCAATGCCACAAAGCTTGCAATCGCCGCTTTCATCGTTCCGTACATGTTCTGTCTGAACCCGTCCATGCTCCTGATGAACAACGGAGTCCTGATGGCAATCCAGAGTGTAATCACTTCACTCATCGGTCTCTTCGGAGTTTCAATGGGTCTGGAAGGCTATCTCAGTGGAAAGATCAAAACACCGTTCAGAATCCTTGCAGCTGCGGCAGGTCTTCTCCTGATCTACCCGGGCACAATCTCCGACCTTATCGGAATCATCGGCGTTGGACTTGTAATAGTCCTGAACATCCTGAGCGCCCGTTCGGCGAAGAACGCAAACCCCGCAGTCTGAACCACAGTCCGACAAAAGCACAAGAGGCCGCACACAGCGGCCTCTTGCTTTTTTTACTCTTTCACACGATTGTTCATTGGCTGTGGGTTGCCTGTGCAGCGCTTTGCACATGCCAGGCGGGGCGCGGCCTTCAGCCTTGGTGCCCGACGCCTGAGGCTTGTGCGAAGATTGCCGATGCATCAGGCCACACACCGGCCCATGAACATGAGGGCCTGCCTTTCACCCTGT
>JBGVBT010000060.1:0-16377 GCA_045225895.1 Sphaerochaetaceae bacterium
ACTTCCAAAGGCCATGTCAGAGAGGCTCTCGGATGAGCGTCCCATTCTTTGCAGGTGTGGACGGAGGCGGGACAAAGACCACCGTCATCTGCCGGACTGCGGAAGGGGTTCCTGTAGGGAAGAAGGCGTTCGGTCCTTTCAATCTCAACGGTATCGGAAAGGATGCGTTCTGCCATCTGCTTGATCAAATCATTGAGTATCTGAAGAGCCTGGGAACCTGTCAGGGAGTCTGCATCGGAGCATCCGGTGTCGACAACAGGTTTCTGCAGGATCTTGCAAAGGATGCTTTTTCCAAGGCGGGAATCAGACTGCGTCTGCTTTCCGATTATGAGATCGCACATGCAGGAGCCTTGGGTGGAGAAGAGGGGATAATCGCCATCTCCGGAACGGGGTCTGTTTGCTACGGGCGGACAAAGGACGGAAGGTGTGCCCGAAGCGGGGGCTGGGGCCATCTGATTGGAGATGGCGGCAGCGCATACGGCCTTGGGCGCGATGCTCTCTGTGCGGTTGCCAAAGACATTGACGGATGCTCGGAGCATACCGTCCTGACATCCATGCTGTCTGAACGGAAGGGTTTGGTGGACCAGAACACGATAATCTCCTACGTCTATTCCAAAGACAAACGTGCCGTCGCTTCGCTTTCTCCTTTCGTGGAGGAGGCCTGCTCGGCCGGCGATCCGGTTGCGATGAGGATAGTCGGGGACAATGCGAAAGACCTTGTGTCCAACGTCCTTGCCGTTTCCGACAGACTTGCCTTGACCGGATGCCGCATAGTCCTTCTTGGTGGTCTTCTGGAGAACGACACCTGCTTCAGGGGGTGCTTTGTGCGTCTTCTCAGACAGAGCAGGCCGTCTCTTGAGGTTGCAGAGCCTTTACACAATGCGGCGGAAGGGGCACTATTGGAAGCCGGGGTTTCAGGACGTTGAAGATGGAGAGAAGTGATTCATTAAAGAGGGCATATCCCTGGCTGATTCTTGTCAGCTGCTGCCTGCTTCAGGGGGCGGGTCTGGGCATCATGAGCAACTGTACGGGACTGTTCTACGTCCCCGTGATGGAGGAGTTCGGTGTCTCCATGGCCAGCGTTTCCCTCTATGTGACCATAAACAACATCTTCCAGTGCATCGGAACCCTGTTTGTGACAAAGGTCATCCGCAGATTCAAGGTCAAATACCTGATTCCGCTGTCGGGGATAATCGTCGGACTTGCCCAGATGTCCCTTGCGTTCTCCAAGTCGATTGCACACTGGTATGTCTGTGCTGTGATTCAGGGCTTCATCATCGTCTATGTGACGGGAATACTCATCCCGCTGGCAGTCACCAACTGGTTCTCGGAAAGGACAGGTTTTGCTCTGGGGATGACATCCATGTCCGCAGGTCTTTTCGGTGCCCTGCTGAGTGCCTTTCTGGGTGTGATGATTGCAAGATACTCCTGGAGGACGGCAATCTTCATTTCCGGAATCGCGATCATCGTCATGACCGTTCCGATGCAGTGGTTCGTCATGGTTCTGGATCCCAGGGAGAAGGGTTGCGTTCCGTTCGGAGGCTTCAGGGAAGAGAAGGAGGAGGTTGCCTCCGGCAAAGGCGTTCCGTTTGACCTCCGGTTCATCTCCATCGTGATGATTGCCTCGTGCGCCTCTTTCTCCACGATCTTCAACAACAGTCTGCCGGCTTATGGCCTGTTCAGGGGAATAACGCTTGTGGCCCCCGCATTCCTTCTCTCTCTTAACATGTTCGGCAACATGGGTTTCAAGCTGGGGTTCGGAGCCCTGAACGACTATATCGGAGCAAAGAGGACGACGATTCTGAGCTATGTCCTTCTGGCCGTCGCATCATATGTCCTGATTGTCGGAAGCCAGATTCTGGTCTGCTTCGCATCCTTCCTGTTCGGAATCAACGCCCTGATTGCCACAACCCAGACGCCTCTTCTTGCCAGGGACGTCTACAGCAGATCCGAATATCCCGTGGCCCTTCAGGTGGCGCAGATCTCGGTCAGGCTTTCATATGCTCTGTTTGCTGTTGTAGAAGGGGCTCTGTTCGACATGTGGGGAGAATTCAGACCTCTGCTGGTTCTGCAGGTTGTTGTCTGTGCAATAGGCCTTGCCTTTGTGTTCCTTCTCTACTCCCGCAGAAAGAAGACGGTCTGAGTCTTATCTGTAGATCTTCAGGATGTTCTCAAGATAGTCCTTCAGTTTGTTTCTGAACTTGACAGGCTCAAGGACCTCCACTGCGTCGCCGCACTGGATGATCCTCAGAATCAGCTCGATGGAGTTCTCCGCTTCGAATCTGCAGATCCTTGTGCCGTCGGCGTTCTTCTCCGTCCTGATCTCTCCATGGGTGAGGGCGTCGAACGAGTTCAGAGCGCTCTTCTGCTTCACAAGCAACGTCAGAGGAATGGTATCCACGACATATTCCGGGGAGGCCGGAGTCTCCATGCGTCTGAAGGCCTTGAGGTTGTCAGGAATCGTGTATGTCTCGTTGAGGATGGTGACGCTTTTTATCTTCGAGATGTCCAGAGTGACAATCTCCGTAGTATGGCGGAGTCTTCCCGTGACGGTGACGGGGTTTCTGCCCTTGTCGCTTTCAACGAACCCGATGAAGTAGGGGGCAAGCTCCGTTTCTTCATCTAAAACGATATCCCCTTCCTTGTGAGTATGCACGATTCTTACGATACGACCGGAGACCCAGGCATCGATTAAGACTTCAAGAGTCTCGTTCTGCAGAGAATTGGAAAGGTTGGATTCGGACTCGACCTGGTCTGCTATGGCCATGATGTCGGCGCTCACTTTGGGGGCATAGCCCTGCATCCCTACCGCTATTTTCCGCAGGCCTGAGGCCAGATGGGGAGTCCTGAACTCCGAGTTCTTCAGGAGCATCTCAACGCCCATGTTGAGGGCGAGGCTTTCGTACACGCTGAGTGCAAGAGGCTCGTCATCGCTTCCGGGAACGATCTTCACCAGGTTGTTGTCCTCGTAGATTTCGCTGTACTGCTTCAGCTCGTCGATATACCGTCCGATGGTGCTTCTGTGGACGCCGATGCGTCTTGCAATGTCGGATTTCCTCAACCCCTCGGGGTGGCTTCTGAGTATCAGTTCAAGCTGGGCTACCCGTTCTCCCTTCATTTGTCCCTCTTTCTGTTGTGATGTCTGGATTGCAACAAAACGTCACAGCCAGTATACTTGGATTAAGCAACAAATTGCAACAAATGTTTGGGTTTATGTTTTGAACAAGCCGGTTTTGTTGCAGAAAAGAGGGCCATATGAAGGATTTTGAGCAGCGTTTGGTCAAGCTTGAGACAGATCTTGTCTATCTCCAGGACACGGTCAGGGAACTGAATGACATTGTGGCTCAGCAGCAGAGTCTGATGCTGAAGCTTGAGAAACAGAACGAGGCTCTAAACCGCAGGATTGAGGATCTGGACACGGAAGCCCGTCCGAACAGGAAACCGCCCCACTATTGATATTTCTCAGAGGAAGTTTCCTTTCCTGTCTGCCCGTTTTCTGTTACATTAGGTATACTGATCACAGATATATCCATCGGGGAGACAAATGACCGAATTCGTCCACTTACACAACCATACCGACTTCTCGCTCCTTGACGGAGCCGCCTCGATCCCAAAATACATCGCCAAGGCCAAGGAATTCGGAATGAAGGCCCTCGCCATCACCGACCACGGCAACATGTTCGGCGTCCTTGATTTCTACGACGCCTGTCTGAAGGCGGACATCCAGCCCATTCCCGGATGTGAGTTCTACATCAATCCGGACGGCCGCGCCAGCAAGGAGGCGGGAAACCATTATTACCATCTGATCCTTCTTGCCATGAACGACAAGGGATACCACAACCTGATGGAGCTCAACAGCATCGCCTTCACAGAGGGCTTCTACTACAAGCCGAGGATCGACAACGAGGTCCTGGCCGCCCATTCGGAAGGTCTTATCTGCACCTGCGCATGTCTTGCCGGAGAGATTCCGCAGAAGCTTCTGGACGGCAATGTCGAAGGTGCATACGAAGTGGCCCGCTGGTACAAGAACCTTTTCGGAGACCGATACTACATAGAGATTCAGAACCACTTCATTCCCGAGGAGATACAGGTCCTTCCTCAGTTGGTCAAGCTTGCCCGGGATCTGGACATAAAGCTCATTGCCACGAACGACATCCACTACATAGACAGGGAAGATGCTAACGCACACGATATCCTGCTGTGCATAGGAACTGGCAAAAAGAAGTCCGACGAGGACAGGATGCGCTTCCAGACCCAGGAATTCTATATGAAGAGTCCTGACGAGATGGCCGAGCTTTTCTCCGCGTATCCGGATGCCATCTCCAATACCGTGGAGCTTGCGCAGCGGTGCAACTTCAGGATCGATTTCCCGGGTCCAAGGCTTCCCAGCGTAGATGTTCCGGAACAGTACAAGGACACCAAGGAATTCCTGACTGCCCTTTCATGGGACGGTCTGAGGAAGAGATATCCGGGCTATGAGAGCGATCCGGAGAAGAAGAAGGTTCTCGAGGACAGGCTCAGCTACGAGCTGGGTGTCATCCTCAAGATGGGATTCGACGGTTACTATCTGATTGTCCGCGACTACATCCACTGGGCAAAGACCCACAATGTTCCGGTAGGGGCAGGACGTGGATCCGGAGCCGGATCGATGGTTGCCTACTGCATCGAGATAACTAACGTGGATCCCATAGCCCATGACCTGCTGTTCGAGAGGTTCCTCAACCCCGAACGTGTCTCTCTTCCCGATTTCGACGTCGACTTCTGCTATGAAGGAAGACAGAGCGTCATTGACTACGTCACCGATCATTACGGTGTGAACAGGGTGGGCCAGATAGCGACTTTCGGAACCCTGAAGGCGAAGGCTGTCGTGAAGGATGTGGCCCGTGTTCTGGACATCCCGTTCGACGAGTCCAACAGGATCACGAAGTACATTCTCGATGTCCTTCCGGACGAGGCCAAGGCCGAGCATGTCACATCGCTGCTGGAGTGGTCCATCAGGGTTTCCCCCGAACTTCAGGAGGTCAGGGCCAGGGGCGGAGTCTACGAGGAGCTGTTCGATGTCTCCCTCAGGCTTGAGAACCTCTCAAGACATGTCTCCACCCACGCATGCGGAGTTGTCATTGGACAGACCCCGCTGAAGGACTATGTCCCGCTGTACAAGGATCCCAAATCCGGCGGCATCTCCACGCAGTACACGATGAACAACCTCGAGCGCTGCGGTCTTGTCAAAATGGACTTCCTTGGCCTGAAGACCCTTACTCTGATAAAGAACACGGAAAAGCTCATCCGAAAAAGGATTCCGGATTTCGATGTGGAGAACATCCCCGACGGAGACAAGGCAACGTTCGACATGCTGTCCAGGGGAGACAGCATGATGGTGTTCCAGCTTGAAAGTCCGGGCATGCAGAAGAACCTCAGGCTGCTGGAGCCCACAAGGTTCGATGAGCTTGACGCCATGGTTTCCCTGTACCGTCCGGGCCCGATGGAATACATTCCCAGATACATCGACTCCAAGCAGGGCAGGATTCCCATCCATTATCCGGACCCTTCTCTGGAGAACCTTCTCAAACCTACATACGGGGTCATTGTCTATCAGGAGCAGGTCATGCGTGTTGCGCAGATAATCGCCGGCTTTACATTGGGAGAAGCAGACACCCTCAGAAAGATAATGGGAAAGAAGAAAGTCAAGGAGATGCCTGCCCAGCGTGAGAAGTTCATAAAGGGCGCGATGAAGCTGGGACACTCCGAAGAGCATGCCGCCGAGATCTTCCACATGCTTGAGCCGTTTGCCAAATACGGTTTCAACAAGAGCCACAGCGTGTGCTACACGGTCCTTGCATACAGGACCGCCTATCTGAAATGCAACTTCAAGGCCGAGTTCCTGGCTGCGAACCTGACCAACGAGATCGGATCCGGAGACAAGTACAAGGAGTATCTGGACTACGTCAAAGGCCAGGGTATCGAGATCCTGCCTCCGAGCATCAACCAGTCGGACCTGTACTTCAACGTCGTGGACGGAAAGCTCATCTACGGGCTTGCCGGCATCAAGGGAGTAGGTGCTCCGACAGTCCAGAGCATTCTTGAAGACCGCGAGGCCAACGGACCGTACAAGGACTTCATGGACTTCATCAGACGAAGCGATGCAAGGGTCCTGAACTCGGGAGTTCTTGAAGGACTGATCAATGCGGGAGCCCTTGACTGCTTCGGCTATAACAGACCGACCATGCTCGCCAACTTCGAGATGGCCATCAAGTCCGTCAAGGAGGACAAGGATGCCCAGAGCATGGGACAGAACCTCCTCTTCGGTGCGGAGGATGAGGGCGTCAACTCGTTCGAGATAAAGGTCCAGCCGGATTACGGTTTCCTGGATAAGCTTGAGATAGAGAAAAAATATCTTGGTTTCTACGTTTCAGGCCATCCTTTGGACACCTATAAAACCGTTTGGGAGAACTGCGTCAAACTTGACCTCTCCAGACCGGAACGTATTGTAGAGGGCCTGAAATACGATTTCATCGGTATGGTCACCGAAAAGACGGAGATCCAGACCAAGGCCGGCGGAAAGATGGGACGCCTGACTGTCGAGGACTACAACGGCAAACTGGAGGCGACGATCTTCCCGAAGCAGTGGGCCATGTGCTCTCTGGGAATAGAGACCGGAAAGATCATCGGTCTTCACGGAAACTTCAAGTCCTACAACGACAGGATGGGGTTCGTTGCCGATGTGGTCTACGGAGATCCGAACCAGATGAAACCGGAACGGGCCAAGAAGATATGGATTGAGGTTGACCAGAGCCTTTACGGCGGACGTGAGGCTCTCAGGGAAATCAGGAGCATTCTTCTGAAGCACAGAGGAACGGCGGAGGTTTCGTTTGTCGTCTATCCGGGAACGGATGAGGAAGGAAAGCTTTCAGGCCGTCCGAGAAAGATCGTTGCCGGCGACAAGTTCGGCGTGGACGGAAGCAAGGAGCTTCTGGCGGGTCTCAAGGAATGCCAGAGCGTCTATGATGTATATTCGGCCTGAGACAGGGGGAAGGAAATGGAGACAGTAAGGAAAATCTGTTCGTTTGCATCAGTTGTAGTCGGATTCTATTCCACCCTGATTCTGGTGAGGATAATCGTGTCCTGGGCCGTCATGATCAAACGTCGCGGCGGTTGGAACATGGGTGCTGAATACGGGTACAACCCACAGGAAGGTCCTTCTTTCCTGGATTCCGCCGATTCGTTCCTGGGCAGGCTCTGCGATCCTTATCTGGGCATGTTCAGAGGCGTCAGATCCCTGCGCCGCTCGACGCTGGATTTCACACCTGTTCTTGCCCTCGTGATTCTGAATCTCCTCAAGAGCGTTCTGGGAGTGATTGCCCGGGTGGAAAACATAACCGTCTGGATTGTGATTGCAATTGTCATCGACGGGCTTTGGACGTCCCTGGTCTCGTTCCTTCTGATCCTGCTTCTGATTCTACTCATAGTCAGGTTCTTCCTGGGACGCAGTGCGACTCCGGGAGCCGACAACCTGATCAATTCCATAGACCCCATCCTGGATGCTCCGGTCGGCAGGGTATACAAAATCTTTTTCCGCAAGGCAAGGGTTGATGACCAAAAGCTGGTTCTGACTTCCATCATCTTCTATGCCGTAATCTATTTTGCCCTCAAGTTCGGAATCCAGGCGCTTGTAAAATTCCTCATAAGGCTCTGAACAGGTGAAAAATGTTCGTAGGAGAGCTGAAACGGGACATCAGAACACTCACCGGCGTGGGAAAGAAATCCGGAGAGGACTATGCCAATCTGGGAATAGAGACCATCGGGGATCTTGTTCAGATGACACCCCGCGGCTACGAGGACAGAAGCCACAGGATCTGCATAGGAAGGCAGAACAGCGAGGATGGGAACTGGACCAACACCTTTGTTCGGGCTGAGAGCGTAAGTGAGTTCGGAGCCGGACGCAAGAACGTCAAAATCATTGTCAGGGATACCGAGAACAACCAGAAAGCCTTTCTCATGGGATTCAACAGGGCATATCTTACCAAGACTGTCTTCCCGGGAGGCTTCTACCATCTTTATGCCAACATCACCCTGTTCGGGACGGGTCTCACTGCATCCCAGTTCGAACTGAAACCGGTACGCGAGGAAGACCTGATTGCCGGCGACATGCTGCTTGACCAGGGAATCCTTCCTGTCTATGCCCTGAGCGGAAGCCTTACTCAGAAATCCCTAAGACGGGACGTCAAGTCCGTGCTCTCATCGATAGGCCACATAGATGACGAGATTCCCCGATCCATCATGGATAAGTACCGACTCATGCCTCTGGACACGGCATTCAGGGAGATCCATTTCCCGACATCCGACAGAAGGCTTGTAGAGGCAAGACGGACGCTGGCTTTCCGCGAGGTGTTCTACCTTCAGCTCGAGGCCAAAAGGCGACCTCCCGTGGAGAGGAAACGGCAGGCGATCTCAAGCCGGATCTACGATGCAGAGAAACGTTTCATAGAGCATCTTCCGTTTGTCCTGACCGATGACCAGGTCAAGGTCCTTGAAGAGATCCGAAAGGACATGAGCGGATCGGATAGCATGAACCGCCTCCTTCAGGGAGACGTCGGTTCAGGAAAGACCCTTGTCGCATGGGTGTCGGCGCTTCATGCCATCTGCGACGGAGCTCAGGTTGCGTTCATGGCTCCGACCGAGCTTCTGGCCCGTCAGCATGCCCAGGTTGCCGATGCCCTTTTCCGGGACAGCGGCATTTCCGTTGCTTTCCTCAACGGAGAAGTCCATGGAAAACCCCGACAGGTATTGCTGGATCAGCTGAAGGCAGGAAACATCGACCTCCTGATCGGGACGCATGCCCTGTTCTCCAAAGATGTGGAGTACCGGAACCTCCGATATGTGATCATCGACGAGCAGCACCGTTTCGGAGTCGAGCAGAGAAGGGCCCTGTTCGAGAAGGGAATCGAGCCGGATGTCCTTCTTATGACGGCCACTCCCATTCCCAGAACACTTGCACTGACTGTTTTCGGCAATCTGAATGTCTCGACGATCAAGACCATGCCCAAAGGAAGGCTTCCGGTCATTACATACCTTGTTGACGATTCAAAAAGGGACAAGATGTACGATGCCGTCGGTGTGGAGATGAAACGGGGTCATCAGGCCTACTTCGTCTACCCAAGGATCGATGATGAAGGCAATTCCGACCTGCGTGACGTTGAGAGCATGTACAGCTTCCTTTCTCGGGAGAAGTACCCTTCGTTCCGCGGGACCCTCATCCACAGCCGACTTCCCGAAGATGACAAGATCAGGATCCTCAATGATTTTGCCGCAGGAAAGCTGGACTATCTGGTCTCTACATCCGTTGTGGAGGTTGGAATCGATGTTCCCAATGCCACATGCATGGTTGTAGAGCACAGCGAGAATTTCGGTTTGTCGGCTCTTCACCAGCTGCGCGGACGTGTCGGAAGAAGCTCTCTTCAGAGCTGGTGCTTCCTGGCCTACGAGAAAACCATCACAGAAGACGGAAAGAAGAGGCTCTCCGTTCTCAGACGCACCAACGACGGTTTCGAGATAGCGGAGGAGGACCTCAAGATCCGTGGTCCCGGAGAACTGTCAGGTTTGAGGCAGAGCGGATTCCTGCATCTGAAGTATGCGGATCTTGAGAAGGATGTCTCCATGATGGCCACAGCCCGCGATGAGGTTGATGCGATTCTTTCAAAAGATCCGGGTCTCATAAGCCTTGAGAACTCGGTTATCAGGCAGGTTCTGGCTCTGAACTGATTTTTTTGTGTGGTTTCGTTTTTTTCCCTATATCTCCGGTATCTGCGGTGCCATAATGACAGTTGTCGGAGGGGTGCCGCTATGATGAGTTATGAGAACAGTCTTCAGATGAACATGATTCTTACCGGTCTGGAAGAGGGCGAGAGAAGGGGTCGCATGAAGGCTCTGAGGGATGTGGCTTACCACATGTCCGACTTGGGAGTGGACATAGACACCATAGCGAAATACCTGGACCTCAGCATCATGCAACTGCGCTATCTGGTCAACTGTACCGACTGGGACGTGGAAAGTTGCACCACCACTGCCTGCCGCATCAACGAACCTGTGTATAAGAAATAGCTTTTGCAGTATGATAGGCTCTTCAGGAGGAACGGATATGAGATTGGATGGTTTTGGTCTCCTTGTCGAGGACATGGGGAAGATGATCCGCTTTTACAGGGATGTCCTCGGCTTCGAGATAAAGGAGCCGGAGGACACTAACAATGTATACCTGGTGAAGGACGGAACGCTGTTCCTCCTGTATGGCAGAGACGACTTCGAAAAGTTGACAGGACATAGGTATGAATATGTCAAAGGTCTGAACGGACACTCCGAGCTTGCGCTCTATGTCGACACTTTCGAAGAGGTGGACACAGCCTTCAGGAAAGCTGTGGAGAACGGAGCGACACCGGTGCTTGAGCCGGAACTGGAACCTTGGGGACAAAGGACCTGCTACATTGCCGATCCCGAAGGTAACCTGATAGAAATCGGGTCCTGGAACAAACCTTACGGAACAAAGGATATGTGAACAATATGGTCAACGATTTCGGTGTCGGCGAAATGCTCGGGATGCAGGAAGCACTGCAGGAAAGATACAAGGACAAATGGGAACCCATCGGTCCTGAGTGCAGCAAGAGTCATCTTCTCTGGATGGTCGGGGAAATCGGAGAGGTCATCGACATCATCAAGAAGCATGGCACGGAAGAGATAAGCACGAACCAGGAAATACGGAGCGACCGAATCGAGGAAATGGCGGATGTGCTGATGCACTACACGGATGTCATGCTTTGTTTCGGGATATCGGCGGAGGAATTACGCCGATCATTCTGTGCCAAGTTCGAAAAGAACATGAAACGCTGGTAAGTTCAACGTTCAACGCAGATGCTGTGCCGCTCCGGTGCTCTGATGCTCACGTGCTCCGATGCTCCGATGGTAGTGTTGTCTGAATAACTTGTTATATTATATAAAATTACTATGGACTGATATATCAGAAGGTCTCAAGGAGGTGGGGTTTTTCATGCTCTGATGCTCCGATGCTCCTGCATAAATTCATGAGCACAGGAGCATCCGAAGGATGGGTTTAAAGAATGTCTGAAAACAATTCATTGCAATGTAATGAGTTGCGATTTTCGACGACATGAGCATTGGAGCACTGGAGCACCGGAGCGGTCGAGCATCAAAGCTTTTCCAAATAAAAAACCCGAGTGGCGGACCACCCGGGCTTGAAAGGCTTGAGAGCGAAGGGCTTACAGTACTCTGAAAGCTCCGCGGCCGGCATACTTTGCAATGTCGCCAAGCTCTTCCTCGATTCTGAGGAGCTGGTTGTACTTTGCAAGTCTGTCGGAACGGCTCATTGAACCGGTCTTGATCTCACCGGTCTCGAGAGCGACAACGAGGTCAGCGATTGTGCAGTCCTCGGTCTCTCCTGATCTGTGTGAGACAACTGAGACATAACCGTTTCTCTTTGCGAGGTCGATGGCCTCGAATGTCTCTGTGAGAGTACCGATCTGGTTGACCTTGATGAGGATTGCGTTTGCAACACCCTTGTCCAGACCCATCTGGAGTCTTGCCGGGTTGGTGACGAACAGGTCATCACCGACGAGCTGGACTCTGTCTCCGATTCTGTCTGTGAGCATCTTCCAACCTTCCCAGTCATCCTCGGCCATACCGTCTTCGATTGAGATGATAGGATACTTGTTGACCCAGGACTCCCAGAGATCGACCATCTGTGCTGATGTGAGCTTCTCGTGTGTTGTCCACTTGAGCTCGTACAGACCTGTCTTCTCATCATAAAGCTCTGATGAAGCGGGATCGAGAGCGATCATGAAGTCGCCGTCTCTGCCAGCTGTGTAACCGGCCTTCTTGATGGCTTCCATGATGACCTCGAGGGCCTCTTCGTTGGACTGGAGATCCGGTGCGAAACCACCCTCGTCACCAACGCCTGTGTTGTATCCCTTTGCCTTGAGGACGCTCTTGAGGTTGTGGAAGACCTCAGCTGTCATTCTGACTGCCTCTCTCTCGCTTGTTGCTCCGATAGGCATGACCATGAACTCCTGGAAGTCAACCTTGTTGTCTGAGTGTGCACCGCCGTTGAGGATGTTTGCCATCGGAACGGGGAGGACGCAGGCGTGGAAGGCGCCAAGATACTTGTAAAGCGGCAGACCGAGATACTCGGCTGCTGCATGTGCAACTGCCATTGAAACTGCCAGGATTGCGTTTGCACCGAGCTTACCCTTGTTGGGTGTTCCGTCAAGAGCAATCATTGCGCGGTCGATTGCGACCTGATCAAGGGCATCCATACCCTCGATTGCCGGAGCGATGATGTTGTTGACGTTGTCAACAGCCTTGAGGACTCCCTTGCCGAGATAGCGCTTCTTGTCTCCGTCTCGGAGCTCGACTGCCTCGTGGACACCTGTGGATGCGCCGGAAGGTACTGCTGCACGGCCGAAAGAACCGTCTTCGAGGATGACATCAACCTCAACTGTGGGGTTGCCGCGTGAGTCAAGTATTTCCCTTGCGATGATCTGATCAATATTGCTCATCTAGAAATCTCCTTATGCTAATTTCTTGTATGTATATATTCTCTATAACTGTTCAAAAAGTCAATTATCGGATGCCTATGCCGTCTGCCAAACCGCTATTTGACAAGCTCTGAGGCGAAAAGGCGGTCGAGATCGGGGATCTCGTGCTTCAGGTTGACGACTTTGCCGTCCTTCAGGTAGCAGTGCTTGGAAACAGCCGTTGCACAGAGCTCGCCAGTGGCCTGCTTGACGATGTTGTAGGACACTTCCTGGATGACTCCGCTGTAGCGTGTGAGCGCGATCTGGATGTCCACGATCTCATTGAAGAGGACCGGGGTCTTGTAGGAGATGTTGATTCCCGCAACGGGGGAGACTATGCCGAGCTGCTCGACCTTGTCGAAGCCGTAGCCGAGGTGCTCCATATAGGCGATGCGGGCCTCTTCCAGCCACTTGATGTAGTTCGAATGGTGGATGATCCCCATCTTGTCGGTTTCGTGATACTGTGCCTTTCTTGAATATGTGAACATTCTCCCTCCGGAATAATCAGTCCCAATCGAAACCTGAGAAAACAGGTTTTCCTGTGTATCTGAATGCCTTGTCCCTGCCGTTGAGAACGTCGAGGACAGCTCCGGCAAGCTCTTCCTGCTCGACCTCGCCGGGATAGGATGCAACAGGTGCAATGAACGAGCATCTGGTATTGATTGTGTCGATTATGTCCTGATAGCGGACAAGGCCGCCAGTGAGGACTATGGCATCCACGTTGCCTTCAAGAACGGCGGCCATGGCACCGATGCTCTTGCAGATCTGGTAGACCATCGCGTTCCAGATTGTCGTGGCCTTTCTGTCGCCGGCCTCCATCTGCCTGTGGACCGTTTCTGCGTTGGATGTGCCGAAATGGCTTACAAAACCGCCGGATCTGGAGCACATGGCACGCAGTTCCTCCGTGCTGTGGGTGTCGGCATAGTTCGCCAGTTCCATGACGGGTATGCTGCCCAGACGTGTGGGAGAGAAGGGTCCGTCGCCACCGGCACCTTCTGTGCTGTCTATCATCCTGCCGTTTCTGTGGGCGGTGATTGTGATTCCGCCGTCTATGTGGCAGACGATGAACGAGCAGCTTTCATAGCTTCTACCAATGTTTTTCGCGTGGATTTTTGCCACTGCCTTCTGGTTCAGGACATGGGTCTGGGCGCGTCTGTAGAGTCCCCGGATTCCGGTGATGCGGGCGTAGTCGCAAAGCTCGTCCACGTTCGTCGGATTGAGGGTGTACATCTTCCCGCCGTATTGCGTACAGAACTGGTAGGCGAGCATCACACCGAGCTTTGCCGGGTGGTCGCTTCCTCCCTTGTCGGCGGCGGTATCGTCCACAAGACGTTTGTCTATCACCATAACGCCCGATTTCTGGGAATATGCGCAGCCACCGCGTCCGACCCAGACGTTGATCGATGAAATCCCGATGCCATGCTTTTCCAGTATGTCCAGAATGACCCGGGTTCTGAACGGCATCTGGTCGTTGGTTGTGGGGTAGAGCAGAAGCTCCGGGGCGTCGTGGAAGACGCTCTCCGTGAAGAGGCATCTGGCCTCGTCGAAAACGCTGATTTTTGTGGATGTCGAGCCCGGATTGATTATCAGTAATCTGTTCATTTTCCCCGCCTGTGCGTGCTGGACTGATGATAGCATAAATGCAGGGCTTGGCAAACACTTCAACTTGATTGCATGGCTGTCCTTGGCTATAGTTACGCTATGACTACCGAATACAAAAAGGGGAGTCTTCTGAAAAGGACTTCCGCTTTCCTTCTGGATGGGATCATTCTTCTGATTGTTGCCGTGGGTCTTGCGTTCCTTCTTGCGAACGTCATGGGCTACAGGAAGCACATCGACACATATACCTCGGGAATCGAGCGTTATGCCGAGAAGTATGACGTTAAGTTCGACCAGATTGTCTCTCAGGAAGACTACGAGGCTCTTGAACCTGCTACAAAGGCCAGATACGAGGTCGCCGTAGAGGCAATGAACTCCGATATGGAGATACTCGGTGCCCTCAGTGCCCTGGTCAGGATCATAATCACCGTCACGGCTCTTTCGCTTCTTCTTGGATTCCTGATTCTCGAGTTCTTTGTTCCGCTGCTTCTCAAGAACGGCCGGACTCTGGGAAAGAAGGGATTCGGTCTTGCCGTGGTGAAGAAGGACGGTTCCGATGTGACCGTGGTTTCGCTCATTCTCAGGACGTTTGTCGGAAAATATCTGATCGAGACCATGATTCCGGTTTTCCTGATCCTTATTACAATCTTCAACGCGATCGGAATCATGAACGGTCCTGGGATCATAGGTTTTGCAATCATCTTCATCCTGATGATTGCGAACGTCGCACTGCTGTTCGTCACCAAGACAAGCTCCATGATCCACGATCTGGTCAGCGACACGGTGGTCATTGAGAACGAGACTCCGGGCTCGGTCTACTGATGAAGAGCATTGAAGTAGTCGGCGCAGCCATAATGAAGGACGGGAGGCTGTTCATTGCCAGGCGTCCGGACAAGGGCGAGGTTGCCCTGAAATGGGAGTTTCCCGGAGGAAAGATCGAACCGGGAGAGACTCCGCAGCAGGCTCTGGTCCGGGAGATAGAGGAAGAGCTTGAGACCGAAATCGATGTGGACAGGCTGATAGCAACCGTCAGACATCAGTATGAGACTTTTCATCTGACGATGCATGTGTTCCTCTGCCATCTGAAGGGAGGGGACCCTGTTCTTGAGGAACATGTGGACAGCCGATGGATAGAGAGGGGTCAGCTTTATGACTTCGACTGGGCCCCCGCGGACATAAAGATTCTGCCGGAAATAGAGAAGGCCTGTTTCAGCTGAAAGTCTGGAACTGACTCAAGGGGAGGAGATCGGGATATGGTCAAAATCAAGGTATCGGAGACAAGGGAAGTAATCGCACAGCTTTTCGGTAAACTCGGAATGAATGCCCAGGAAGCTCAGATCATGGCAAAAGTTCTGGTGGAGACCGATCAGCGGGGTGTCATGACACATGGAATTGTGGCTGCACCCAGATATCTCAGGATGATCAGGGCCGGAGAGATGAAGGCCAATGTTGAATACGAGGTCGTCAGGGACAACGGGACAATCGCCGTGTGGGACGGAAAGCGTTCGGCCGGTCAGGTGATCGGATACCTTGGCATGGAGGAGACGATTGCCAAGGCAGGAAAGAACGGTGTGGGAATTGTCTGCATCAAGGGAGCGAACCATTTCGGAGCCCTTGCCTACTATGCCCAGATGGCCCAGAAAGCCGGAATGGTGGGCATTGTCCTGAGCTCTGCGGTTGCCACCGTCGCCCCGTACGGCGGATGCGAGAAGATGATTGGAAACAACCCTATAGCTGTTGCCGCTCCTGCAGGAAAGGAGATTCCGCCATCACTGGACATGGCGATGGCGACTGTCGCCAACGGAAAGATCACCAACATGATGCTTCAGGGCAAGACCGAGATTCCCGAGGGCTGGGGTCTGGACAGGGACGGGGTTCCCACCACGAAAATGAGCGATTTCTATACCGTCCCGATCATGGCGGGCTACAAGGGCTGGGCCATGGATGTGATGGTGGATGTCCTCGCCGGTGTCCTTTTCGGAGGAGCCACGGGAATCAGGGCCGCCGACAAGTGCGGAGGTCCGGGAGTGTTCATGATGGCTCTGGACGTCGATGCCTTCAATGAGAGGGAAAAGTACAATGAGGACATGGATGCCCGCATTTCGGAACTCAGGAACTCGAAACCTGCGAAGGGAAGCAAGGGCATAACGATGCCCGGCGAGAACTCGACCCGCAAACTGATGGAGTCGGAGGAGACAGG
>JBGVBT010000061.1:0-9248 GCA_045225895.1 Sphaerochaetaceae bacterium
CAATTTGAGTGGTACCGCGGGTATTATATTTAGTAGGAATATATGCTCGTCTCAAAGAAACTTATCTTTGGGACGGGCTTTTTTTATACCGTCCGCCTGAAGAGGTTTTTGGGAGGAAGTTGTGGATACAACAAAATCGCAGCTGCTTGAGATAGCTGCCAGAATCAGGGAAATGCGTGAGATCATGGGGTTCAGCCAGAACACCATGGCGCAGAAGACGGACCTCAGCCTTGCCGAGTACAAGGCATATGAAAGCGGTGAGACCGACCTTCCGTTCACTTTCATACACAAGTGCGCTCTTGCCTTCAACATCGACATCACAGACCTTCTGGAAGGACATTCCACAAGGCTGACTTCGTACACGGTCACAAGACGAGGCCACGGACAGCAGACGGCAAAGGAAGTCGGAATCGACATACAGAACCTGGCGCCCAAGTTCAAGAACAAGATCGCAGAGCCGTATTGGGTCAAATACGAGTATTCCGATGAGCTTCAGAGCAAGCCCATCCAGCTGGCGACCCATGCAGGTCAGGAGTTCGACATCATCATCAGCGGATCCCTGCTGGTCCAGATAGGAACGAACAAGGAAGTCCTGCACGAGGGCGACTGTATCTACTACAACTCATCCACACCTCACGGAATGATAGCAATAGACGGAACGGACTGTCTGTTCGTCGCAGTCGTCCTTCCCGGAGAGGAGGAGACGACCGATGCCGGAACCAACCTCATGGCCAGCATGGCTGTTCCTTCGGCAAGGAAGCTCGTCGCCAACAAGTTCGTGGAGTGCACCGAGGATGCCAAGGGCAGACTTCTGGATGTCCATTTCAAGAACGAGGACAAGTTCAACTTCGGTTTCGACATCGTCGACGCGATTGCGGAGAAGTATCCGGACAAGCTCGCCATGATCCATCTGGATGCCGCCATGAACGAGCGCCGCTACACGTTCCAGGACATGAAGAAGGAAAGCGCACGTGTTGCCAACTACCTGCTTTCGATGGGAATCGGAGCGGGGGACAAGGTAATGCTGGTCCTCAAGCGCCACTACCAGTTCTGGCCCACGATGGTTGCCCTTCACAAGATCGGTGCCGTTGCCATCCCTGCGACATATCAGCTCAGGGAGCATGACTTCGAGTACCGCTTCAACGCGGCCGGAGTCAAGGCCATCATCTGCACAGCCGACGGCGACTGCGCGGAGATAGTGGACAAGGTTCAGCCGAACTGTCCGACTCTGCAGCTGAAGTTGATCGTCAACGGAACGCGCGAGGGCTGGAGGGAATTCAACAAGGAATACCCCATGTTCAAGAGTTCCTTCAAGCGAACTGCCGACACATCCTGCGGCGACGAGCCGGCTCTGATGTTCTTCTCGTCCGGAACCACCGGAAACCCGAAAATGGTCGAGCACAAGCACACATATGCCATCGGCCACTTCCTGACAGCCAAGTACTGGCACTGCTGCGAGCCCGACGGACTGCATCTGACAATATCCGATACCGGATGGGGAAAGAGCCTCTGGGGCAAGCTGTACGGCCAGTGGATGTGCGAGGGCGCGGTCTTTGTGTATGACTTCGAGCGCTTCCACGCCGACAACATCCTTCCGCTTTTCGCAAAGTACGGAATCACCACATTCTGCGCACCTCCTACGATGCTCAGGATGATGATCAAGGAGGACCTGTCAAAGTACGACTTCTCCTCCGTGAGACATATGACAACAGCAGGCGAGGCTCTGAACCCGGAGGTAGCAAGCCAGTTCTACAAGGCAACCGGTCTGGAGATCTGCGAAGGCTTCGGCCAGACGGAGACAACCCTCACCATCGCCAACTTCGGCGGAGGCAGGGTCAAGCTGGGATCCATGGGAAAGGCATCGCCGCAGTACAACGTCAAGCTTGTTGACCACGACGGCAATCCTGTCGCAACCGGTGAAGTCGGAGAGATCGTCATCGACATCTCAAAGGGCGCTCCGGTCGGACTGTTCACCCAGTATTACAGGGACGAGGAGAAGACTGCGGAAGCCATGCACGACGGTTTCTACCACACGGGAGACACCGCATGGCAGGACGAGGACGGATACTTCTTCTTCGTCGGCCGTGTCGACGACATCATCAAGAGCTCCGGATACAGAATCGGACCCTTCGAGGTCGAGTCGGTCATCATGGAGCTTCCGTATGTGCTTGAGTGCGGAGTCTCCGCGGCTCCGGATCCGGTCAGAGGCCAGATCGTCAAGGCATCCATCGTCCTCACAAAGGGCACCGAGCCTTCGGAGGAGCTCAAGAACGAGATCCAGAACTACGTCAAGTCGCACACCGCGCCTTACAAGTATCCTAGACTCATCGTCTTCCGCGACGAGCTGCCGAAGACCATCTCCGGCAAGATACAGAGAAATCTGCTTTAATTGGGAGTTCATATGAAAGTAGCCTGCATTCAGATGGATATGATGTTCGCAAAGCCGGATGACAACTTCAAAAAAGCGGTGTCTCTTGTGAAAGAGGCCACCGCAGGTGGAGCAGACACCGTTGTCCTTCCCGAGACCTGGAACACGGGTTTCTATCCCAAGGAGAACCTTGCCGAGCTTTCCGACGATGACGGAAAGAGGACTAAGGAAGTATTCGGAGCCCTGGCAAAGGAGCTGAACGTCAACATCGTGGCCGGAAGCGTCGCCAACCGCCGCAAGGACGGGGTCTACAACACCTGCTATGTATTCAACAGGCAGGGGCAGTGCGTGGCCTCATACGACAAGGCCCATCTGTTCTCCCCCATGCAGGAGGACAGATTCTTCAAGAAGGGCGACCATCTTTCGACCTTCGTACTGGACGGAATCCGCTGCGGGATCATCATCTGCTACGACGTCAGGTTCCCCAGACAGACAAGGACCATGGCCATCAACGGAATGGACATGATGTTCATGGTTTCCCAGTGGCCTCTTGTCAGGGTGCCCCATCTGGATGCACTCACAAAGGCACGTGCGATCGAGAACCAGATGTTCATGGTCTGCTGCAACTCGGCCGGAAAGGCAGGGGAGACGGTGTACGGAGGAAACTCCTCCGTGAACGACCCGTGGGGTACGACAATCGCCCATGCAAAAGGCCAGCAGGAGGAGATTATTTTCGCGGATTGTGATACAACAATCCTCAAAGGAATAAGGGAGAGCATCAACGTGTTCGCCGACAGACGGCCTGACCTGTACTAAGTCGTCTTATTTGAATACAATTTCGCAAGGAGAAAGAATATGATGAAGTTCAACTTGGATTACAACTTTCCGGTGACAAGGACAACACATCCGAAGCAGAGGCCTACAGACGAGACCAAGCTCGGATTCGCCAGATACTTCACGGACCACATGTTCTGCATGGACTGGGACGAGGGTCAGGGCTGGCACGACGGACGTGTCGTTCCGCACGAGGCCATCAAGATCGAGCCCGCTTCCTGTGTCCTGCACTATGCACAGATGATGTTCGAGGGAATGAAGGCATACAGGACCGCCGACGGCGAGATCCAGATCTTCAGACCTGACATGAACGTCAAGAGAATGGCCCGCACAAACGAGAGAATGTGCATCCCCGAGCTTCCCGGAGACCTTCTCCTTGCAGGTATCAAGGCTGTCATCAAAGAGGACATCGACTGGGTTCCCACAGCTCCCGGAACAGCCCTCTACATCAGACCGTTCATCTTCGGTGACGAGGTCTCATTCTCGGTCCTTCCCGCCAAGCACTACCGCTTCATGATCATCCTGTCACCGACAGGCTCCTACTATGCGGCAAACGACGGCGGTCTTTCGACAACAAGAATCTACGTCCAGGACAAGTACATCCGTGCCGCCAAGGGTGGAACGGGTTATGCCAAAGTCGGCGGAAACTACGGTGGCGGAATGCGCGCAAGCCAGGATGCCATGAAGTACGACTGCAAGGACGTTCTGTGGCTTGACGCCGCCGAGCACAAGTATGTCGAGGAAATCGGAACCTCCAACGCCTTCTTCGTCCTCAACGACGAGGTCATCACGGCTCCGCTCGATTCCGAGACAATCCTTCCCGGAATCACTAGAGACTCCGTAATCCAGCTCCTCAAGCACTGGGGCGTCACGGTCTCCGAGCGCAAGCTCTCCATCGACGAGATCATGCAGGGCAGTCGCGACGGTTCCCTGAAGGAGATCTTCGCATCCGGTACCGCAGCGGTCATTTCCCCGATCGGAACCCTCTGCGTCAAGGGCGAGGACTTCAAGGTCGGCGACGGAAAGGTCGGCCCGATCGCACAGAAGCTGTATGACAACCTGTATGGAATGCAGACCGGAAAGGTCGAGGACTATATGGGCTGGATCTTCAAGCTCGGTCTGAAAGCATGATTTCATCCGCAATTCCTGCAGCTTGGCTCAGAGCCTGCCGCACAGGTATGTCTCTTCGCTGCGCTGCAGCCTTGCGGCGAACTCATGCTTTCCATAACAGGGGAATTGCATGAAGAGAATAACGCTGTTCTGCGGACATTATGGGAGCGGAAAGACCAACATCGCCGTGAACTACGCCCTGAAGCTAAAGGCAGATGGGCTGGATGTGGCGCTTGCGGATCTTGATATCGTCAACCCGTATTTCCGTTCCAAGGACAGCACGGCCGAGCTCGAGAAGGCCGGGGTCAGGGTGATAGCGCTTCCGTTCGCAAACAGCAGCGTGGACCTTCCGGCACTCCCCAGCCAGGCTTATTCACTTGTTCAGAACCGCTCGGAATATGCGGTTCTGGACATAGGCGGTGACGACCGCGGAGCCTATGCCCTGGGAAGGTTCGTCCCGTACATCCTGGAGGAGAACGACTACGAGATGGTATACGTGGTCAACTTCTTCAGACCGCTCACGCATACGGTCGATCAGGCTATCGAGGTGATGGGGGAGATTGAGTCTGCATGCGGACTGAAGTTCTCTGCAGTCATCAACAACTCCAATCTCGGAGCCGAATCCACTGCCGAGACAGTGAGATCCACTTCTGAGAAAGCCGAGGAGCTTCGCAGAAGGACAGGACTTCCGCTTTTCGCCACAACGGCAGAGGCGGGAATAGCAGAGGACGGCATGTTGCCGCTCAAGCTACAGAAGAGGCCGTTCGAGGCCTGAGCTTTGAATTGAATATGGAGATTTTGCCATGGCAAAAGTGACATTCAACGAGGATATCTGCAAAGGCTGCGGATTGTGTGTGGACGCATGTCCCAAGCACATCCTTGCCCTGGACAGAAACAAGATCAACAGAAAGGGCCACAACCCTGCTGTCATGACCGACCAGTCGAAGTGCATCGCTTGCGCGTTCTGCGCGACTATGTGCCCGGACTGTGTGATAACCGTGGAGAAGTGAGATGTCTGAGAAAGTACTGATGAAAGGTAATGAGGCCATTGCAGAGGCTGCTCTGAGATCCGGTTGCCGTCACTATTTCGGCTATCCCATCACTCCGCAGACGGAGCTTACGGCATACATGGCAAAGCGTCTTCCCAAGATGGAGGGCGGTGTCTTCCTTCAGGCGGAAAGCGAGATTTCCGCAATCAACATGGTCTACGGAGTTGCCGGAACCGGAAAGAGGGTCATGACCAGCTCATCCTCGCCCGGAATCTCCCTGAAGCAGGAGGGAATCTCCTACATCGCGGGCTCGGATCTTCCGGCAGTCATCGTCAACGTCCAGAGAGGCGGTCCGGGTCTCGGAGGAATCCAGCCCTCGCAGTCTGATTACTTCCAGGCCACAAAGGGTGGCGGACATGGTGACTACCACCTTATCGTCCTTGCCCCCAGCTCGGTTCAGGAGATGGCCGATCTGACCAGTCTTGCCTTCGATCTTGCGGACAAGTACCGCTGTCCGGCCATGGTTCTGGCCGACGGCACCATGGGTCAGATGATGGAGCCGGTTGAGCTTCCCGAGCCCACACAGTGCACCGTTGAGAAGACTTGGGCCGTCACCGGAACACAGATGAAGAGGGAGCACAACATCATCAACTCGCTCTATCTGTCACCGGAGGTCCTTGAGAAGACCAACTTCGAGCGCTATCAGAGATACGAGAAAATACAGGCCGACGAGGTCAGGTATGAAAGCTACATGATGGACGATGCCGAGTACTGCATCGTGGCATTCGGCATTGCGGCCCGTGTCGCGAAGAACGCCATCACGGCACTCAGAGCCAAGGGCATGAAGGTCGGTCTCATCAGACCTATCACACTCTGGCCGTTCCCGACAAAGGCAATCAGGGAAGCTGCGGACAAGGTCAAGGGCTTTGTCAGCGTCGAGCTTTCCATGGGCCAGATGATCGAGGACGTCAGGCTTGCCGAAGAGTGCCTGCGTCCGGTTGTCCTGTGCAACAGGGCAGGCGGAATGATTCCTAACGTTGATCAGGTGATCTCCGTCACCGAGCAGCTCAAGAACCAGGTCGAGGGAGGAAGAGCATAATGAGTACAGTTTTCCAGAAACCCAAGAGCCTTACATCTAAGGAACTCCATTACTGCCCGGGATGCCCGCACGGAATCATCCACAGACTGGTGGCCGAGGCGATCGACAATCTCGGAATCGAAGGACGCACGATCGGTGTCGCACCGGTAGGATGCTCCGTCATGGCATATGACTACTTCACCTGCGACATGGTCGAGGCCGCTCACGGAGGGGCCCCTGCAGTTGCGACAGGACTCAAGAGATCCCTCCCGGAAGACATCATCTTCACATATCAGGGAGACGGAGACCTCGCCTCCATCGGAATGGCCGAGACCGTCCACGCCGCAACCCGCAACGAGAACATCACGGTCATCTTCGTCAACAACGCCATCTACGGAATGACAGGCGGCCAGATGGCTCCGACATCTCTTCCCGGACAGGTCACACAAACTTCGCCTTATGGACGTGACGTCAAGACACAGGGCTATCCCATCAAGGTCTGCGAGCTGCTTTCCGCCCTTGACGCCCCGTACTACATCGAGCGTGTTGCCGTGAACAACGTCAAGAACGTCCTCAAGGCCAAGAAGGCCATCGAGAAGGCTTTCCGCAACCAGATCGAGGGCAAGGGATTCTCACTCATCGAAGTTGTCTCCGCATGCCCGACAAACTGGGGTCTCACTCCTCAGAAAGCCCTCCAGTGGGTCGAGGACAAGATGATTCCGTACTATCCGCTTGGCGTCTACAAGGACAGAAGCGCAGAGGATGATGCGTCAAAGGAGGCCAACTGATGACTACCCAGATTCTTATCGCAGGCTTCGGAGGACAGGGAATCCTCTTTTCGGGAAAACTTCTGGCTTACAAGGCACTGGCCGAGAACAAGGAGCTTTCATGGCTTCCTTCATACGGTCCTGAGATGAGGGGAGGCACGGCATCATGCTCCGTCACCATCAGTGACGAGCCTGTCGGATCTCCGATCATCGACCATCCGGATGTGCTGATTGTCATGAACCTCCCGTCGCTGGACAAGTACGAGAGCACCGTCAAGCCCGGCGGAATGATCTTTGTGGATTCTACCCTGATTGAAAGGAAGGTCAAAAGGACGGATGTCCAGGCCTTCTACATTCCTTCCACCAAGATCGCCCAGGACATGGGAGCTGCCAACCTTGCCAACATCGTCCTGCTTGGCAAAGTCATGAAGGATTGCCCGTCCGTCTCGAGAAGCCATCTTGAGGAAGCCCTTAAGAAGGTCGTCTCCGCAAAGCATCCCGAGATGTACGACATGAACCTCAAGGCAATCGATGCCGGCTACTCGTATAATTGACTGCCACTGCCACGTCTATCCCCAGGTCATTGCCGCAAAGGCAGTGAAGGGGGTGTCTGACTTCTACGACGGGGTCAGAAGCTACGGCGACGGTCTGGCATCATCCGTTCTGGAGCAGTGGAAGGACAAGAATGTCGGCCATGCCGTCATCTTCTCCGTCGCCACACGTCTTGAACAGGTGGATTCTATCAACTCGTTCATTGCAAGGACCGTCTCCGAAGGGGACGGTTTCTTTACAGGCCTCGGCACTGTCCATCAGGACGTCCCGGACATGGGTCTCGTCGTGGACAATGTCATCGGCCTGGGCCTGAAGGGGATAAAGACCCATCCGGATACCCAGAGGTGTGCGATAGACGATCCCCGCCTTTTCCCTTTATATGACGCGTGCGCGGGAGGGATTCCGGTTCTGATCCACACGGGGGACAAGAGGTACGACTTCTCGAATCCGGACAGGATGAAGCGCGTCCTGAAGATGTTCCCCGGGACAACCTTCATCGGAGCCCATTTCGGCGGCTGGTCCGTCTGGGATGAGGCTACAAGGACTCTCCACGGATATGACAATTTCTTTGTGGATACCTCGTCCACGTTCAATTGGGTGGAAGCCTCCAAGGTCAAAGACTATATCAGGACATACGGATCGGAGAAGGTGATGTTCGGCTCCGATTTCCCCATGTGGGATGTGAAACCGGAGCTGGACTCAATGCTTTCGCTGGGTCTGACGGATTCCGAGTACGAGAACATCTTCCATCTGACGGCCGAAAGGGTGTTTGGAATCTGATTTGAAACGGTCATGTAACTTCCGGCTGATTTCCGACTGCTTACGATTGATTGAGATTGATTGAGATTGATTAAGTATAACCTTTTAGCCATTTTTAGACATAAAAAGTTATGCTGATATAACTTTTAGGCTTATTTTAAGCAAAAAGGTTATAGACGCGTAAAAAATGTTTCTATGCATAGTAACTTTTTTCGGAAAAACTATTGACTTTTGTTTCTGTTTATAGAAACATAGGGGTCAAGTGAGGTAAACAAAATGAAAAAAACAGTCGTCATGCTTTTAGTTCTGCTTTTTGCAGTGTCCTTCGCCTTCAGCGGCGCAAGCTCTGAAGCTCCAGTCGCAACCGAAAAGAAGACCTTTACGGTCGGAATCTGTAACTTCGTGGACGATGCATCGCTCAACCAGATCTGCGAGAACATCCAGAACCAGCTTGCTGCCATAGCAGAGAAGAGAGGCGTCGAGATCAAGATCAAGTATGACAACTGCAACGCCGATGCAAATGTCATGAGCCAGATCATCGCAAACTTCATCGCCGACAAAGTGGATGTGATGGTCGGTATCGCAACACCTGTTGCAATGCAGATGCAGGCCGCTACCGAAGACAACAAGATTCCTGTTGTTTTCGCAGCAGTTTCAGATCCGCTTTCAACCGGAATCGTTGCCTCACTTGAGGCTCCCGGCGCAAATATTACAGGAACATCCGACTTCCTGGACACCAATGCCGTCATGAACCTTGTCTTTGCACTCAATCCGGCAGTGAAGAAGGTCGG
>JBGVBT010000062.1:0-6358 GCA_045225895.1 Sphaerochaetaceae bacterium
AGCGTTTTTCCGCGCGGCCATGATATTTGTCCTTCCTGCCAGCTGCTAGAACCGGCAGGATTCGGTTTGAACTTCGGTTACCCTGATTACTCGGAGTATTCAATCGAACCCGTGTAGGTACCTCCGTCAACAAATGCGAGACCTTCAGGCCATGGAATGGTCTTTGTAACGGACTTTCTTGCAAGAATATTGAGTGAATCGATTCCGGGAATTGCCTCTGATCCGGAAATGACGGCAGTCTTTCCGCTTGAATCCTTGAGCGCAAGCTTTGCATCCAGAAGAATCTGGTGGACGTTGCCCCTGTTCCTGACAGTCACATCCATCACCTGATTGCCCTCTTCATCAAGACGGGCTTTGGCTGAAGAGATTTCTACTCTGACGACCTTCTCGGAAGGAGTCACATAGAGGCTTGAGTAGTAGATGTACAGGAAGTTGAACATGCTCTGTGTCGTTTGGCTCTTTCCCAGAGAATATGCCATCTGCTTTGCGACAAGTCTGTATGCCTTCTCAACGGTGACTGTAGACGGACCGATGTACTTGACCCTTACAACGTAGGTTGATGAAGGAGCGACTATGACCTTTGCAGGACTTATGACGAACTCGGCAGACGAGGCGCTTCTGATCTCTTCACCGGAAGCGTCCTGGTTTCTCTGAAGGACAGAGAACTCGATGGCGATCTGGTCCTCCGAGTCGTTCACAACAGTGTAGGTCTTCTGGGAGTTCGCACCCGCCGGTTCAAACACCTGCTCCAGAGGCGAGAACTGGAATGCCGAGGCAATGGCCACACTCACCACGAGGAAAACAACAGTAAGCAAATTTTTCCTGGACATTTAAAACACCTTTGCGCATAGAATGTTTTTTACAGTTTAACCAAAACTGTCGTGAATGTAAAACCCTTCCCACACAAATATTTTATATACGTGTTATTGTCCAAGTTCTTCCTTCAGTATCCGTTTCTGCCTGTACATGGCTTCATCGGCGCGCTTGATGACATCGTCCACCCTCTTGTCCTTCTTCGGGTCAAATACCGAATAACCTACGGCTGCCGTAACGCGCTCCCATGGAGGAAGTCTCTTGTTGTGGAAGTTCTTCACCAGAGTTTCGGTTAGCTTCTGGACAAGAATCTCCCTGTCGTTGAAATCGTCGTTCTGCAGGATCACGATGAACTCGTCTCCGCCGACGCGGTACACAGGCGAATGCTTGAAGACCTCGCATATCACCTTGCAGACTGTCTTGATGCTGATGTCGCCCTTCACATGGCCGAAGGTATCGTTGATCCATTTCAGGCCGTTCTGGTCGATCATCACAATGCCGTACGGCTCCTTGCTCTCATTGAGACTGGAGGCATCGATATCGAATGCCCGCTTGTTGCGGACTCTGGTCAATGCATCGATGTTTGCTATGCGGTTAAGCTTATCCGCATTCTCACGCGCCGTAATCAGATCGTTGGTAGTCTTTTCCAGGTTCTCGATGTAGTTTCCGATTTCAGCCTCCATGTTGGCCATGGAATCCGCAAGTATTCCTATCTCATCACTCCTGTTGATGTTCAGTTCGGAGAACGACTTTCGCGTTCTGGTATACTGTTCCGCAGCATGTGAGAGTCTGTTGATCGGTCTGAGGATGACACGGGAAACGACAAATATACCAGCAAAACAGATTATGATGGTCATAACAAGGAAGATCAGCACAGTATATAGCAGGAACCTGTGTTGTCGGGCCACGATTTCGTTCATTGAGATATCCACAGTCGCATAGGCAAGTACTTCACCGTTTGCATCGAAGACAGGCATTCCGGTTGAGATTATCCATCCGTATTCCGGAGTATTCGTGATGTTTGGCGGAAGTCCTGCGCTGGGATTTGTGAGGGCTTCTGCGTTCTCGATGAACAGCGGATCTATGCATCCGGGAGGACACGGTTCCTCAGTGTCTGCATCAACAAGATAAAGGTAGCAATTGTTCTCCGAATCAAGCCAGACGAGGTACAGGCAGTTCACATCCAGAACATCCTGCATCTTCCTCAGTTCATCGCGGACAACCTTGAAATCCTCGGTTTCCTCTATAAACGAGAACCGGGACACATATTCTTCAAACTCAGGCGTCCCCCACTGGTCACTCCAGACCTTGTTGTCCGATTTGTAGTAGATTTCCCTTATGGTCTGCTGGAGGTTTTTCACGCGGACAGGATCAACTTCCAAAGAAACGAGATTGGCAATATCTATCGATCTTTCCTGGTACTGCGTCTGGATTATATCATTGATGGTGTTGTTGAAAATGACAACGGCAACAAGTCCGATTATGACTGTGATGCTTATTACGAGAACTATTGTCTTTTTCCTCAAAGAGAATCTCATGTTCTCTCCTCTTTCCAATATGTCTAACCCATATCATTATACAGTAAAAATCTCTCCGTAGAAAGTACCATTTAGTTTACTTATCATCAGCACAATTGACACGAACAGTAAGGTGTGCTATTTTCCTAGGTGTCCGCAAGGACGACGGGCAGTGGCGCAGGGGTTTAGCGTACAAGTCTGGGGGACTTGGAGTCGCTGGTTCAAATCCAGTCTGCCCGAAACGCAAAAAGGTCAGCTAACAAGCTGGCCTTTTTTGTGTTTATTGGGATTGATAGGCTCTCGCAATAAACCTTGCCATCGATAATAAACATTTCCCTTTTTCTGGATGCAGGATCTTGCCTTTGATTCTTGGTCTTTGCATCCATTTTCGTTGTTCTTGGCAAAACAGGTGGCATAAAACTGACAGCCTTTGCCACCGGAAACAGGAACTTGGCTTGTTTGGGATGCAAAGAATTGTTTATTCTTGCCACCTTTTTCCATCAAAACCTTTGATGTGGATGCAAACACTCATTGATACAGTCTCATTTGTGCATCCCAAACCATGGTTATTGCCTGAAATGGATGCAGGCATGTGCATAACGCTGCACAGGCAAGGTGCAGCCAATGCACAGTCCCGGAAATAGCCAAATCTTGGAGAACAGATATGTTAGTCGTGACTGTTTCAGAAATCAGGGATACACCTGCGTCCCCCAGTTTTGTGCATGAACCGTTAGGAGAACAATCCGTCAGCCAAAAAATATAAAAACTGAGTTTTTTGAAAAATATACTGCCTGGGAACAACAAACCGACAAACCCAACCCACTTCAAAAACCATCAGCAACGCTTTTTACCAGATGTAAATGGATTGTGAACCTGCAATCCACCCCACATTTTCTTCCAATTCGCTGATTATGATGTTACAATACCCCCAGGAGATTAAAATGAAAAAAGTTTTAGCAATTATGATTATCGCCCTCGTCGTGATGACGACAGCTTTTGCATTCAGCTTCAAGTCAGTCGGTATCGAAGTTGGACAGGGAGTCCTCGCTTCCCTTGACATGGACATTATAGATAACCTCGATGTCTACGCAAGACTGGGTTATACTGGAATGTTCAACATCTCGGTCGGTGCCCAGTACAAAGTGCTTGAATTCGACGTAGGAAATACACCTGTAGCTTTTAAACCTGGCCTGCAGGCAAACTTCAACCTCGGACAGGGCTTTATGTTCACAGGTCTTGCAACACTTGATTTCTCGTTTGAGACAAAAGACCTGACAGCATTCCTCAGACCCGGACTCGGTGTTTCAATGTTCAAGGGCGGAAATGCATTTGCATGGACTGTTGAAGCCGGAGTCGGTTACCTCATCAAGTGACAAACCGACACTAAAAAACTAAGGTGTTCAGATTATCCGACGGGATTACCTGAACACCTTTTTTTTGTCCTGAGAAAAACCCGGAGCTATATTACTTTTCAGATACAGTCTTTCTGGCTTTTAGCTTTGCACACTTGTTGATGTTGTAGGCTCTGCGCAGGCTGCTTGCCGAGCGTCTTGCATCACGCCACTTCTCCTCGATGTTCCCCACTCTGGTAACCATGCGGTGCTTCCACCTGATTCCGTATGAAACACCCACCATGATTATTCCGACAAGAGCGAAAACAGCACCTGTGATCAGAGTGAAGAGCGGCTTGAGATTCGTCAGACCGAATTTCTTGCCAGACATGATGATAGTGATTGTAAGTCCGATAGCAGTGAGCGCAAGTCCCACCACCTGGGCTATGACGAATGTTTTGGAATAGATTGTGTTTCCTACGACCAGAACGCCTTTTCCGAAACCTTTGAAAGCTTTCTTCACACCCATGGCATATCCTCCATGGGAATATTTAACCACAGAACTCAGAATGAGAAAAGAATAATGTCGTTGCTTCCACCGCTGTACATGGGGGTCTGCGGGGCCTCGTCATTCTTCATGACGTAGTTCGCAACATCGAAGAATGAAATCTTTCCGCTTTTCTGAGCACCGCCGGCCTTGATGGTTCCCGTGCTCTCATCCCATCCGAAAGCGTCAAGAAGAGCCTTTGTGAAATATCCGTGTCCGATTGACGGGGATTCTTCCGATATCTCGTAATAACGTGAGGCACTGAGATAGAAGGATGAAGAACTCTCCCTGATCTCAGATTTCAGATAATAAAGATCCAAAGCGGTCATTTCCTTGTATTCGGAACCGGTTACTGTGACATAGCCTGACTGGACAAAGGCTCCGGAGTAGCAGAAGTCAGCAAAAACAATCTTTGAGCCGCGGATTGCCTCAACATGTTCTATCAAAGTCGAGACAGGAACCGGGTCATAGGCTTTCGACCCCGGAATATTGGTCTTCTTTGTGGCAAAGATGGCGTTGGATGCAGTGTCGGTTCCGTAGTCCACCTTGCTTCTGTATTCACTGTCACCATGGCCGCTAAGAAAAAAGAACGTCATGTCACCGTCTTCTGACGCCGCAGCAATCCTGTCGAGTTCACTCAGGAGATGAGTTCCCGTAAGATCGTCACTTCTGTCTGACGCAGGGATGTCGGTGTATTTAGTAGGGAATTTTGATCCGAATATGAACATGACATCGTAATCCACGTCCTTGTCCATCCCCTGCTTCTCACAGAGTGCGGACAGGGCCTTGCCAGTCTGGACGGCATCATCAACAGTCGCCGACAGAGGCTTCAACGACATGCCGTCATAATCGTTTCCGTAGACCAGAATATGCACCTTGCCCTGCTGAGGTGCCTTCATAGAAAGCTCGCACGAGCAGAGACAGAAAAAGACAATGAGAACCAGAACAGATAAAACAACGGATCTCAGCCTTCTCATTTTTTCCTCCACCTGATACCGAGGGAATCGATGTTCACGCCGAAGGAAACGGATGCATTGACGCTTATAGAATCGGCTTTCCACAATACCGCCACCGGAAGCCCGACAGAGAACTGCACGGCTTTGAGATCTGCGAAGATGTAGGAAGGAGCAAGCTCAAGCTCATGGGCAAGGAAACGAGCCGAGCTTCCCGAATGGAAACACTGGAACAGCCTGTATCTGACACCGACATCGAAGTGGCTGTTGATTCTCCAACCTATATCGGCCAGAAAACCCACTCCGTTGTATGGTTTCAGGACACTGATTCCGTAGGCGATGGACTTGCTGACATTCAGATAGGATATTCCGAATCCGAGTCTGACAGCACTCTCGTTGTTCCGCCCGAATACAAAGGCAATGTTAAGGAACTCAAGATCCATGGTCAGAAGGCGGGACGTTCTGAAAGAAGGCATGGCCACTGCAGGGTTTCCGGGGTATTCTGTAAGATATTCGGCTGTGGGATGGCAGAAAGAGCCGCCGAGACCAACAGACCAAGAAGGCCTTGTGGCAACAGCCGCAAAACCCATCTGCCCCACTACAAGGAGCAGAACCAGCAAGGACAAGAACCTCTTTCTTTTCATCAGCGCCATTATAACTCCAAACAAAAATGTTTCAAACTGGTTACGGCAACCTGTTTGTGATAATCTTCCCTTATGAAGCCCGTCCTGCTGGATTTCCACTCCCATCTCGCATCGGAATACTCGATTGTCTGCACGGACAGCCCGGAACCCATTCCCGATGAATCCGGGAAAAAGACCCTGATGAGCTGTATCGGGCTTCTTCCCGACAAATGGACGGCAGAGCGGGAACAGCTTCTGTTCGCCAGACTATCTTCCGACAAGGACCTCCATATGGGAGAGGTAGGTCTGGACCGCAGGTTCCAGGACATGCTGCCCATGGATAGGCAGGTTCAGATACTCGACAGGGAACTGCGTTTCGCCATTGAGAACAACAGCAGAAGCGTCAGCCTTCACTGCGTGAGAGCCACAGGCCCCATGCTTGATGTCCTTTCCAAGCACCGCTTCCGCCCCTTCTCCATCCTCTGGCACGGCTTCACGGGCTCGGCGGAAACCGCAGCCTCCCTTTACCGGCTCGGTGTGATAATCTCGATCGGACCGCGCTTTTTCGGCAGCA
>JBGVBT010000063.1:0-5296 GCA_045225895.1 Sphaerochaetaceae bacterium
CTACAACAGCATCGGAATCCCACTTGCAGCCGGGTGCTTTGTCGCCCTCGGTCTTACGCTGAATCCGATGTTCGGCGCGGCCGCCATGAGCCTTTCCAGTTTCTGTGTTGTGTCCAATGCGCTGCGGCTGAACTTCTGCAAGGTCCATGATTCATCCAGAGACAGAAAAAGAAAAAACAGGATAAAGAACGAAAACAATGCCGTGGAGGAGAAACCGATGGCTGAAAATATCAGAAACATGGAAGTTCAGGGCATGATGTGCCCACATTGCGAGGCAAGGGTCAAGAAAGCCCTTGAGGAAATCGACGGGGTCAAGGCTGCGGAAGTCAGCCACGAGAAGGCATGCGCCATTGTCACTTTGAGTGGCCCCGTCTCGGATGAGGCTCTTACCAAAGCCGTGACCGATGCCGGTTACGAGGTCAAGGGAATCAGCTGATGCTCAAGCTGAAAGACCTGACTCTTACATCCGTTATAGAGGCCTCGGCCTCTGCTTTTCCCCATCTGAATGCCGTGAGCACCTGGAGGGAGCCGGAAAGCGCAATGAAGTTTCCCGTCTTCCTTCTCAGGTCCAGACAGATAGCGCTTTTCCTTCTCAAGAAGGGAGTATCAAAAGGTGATAAGGTAGCGATTCTCGGTGAGAGCTGTCCAAACTGGGGCCTTTCATATCTTGCCATAAACAGGATCGGGGCCATAGCGGTTCCCATCCTTCCCAATTTCAGCAGGGATGAGGTCCAGAGCATACTCAAACACAGCGAGGCAAAGTTCGTGGTCGTCAACTCGAAAAACGCCTCCAAGGCCACAGGTCTTGATGTGGAGCTGATCCGCATGGATGACATGCACCACATCCCGGCCAAGGCACTGAAGACGTTTGACGGAAACAATTTCAGGGACCTTGAGGGTGCTGATACCGCAGCTTCCGACGTGGACAAGGCCGCCATTTCCCTTCTGGAGGAGTTCAGGCCACGGGAGGAGGACCTTGCGTCAATCATCTATACGAGCGGAACAACAGGTACCCCGAAGGCCGTCATGCTCACCAACAGGAACATAGTCTACAACGCCTACGAGTGCTCGACTCCATTCATAAAGATACATGCCGGCTGGAAAGCGCTGTCGATCCTGCCCATGAGCCATGTATACGAGTTCACCATCGGATTCGTGCTGCTTATTCTCAACGGTGTGCAGATCGTGTATCTGGGCAAGGCTCCCAGCACGGACACCCTGATGCCGGCGTTCAAGGAAATCCAGCCTGAAGTCATGCTTTCCGTGCCTCTTCTGATCGAGAAGATCTACCGCAGGGCTCTGCTCCCGAAACTCAAGGACGGAACCAAGCTTGGAAAATATGCCAGGAACAGGTTCACGGCACCGTTCGTCTACGCTGCCATAGGCAAGAAGGTCAAGACGATATTCGGCGGCAGAATGCGGTTCTTCGGAATCGGAGGGGCCGCATTCGACAGCGAGGCAGAAGCCTTCTTCCATAGGATCCGTTTCCCCTATGCACTGGGCTACGGACTCACCGAGACATCTCCGTTCATCGCCGGTTGCGGTCCCAAGGACCAGGTCGTGGGCACTCTCGGACCGGTTCTCAAGAGCCTGGATGTGAGGCTCGACCCGGAAAGCGGGGAGATCCAAGTCAAGGGTCCCTCCGTCATGAGGGGCTACTTCAAGAACGATGAGCTGACGCGGGAATCTTTCACCGAGGACGGCTATTTCCGCACGGGAGATATAGGCGAGTTCATCAACGGAAGGCTTGCAATCCGCGGCCGCTGCAAGACTATGATCCTCGGCCCGTCGGGTGAGAACATCTATCCCGAGAACATCGAGTTCCTGATCAACGCGGAGGAGGATGTCCTTGAAAGCCTTGTCGTGGCCGATGCGGGCGGACTCACAGCCATGATCAGACTTGACATCAAGGCCCTGAAGAGAAAGGGAATTGTTGCCACGGACCAGATCCAGATATACATCAACAACATCAGAAAGCGCGTGAACGAGAAGCTTGCGTCTTTCAGCAGGATAGGCAAGGTCGAGATCCAGGAGGAGCCGTTCGAGCGCACTCCGACCGACAAGATCAAGCGCTTCAAGTACCAGAAGAAGGCCAAGAGCGGCACCCCGGAGGCAAAATGAAGATAGTTGTTATCGACGGACAGGGTGGAAAGATCGGAAAGACCATAATCGAACAGATCCGTGCAACCGGTACGGAGTGCGAGATTCTGGCAATAGGAACCAATTCCCTCGCCACATCGGCAATGCTGAAGGCAGGGGCTGACAACGGGGCTACCGGTGAAAACCCGGTGGTGATCGCCGCAAGATCCGCCGATGTGATTGTAGGACCCATAGGGATAATCGCAGCAGACTCAATGCTCGGAGAGATCACACCCAAGATGGCCGAGGCCGTGGGGCAGAGCAATGCCAGAAAGGTGCTTGTTCCTGTCAACAAATGCTTCGAGGTCGCAGGTGTACAGGAGATGACCCTGTCCCAATATGTGACGGAGGCCGTCAGGCTGATTCTGGGATAAAGGTGTGAACAATGGCCAGACGGATTTCAGCCGCAATCCTGATTCCTCTGATTCTGATTGTCCTTCTTGCAGGATGTTCGAAGCCCAAGGTCGAGACCCAGTCCCGTGTCCTGTATTCCTACTTCGACACCGTGACCATGGTCAGCAGCTATGCAGGGGATGATGTCGTGTCGTTCGAGGTGAACTGCAAGGTCGTTGAGGACATCCTGCGCGACTATCACAGGATGCTGGACATCTACCACGAGTACGATGGCATGAACAATCTGTGCACGGTCAACCTCAACGCCGGAAAGGACCCTGTGAAGGTGGATCCGAGGCTGATAGAGGTGCTTCTTTTCTCGAAGAGGCTCTGCGAGCTCACAGGCGGCAAGATGGACATAACCATGGGATCCGTCCTTTCCCTGTGGCATGAGGCACGAGCGGCGGAGCCCCAGCACCTGCCTTCGGAAGAGGCTCTTAAGAAAGCCGGAAAGCACATGGGTTTCGAGCTTCTGGAAATAGACGAGAAGAACTCCACCGTGAGGATCACGGACCCCGAGGCGTCGCTTGACCTGGGTGCGGTGGGTAAAGGTTTTGCAACCGAGGTCGCGGCAAAGGCTCTGGAGGAGAAGGGCGTCACAGGCTATGTGATAAACGCCGGTGGAAACCTCAGGTGCATAGGAACCAAGGCCGACGGAAACGGCTGGGTGACAGGAATCAGGAAACCTCAGGATCCGGACAACCTCGCCCTTACTGTTACCATCTCAAACACCTCCTGCGTGACAAGCGGCGGATACGAGAGATTCCTGGAATTCGGAGGGGTGCGATACTCGCATCTGATAGACAAGGAAACGCTGTGGCCCGCCTTCTACCACGGGTCGGTCACCATAATAACGGAAGACAGCGGCCTTGCGGACGCTCTGGCCACTGCAGTCTTCTGTATGGGCTATGAGGATGGACTTGCCCTTGTGGAGTCATTTGACAACGTGCAGTGCATCTGGATAGGCAATGATGGTCATATTCTCAATACTAAGGGCCTCGATAAAACAATAAAGGTACTGTAGGGAATGAAAGGCTTGAAATCTGAAAGGAAGACGGCAATCAGGGATATTGTTCTCATTCTGGCCATTGCTCTTGTCGGATTGTGCCTTCTGGTTTTCAACGGCAGGAAAAACACACCCGGAAGTTCCGTGGTTGTGGAGGTCGACGGAAAGACCGTTGCAAGCTATCCGCTGGACACGGACGGGGTTTTTGTCCTGAACGGAGGAACGAACACCCTTGAGATCAAGGCCGGAAAGGCCCGCATTTCCGATGCGGACTGCCCCAACATGCAGTGCGTCCGTCAGGGCTGGATAAGCCGGGGAGGGCAGAGCATAGTCTGTCTTCCCAACAGGCTGATTGTTACGGTCAGATCCTCTGACCGGGATGTGGACTACATCCTCTAGGAGACGGCATGGAGACAAGAAGGATTGCACAGACAGGGGTTCTGGTTTCTCTTGCAATGGTCCTCTCCTATATCGAGAGCCTTTTCCCCGTGTTCATCGCCGTTCCCGGAATAAGGATTGGCCTTGCCAACATAGCAATAGTCTTTGCCCTGTACCATCTGGGCTTCAGGGCTGCTTTGGGAATATCCGTTGTGAGGATTGTGCTTTCAGCTCTTCTGTTCGGTTCAGTCATCTCGATGTCCTATTCCCTGTGCGGGGCACTGATTTCCCTTGCAATGATGGCAATTCTGAAACGTTCGGGATTGTTCGGGACTGTGGCCGTCAGTGTTGTGGGCGGTGTTTCACATAATCTTGGACAGATTGCCGTTGCATGCCTTATACTTCAAACCAAGGCCATTGCCTACTACATACCGGTCCTGATTCTGAGCGGAGTCGTCTCGGGAGTCGTGATCGGCATGGTGTCGGCCGTGGTCATCGCTCGTCTGGAAGGAGAATGAAAATGAGTGAGAATAAGGAACAGGAGCTGAAACCGACGAAGAAAAAAAGTGAAGCTTTCTCCCCGATTTTCTTTGAAGTCGGAAGCGGAATGGGATCTATCGAGAAGGGTATCCACTGGGTCACTTCCGTGATAATGATTCTCCTCTCCATAATTCTGGTAAGCGGTGTGCTTGTCTCATTCGTCGGCATTCCCAACCTCTTTACAGCGATAATCAACGGCAAGCCGGGTGCGCTGATCGACCTGCTCGAGTTCGCGGCCACCGCAATCATAGGTATAGAGCTTGTCTACGTCATCATCGCCCAGAACCTCGAGTCCGTGATCGAGATCCTGATGATCGCCCTTACCCGTGAGCTTCTCATCAAGAGCTGGGATACATGGGAGATAGTCCTTGGAATCGTGGGAATCGGCGTTCTGTTCGCTGTGAAGAAATACCTCATCGACAACCGGGACAAGATCCAGAATGGCTCTCATTGAGGCCCGGGGCGTATCATACAGCTATAACGGAAAGCAGGCCCTCTCTGGCATTGACCTGAGCATCGGGTCCGGTCAGTTCGTCGTTGTCCTGGGGCCCAACGGCTCCGGGAAATCCACATTGGCAAGGCTTCTCAATGCGATAATCCTGCCCACACAGGGCGAGGTCTTTGTGGACGGCCATCTCACCTCGGACAAGGCTTCTGTCTTCGGAATCCGCAAGACGGCGGGCCTCGTTCTCCAGAACCCCGACAACCAGATCATCGGCGATACCGTCGAGGATGACGTCGCGTTCGCTCTGGAGAACATGGGCCTTCTTCCGTCATGGATCGATTCGATAATAACCGATGTCCTGGAGCTGACAGGGCTGACGGCACAGAGGTTCTCAA
>JBGVBT010000064.1:0-11384 GCA_045225895.1 Sphaerochaetaceae bacterium
TCGATTATGTCCTTTCCGGCCACGCCGATGTCCGCAGCTCCGCGCTCCACATAGACGGAGACATCGCTCGGCTTCACCCAGAAATACCTGACACCGGTTTCCTGGTTCTCGAACACCAGCTTTCTGGAATCGCCGAGGACCTCCGGGCATTCGAAACCGGAAGCGGCGAACATTGCATAGACCTTCTCTCCGAGTCTTCCTTTGGGAAGTGCGATATTAAGCATTGTCCTCACCTCCCGCTTCTACAAGCTGTCCGTACCTGAGCGAATCCGGCACGTTCTTCAGGGCAACGACGGTCTTTCCTCCGTCCCTGAGCTTCTGGGCCTCTGCAAGGACCTTGCCCACGTCATCCTTGTCAGAGTATCTAACAACCACGTCCACATCCAGGTCGGCGACTTCCTGAACCAGGCGCTCGAGGGAATCCAGGTACACGGCAAAGCCGATTGCCTTGCAGTTCTTCTTCATGCGCTTCATAAGCTTGTCGTACTGTCCGCCGGAGATGACCGGAACGGGAACACCCTGAACATAGCCGCGGAACACGATTCCATTGTAGTACTTCATCCCGTCCAGGATGGAGAAATCGATCCTTACACCTTGCGGACCGAGCACCTCCACAATGGCCCTGAGCTCTGAAAGGCTCTTTCTGTCAACATCCATTGCCTCGAGTTTGGAGAGGACCTCCTGCGTGGTTCCTCCTATCATCGCCAGAGCGGCGATTCTCGACAGAGCCTCGGAATAATCCGGATTGGCGGTGCAGAGGCTCTCGAGTGTTGAGACGTTCCGGGACGACAGATCGGAGACGGCCTCGGCCCTGAGGCTTTCGGGGATGCGCTCAAGGAGGCTTTCGACGATTCCCAGGTGGGAAACGGTCAGGATGGACTGTCCGGGAATGGCCTTCAGGCTCTTCTGGGCAAGAGTCACCACCTCGCAGAGCTCCAGAAGCCCCACGTCGCCTATGCACTCGAGTCCGGCCTGCATTATCTCGCGGAAGGTCCCCGAGCTGCTCGAGACCCTGTAGACGTTCTCGCCGTAGCAGATGCGGGAGACCGAGCCCGGCTGCTCCCTGACGCTTCTGACAATGGAAAGCGTCACGTCCGGCTTGAGGGCCATAAGTTTTCCGTCGGTGTCGTTGAACGTGATTATGTTGGTCGAAACCAGAAAATCCTTGTTGCGGGCATAGAGGTCATATTCCTCGAAACGGCTCATCTTGTAGGTTCTGTAACCGAATGACGAGTACAGAGACCTGAGGCGGAAAAGAATCTTCTCCTCGCCTTTCAGATTGTATTTCTCAGCCATTCTCACCACCCTTGACCCTTCCGATAACGGTTCTGTAGCCTCCGTCACCGTAGACCAGGCATCTGTTGACCCTGGAGATGGTGGCAGACGATACGCTGGTCTGCCTGGAAATCTCCTGATAGTTCCTGCCCTCGTCGAGCAGGAAGGCTACCTGCAGTCTCTGGGTCAGGTCCTGGAATTCCTTGATGGTGCACACGTCCTCGAAGAACGAACGGCACTCCTCCTCCGTCCTGAGGGAGAGAACCGCCTTGTAGAACTGTCCGGCCATGTTCGGATCTATCTTGTCCATGAAACACTCCATTTGTTTATTGTGCCACCACATTATCACTTTAGCGCATTAAAGTAAATAGGTTTTGCTGCAATTGTGTGGTTCAAAAGAAGTTGCACCCTTATCTGTGACGTTATAAAATCTAACGTTAGCTTTTTCAATGTAACTTATTTTATTTCAAAATAAAGAATTATGTCTGCTTTTGCTCTTGATTGAATTCGCCTGTTGGTATAGATTACCTGACGTGAAGACAAAGAGAAACGACAACAGAGCCTATCTCTATCTGGCCCCGGCACTGCTGCTTGCTGGGCTTTTCTGCTGGTTTCCGGCAATCAGAGGATTTGTCCAGTCGTTTCTCACAGTCTCCCATTCGGGCGATGTCCTGGGCTTTGCAGGGCTTTCAAACTACAGGACTCTGTTTTCAGACAAAGCATTCCTCAGCAGCGTGAAAAACACGTTCAGGTTCGCACTCTTCTTCGTACCCCTGAACACATTCCTCACTCTTCTTGCAGCATCGCTGACAAGACGCAAGAGCAGACTGTCGTTCATCCCCGAATATATCTTCTTCGTACCGGTAGCCGTCTCGCTTTCCGCCTACTCCCTCCTGTTCAGGGAGATGTTCAGAGGAAGCGCCTCGGTCATCAACAGGATATTCGGAACGGACTTCGGGTGGATCACGACCTCAGGCGGAGCGATGGCCACCCTTGTGATCCTCGGAGTCTTCCTTGATTTCGGAATAGACTACATCCTCCTCATGTGCGCATTCAGGACAATAGACCGCAACGTCATAGAGGCGGCCCGGATGGACGGTGCCGGCGGCTGGAGGCTGTTCTTCCAGATAGAGCTCCCCCAGATCAGGGAAACCTTCCTGGCCACGCTGTTTCTCGCCGTCAAGGACGCCATCCTCATATCGGCCCCGATAATCATACTCACGGAAGGCGGCCCGTACAGGTCCACCGAGACCATCATGTTCTACTACTATGTCGAGGCCTTCAGAAGCGGGAACCGTGCCGTGCAGAACTCGCTTACGGCCATTGTTATGACATTCGCGGCCATGGTCTTTGCAATCATCGGGGCAAAGAGGAGGGACAGATGGTAAGGACCCGCAAGGACCAAGTCAAGTTCATCCTCCGAAAGATCATACTCCTGGCACTGGCAGTCGTGGTGGCCTTCCCCATTTTCTATATGTTCTCATCCTCGCTCTTCTCGGCGCGGGACTTCAACAAGGTCAGACTGCTTCCCGCAAAGGCCGTCTTTGACAACTATGCCAGGGTCCTGAGCCACAGGTACTTCGCAACCTACATATTCAACTCAGTTGGAACATCGGTCCTGGCGGCCATGATCAGGACGCTGGTCACCATATTCGCAGCCTTTGCGCTCACGCATCTTCACTTCAGAGGAAGAAAGCTGCTCATGGGAGCCCTGCTTCTGACCCTGTTCGTACCACAGGAGGCCATTCTCTATCAGAACTACAGGACGGTGGCCGCGCTGGGACTTCTGGACACATGGACCGGAATAATCTGCACCAGCCTTTTCTCGGCAGCCCAGCTTGTCCTGGTCATGGGATCCTTCCTTTCCCAGGACAGAAGCTATTACGATGCATCGCGCATAGACGGGGCATCGGATATGAGATATGTGTTCTCCGTTCTGGTTCCGCTGTCGGGACCCGCGATCATGACGGTTGCGATCCAGACATTGATAACGACATTCAACAGCTACCTGTGGCCTCTTCTGGTAACAAACAGGATGGCGACAAGAACAGTACAGACAGGTATCACCATGATGGGCTTTGCCGAATCCGGCGAGACCGGTGCACAGATGGCGGCCCTTGTTCTGATGACAGCCCCATTCATGCTGGTGCTGGCACTCACAAAGAAACGAATGGAAAACGCTCTGATCAGGAGGTAATGATATGGGAAAGAAACTGCTTGCAACCGCAATCGTGATTCTGATGGCAACTTCGCTTTTCGCAGCCGGAAAGGCCGAGAGCACGGAAAAGACCGTGGTCACCGTCTGGCATTCGGCACAGGGCTCCAACGCCACGGCGTTCGAGGAGATAGCACAGACATTCAACTCGACAATCGGAAAGGAGAAGAACATCGAGTTCGAGGCCATCTACCAGGGCAAGGCCAATGATGTCCTGACAAAGGTCAATGCAGCGACAGGAACGGACTCGCTTCCCGATATCGCCATGATGGACGCAACTGCGGCAACTGACATGAACCACAGCCAGTACCTTGTCACAGTGGACAGACTGGGCATTGACACCTCCGACATCCTTGCCTGCGCAATCTCGTCCTATACATCCGAAAACGGACTTCTTGCCCTGCCATTCAACGCATCTGCCCTGCTTTACTACTACAACAAGAGCGTTTACGACTCTTTGGGCCTTGTTCCGCCAAGGACATTGGACGACATGGCAAAGGTGGTTGCAAAGTCCGCATCCAAGGAACGCTCCGGCTTTTCAGGCGTTCCGGCCACGTTCGAACTGAGCACCTTCATCGGCGCACAGCACGGACTGAGCTACATGCTCAACAACAGAAACGGCCATGACGGGGCCGCAACAGAGGTTCTTTTCGGAAAGGAAGGGACATACAAGGCCTTTCTTGAGAAATGGAAGGCTGTCTACGACACGGGAGCCTACAATCCCATCTCGTCAGGCGTGACTGCGGAATTCACAAGCGGAAGGACAGCGGCCATGCTCGCCTCCTCAAGCAACCTTGCTACTGTCATCAATTCCGTCTCCGGAGACTTCGAGGTCGGAGTTGCAAAGGTTCCCATGGTCGATGAGGATGCAACCGGAGGAACGGTCATATCCGGCGGTGCTCTGTTCTCGTTCACGGATTCGGAAGCTGTCAGGACAGTCCTTGAATATCTGGTCTCTCCCGAAGTCCAGTCAATCTGGTCCGAAGCCACAGGTTACGTTCCCGTGAACACCAAGGCATACGACACGGCCTCGTATAAAGCCTTCCTCGAGAAGAATCCTCTTTACAGGGTCGCGATCGACTCGCTTCTCAATTCGGATGCAGGTCTTGCAAACGTGTGGGTCCCGTCCGCATACTCGGTCTACTACTCCTTCCAGGCCAACATCGTGGACGTGCTGAACGGAAAGGACATAGACACCGCGGTTGCCGAGATGGTCGATATTGTGGAAAGCGCGATCAGGACATACTCAAGTCAGAACTGAAGAAAACACAGCGGGTCTTGTGCTCGCAGCCCGCACACGCCGCGCCGGGGCATTCGGTGAATCCGTCCTCGGCGCTCTCAAGCTGGTCGATGTGCCACTTGAGCTCATCGATATGGCCCTGAAGGACATTCATCCTCTCCAGATCCTGAGACAGCTTGCTGCGGTACTGGGTAAGAAGCTCGGTACGCCTCTTGTTGCCGCTGTGGTCCTCGTCCTTCAGACGGATGATCCGGGCGATCTCATCCAGGGAGAATCCGAGACCCTTGAGCTCGATGATGCGTTTGAGATACACAAGGTCCTGGTCAGAATAGTAGCGCTGGCCGCCGCCTGTTCGTGCTTCAGGCAGAAGGCCCAGTTCGCCGTAGTATCTTATGGTCCTCAGAGTCAGGCCGGACAGCCGTGCGATCTCACCTATTCTGTAACGCTTCAAAACCTATGCTCCCTGATTTGGCATGGTAGTACATTTGCATCGGGCTGTCACCCATTTTCCGCACTTTACACGGACTGCCTGTTTCAGTAACGTAATGGCTATGGAACGCTGGGACATCTACGACATCCACAAGAACAGAACCGGAAGGACCATGGCCAGAAACGACTGGACAATGGCCGACGGAGACTACTATCTCTCCGTTCTGGGAGTCCTCAGAACCCCGGACAACAGATTCCTGATCACAAGACGAGCCATGGACAAGGCCTGGGCTCCCGGGTGGTGGGAGGTTCCCGGAGGCGGAGTCAAAGCCGGCGAGACCTCTCTTGAGGCCGTGTGCCGCGAGGTCCTGGAGGAAACGGGAATCGATGTCTCCAAGGCAAACGGAGGCTACAGGTTCTGCTATCACCGGGAGCAGCCGGGTCAGAACTACATCGTGGACATCTACCGTTTCGACATGGACATCAGACAGTCCGACATCCACCTACAGAAGGATGAGGATATAGACGGACGTCTTGCCTCGCTGGAAGAGATAAAAAAAATAGCGGAGGAAGGCAAGTTCCTCCACTATGAAAGCATCAAGGCTGTTTTCTACGACTGAGTCCTTTCACATCATACGTAGAAGAGAATGTCCGCATAGGTCGGAACTGGCCAGTAATCCCTGCCCACTAGAAGCTCGAGCTCATCGGAGACAGACCTGACATCCTCCATTGCAGGGACAATGCATGCACGGACGAAATGCGACAGCTCGGCACCGGAGTGCATGGTGCTCTTGTCTATCAGAGACTGCAGGAGAGCAACCTTCTCAGACAGCACATCAGTAAGCTCGCTGACCCTCTCAAGAGTGGAAACCTCAGCTCTGCACTGCAGGGCCGGGACGGCAGCCCTCTTGGAATTGATGGTCTGAGCAAGGAATGATGCATATGAACTTGCGGCAGGAATTATCTGCTGGACCATCATATCATGCAGAGTTACTGCCTCGATATGGACGGTCTTGCTGTAGACCTCGTTCAGGATCTCATATCTGGAATGCATCTCTGTGGGGCTGAAGACTCCGAACTCGGAGAACAGGTCTATGTTCTTCCGGGCAACGAAAGCATCCAGAGCCTCAGGGGTGGACTTGAGATTCAGAAGACCTCTTCTCTTTGCCTCCTCGACCCATTCGGCGGAATAGTTGTTTCCGTTGAAGACTATCCTGCTGTGCTCATTGTAAGTATCCCTTATCAAGTCGGCCACAGCCTCTTCGAATACCTTCGCGCCTTTGAGCTTCTCGTAGAAGCCCTTGAGGACCTTGGCGACAATCGTGTTCAGGACGATGTTCGGACCGGAGACTGAGAACGAGGATCCCAGCATCCTGAACTCGAACTTGTTTCCGGTGAATGCGAACGGGGATGTCCTGTTTCTGTCGGTCGTGTCCTTGGAGATGTCCGGAAGAACGTGGACACCGAGCTCCATCTTTGTCTTGGACGCACCCTTGGCGGCCTTTCCGGCGGCGATGGACTCCATGATCTCGGTAAGCTCGTCTCCGAGGAAGATAGAGATGATGGCAGGAGGAGCCTCGTGGCCGCCCAGCCTGTTGTCGTTTCCGGCGCTGGCCGACGAGCATCTGATCAGATCCTGATAATCATCGACTGCCTTGATGACGGCAACGAGGAAGAGCAGGAACTGCGCGTTGTCCTTGGGGTTCTTTCCCGGCTCCAGAAGGTTCATTCCGGTGTCTGTGGAGATGGACCAGTTGTTGTGCTTTCCGCTTCCGTTGATGCCCTTGAACGGTTTCTCGTGAAGCAGGCATGCGAAACCGTGGCGCTCGGCGACCTTCTTCATCGTCTCCATCGTGATCTGGTTGTGGTCTACGGCCACGTTTGTGGTGGCGAACACCGGGGCAAGCTCGTGCTGGCACGGAGCGGCCTCGTTGTGTCTTGTCTTGGCGCTGACTCCGAGCTTCCAGAGCTCCTTGTCCAGATCCTTCATGTATTCGGCAACGCGTGTGCGGATTGCTCCGTAGTAGTGGTCGTTCATCTCCTGGCCCTTGGGAGCCCTTGCTCCGAAGAGTGTCCTTCCGGTGAAGATCAGATCACGTCTTTTTGCATAGTCGGTACGGTCGATCAAAAAGTATTCCTGCTCGGGACCGACTGTGGTGATGACGCGTTTGACATCGTCATGTCCAAACAGCTTCAGGATTTTCACAGCCTCGTCGCTGATGGCCTGCATACTCCTGAGAAGCGGTGTCTTCTTGTCCAGAACCTCGCCTGTGTAGGAGAGGAAGACCGTGGGGATGTAGAGTACATCGTCGCGGATGAAGGCGTAGCTGGTCGGGTCCCATGCGGTGTAGCCGCGGGCCTCGAATGTGGCCCTCAGACCTCCCGAAGGGAACGACGATGCGTCGGACTCGCCCTTCACCAAGGCCTTGCCGGAGAACTCGAGAATTGCCCTCCCGCCGTCGGCAGGAGAGATGAAGGCATCGTGCTTCTCGGCGGTGATGCCTGTCATGGGCTGGAACCAGTGGGTGAAGTGTGTGCAGCCGTGCTCGAGCGCCCATGTCTTCATGGCGTTCGCGACACTGTTTGCAACGGCCAGGTCGATGTCCTTGCCTTCCGAGACGGTTTTTCTGAGCGTCTTGTAGATGTCCTTGGGGAGCTTCTCCCTCATGACGGCATCGTTGAAGACCATGCTACCGAAATAATCAGCCACTGTTTCCATTTGCAACCCCGTTCGTTTTTGGTATAGTTATGCAGAACTTCTACTTTATTTCAGGCAAAGAATCAACACTATGGTGTAATATAGGTTGTTGAAGGTCTTTGAACGGAGGTCCGCCATGGCAAAAGGTATCGTCGATGAATTAAGGAACCAGAACGTCAGGTTCGTCAGACTCGCATTCTGCGACATCTTCGGACAGTTGAAGAACATTTCCATCGGGCTGTCTTCGCTGGAGAGGGCCATGGAAAAAGGCGTGGGACTTAACGCAGCCTCCATCAGAGGATTTCTGAACATCGAGGATTCCGACATCCTCCTGTTCCCGGATCCGCAGTCCATGACAATCCTGCCGTGGAGACCGGATGACGGAAAGGTTGCCCGCTTCTACTGCTCCATCAGGCATCAGGACGGAAGACCTTTTGAAGGCGATGTCCGCACAATGCTAAAAGACTATGAAAAATCGCTGAAAGATGCTGGAACAGACCTTCATGCAAGAACGGAGTGCGAGTTCTATCTGTTCAAGCGGGATGCAGAAGGAAACCCCACCGACATTCCGATGGACAGGGCATCCTACCTTGAGGCATCCCCGATCGACCGTGGCGAGGACATCAGACGCGAGATCTGCATAGCCATGGAGCAGATGGGAATCACCTATATCGCAAGCCATCATGAGAAGGGCCCGGGACAGAACGAGATCCGCTTCAGCCCCGCTCCGCTTCTTGATGCTGCAGACCACCTGGTCACCTTCAAGGACATTGTGAAGAACACTGCCGACAGGATGGGTCTGTTCGCCTCGTTCCTGCCCAAACCGCTTTTCGGCGAGAACGGATCGGGTCTGGCCATCAGCCTCTCCATGGAGGGAGCAACAGCAGACGACAGGAAGAACCTTGCCATGCAGATGGCAGGCGGAGTGCTCAGAAGAATCGAGGAGATAATGATCTTCCTCAACCCGATCGCCAACTCATACGAGAGAATCGGAACATTCGACGCACCGTCGGTCGTGAACTACAGCCGCGGAAACGAAAGTTCCCTGATCAAAGCCCACCCTGAGGCTGCCAGGATCAAGCTCAGAAGCGCAGACCCGTCGTGCAACCCGTATCTGGCCTGTCTGCTTCTTGCTGGAGCGGCAATGGAAGGCATCCGCGAAAAAGTGAACCCTGATGACTTCAACACCGGCCGCCAGCTTCCCGATACGATGAACGACGCCATCAAGAGTGCCCAGGATTCCAAGTTCGTCAGAACCATGATTCCGGACACCCTCTTCGAGAAGTTCCTGCAGGCAAAACGCGACGACTGGCTTGAGAGTTCCCTTTCCGGAGACCCGATGCTCAAAGCCAAGAACATGGAGTTCCCAGTAACGTAATCTCTGTGGATCTTTCTGAAGGCGTCACTCGTACTGGGAGGCGTACAGTCTGTAATAAAAGCCTTTTTTCTCCATCAGCTGCTGGTGAGTTCCCTGCTCGATCACATCACCATGATCCAGAACAAGGATATTGTCTGCATTCCGGATCGTGGACAGTCTGTGGGCTATGACGAAGCAGGTCTTGCCCTTCATAAGACTCAGCATGGCATCCTGGATCTCACGCTCGGTGGAAGTGTCCACATTGCTTGTTGCCTCGTCCAGAATCAGGATCCTGGAGTCATAGAGCATGGCCCTCGCTATTGTCAGAAGCTGCTTCTGACCCTTGGAGATGTTTCCCCCGTCCTCGCTTATGATGGTGTCGTATCCGTTGGGAAGCCTCATGATGAACGGATGGATGTGGGCTTTCTTTGCAACCCTCACCACATCCCCCATGGTAGCGTTCTCCGCACCGTAGGCAATGTTCTCGTACACGGTTCCCCTGAACAGCCAGGTGTCCTGAAGCACCATGGCATATGCTGACCTGAGGCTGCTTCGGGTATAGGAAAGCTCGTTACGGTCATCTACGGTTATCGTTCCGCTGTCGGGGTCGTAGAAGCGCATCAGAAGGTTGATGATGGTGGTCTTGCCCGCTCCTGTGGGACCGACGATTGCTATCACCTTTCCGTGGTCAGCCCTGAAGCTCAGGTTATGAAGGATCGTATGGCCCGGATTGTAGCCGAACGACACATCATCGAATCCGACATCGCCGTGGGAGCCCTTCAGTTCCACAGCTCCTTCCGGATCCCCGGATTCCTCTTCCTGGTCAAGAAGGTTGAATATCCTTTCGGATGCTGAAAGTGCCGAGAATATCTCGTTCATAATGTTGGCGATCTCGTTTATCGGGCCGGAGAACTTCCTGGAATAGAGGATGAATGACGATATCTGGCCCAGAGTGACACTTCCCTTCATGAACAGGAAAGAGCCCAGAGTGGCGATCAGTCCCAGCGAGATGTTGTTGATCATACCCATGGAAGGACCGATTGCGACTCCGCGTCTGTCGGCCTCGTAATACGCCTCGGCCGCCTCTCCGTTGACCTCTTCGAACTGTCCGCAGACCTTGTCGCCATATGCATAGGCCTGGATGGTCTTCTGTCCGGTGAACATCTCCTCCACAAAACCGTTCATGCGGCCATAGCTTCTGGACCTCCTGATGAACAGCGGCCGTGTCTTCTTCTTGATGTAGACGGTGTACGACACGGAAATCGGAATGGTCACCACAACTATGACAGCCAAAACCGGCGCTATCCTTATCATCATCACCAGGGAGCCCAGAACGGTGACAAAGCTCGTCATTATGGCCACGATATCCGTCTGCAGACAGGCCGACACAACATCCACATCGTAGCTGACACGGCTTATGATGTCTCCGGCCTGGTTCTTGTCGAAGAACGACACCGGAAGGCGCGCGAGCTTTTCAAAGCACTCCTTCCTCAGCCTCCTGGCAGCGTACTTGGAAACGAACGTCATGAGCACGCTTATGCCTATGGTAATCACAGACGAAGATACGTAGTAGATCAGCATCAGGCGCACATAGTACAGAACCTTTGAGAAATCGACCTTTCCCGCGCCTGCGGCCGCTTCGTTGATCGCCTTTCCTGCCAGACTGGGACCTATCAGAGAAAGGACATTGGCTGTGAAACTCAGTATCAGGGCAAGGAGAATCAGAATCCGGTATTCCTTTAGATAGGATACAAGACGACGCATGGTCTTTCTTCCGTCCTTAGGTCTGTGTTCGTTGATGACGTTGTTCGCCATGTCAGACCTCCCCCATCTGTGTCTCATATATCTCACGGTACTGAGGAACGGATTCCATCAGCTGCTCATGGGTTCCCTTTCCTATTATCCTGCCTTCCTCCAGCATCATTATCTGGTCCAGGCCCATGATGGAGCTGACGCGCTGGGCTATGACTATCATGGTGCTTCCATTGTGGTTCTTCCTTATGTTGCTTCTCAGAAGCGCATCCGTCCTGTAGTCCAGCGCACTGGAAGAGTCATCCAGAATCAGAATGTCAGGTTTAGCCGCAAGAGCCCTTGCAATAAGAAGCCTCTGCTTCTGGCCTCCCGAGAAATTGGCTCCGTGGATGTCTGCGAAATGCTCGTAACGGTCTTC
>JBGVBT010000065.1:0-3923 GCA_045225895.1 Sphaerochaetaceae bacterium
GAACCTTGTCTTTGCACTCAATCCGGCAGTGAAGAAGGTCGGTCTTCTGTATGACGCAGGTCAGGATTCTTCAACAACAGCGATCAAGACTGCCAAGGATTACCTGAAGGGCAAGGGAGTCACGATTGTAGAGAGAATGGGAACAACGGTCGACGAGGTTGTGCTTGCAGCCAACGCTCTGATCGCTGACAAGGTGGATGCAGTGTTCACACCGTCCGACAACACAATCATGACTGCAGAGCTTTCAATCTACGAGGCTTTCGCAGCAGCAAAGATTCCGCACTACGCAGGAGCCGATTCGTTCGCACTCAACGGAGCATTCCTTGGATACGGCGTTGACTACGCAAACCTCGGAAGAGTCACAGGTGACATGGTTGCCGAGATCCTTCTGGACGGTGGCAAGCCGGCTACAATGGCAGTCAGGACATTCGACAACGGAACCGCGACGGTCAATATTGAGACAGCCGCAGCAATGGGCTATAATTTCGACACATTGGCAGCAACGTTCGGACCGTTCTGCACAAAGGTGGTTCCTATCAAGACCGCTGAAAGCTTCTGATTCCAGGGGAAACAATGTTCACCACGATATTCGCTCTCGGCGCTACGGCGCTGGAGCTCGGGCTGATAAGCTCGCTTACTGTACTGGCACTATTTCTGAGCTATTCGATGCTCAACGTATGTGACCTTTCAACTGACGGCTGCTTCACACTTGGGGCGGCCGTTGGTGCTGTTGTCGCAATAGCAGGTCATCCGTATCTTTCGCTTGCCGCCGCCATCTGCGTCGGCATGGTTTCGGGTTTTGTCACTGCCATTCTTCAGACGAAGATGGGCATAGACAGCCTGCTTTCCGGAATCATCGTGAACACCGGACTTTATTCCGTGAACATCGCCATCATGGGCGGTGCCTCGCTTCTGAATATGAACAAGACACAGACTGTCTTCACAAAGGCCAGGGAAGTTCTTGCCGGAACGTTCCTGGGACCTCAGTACAGACTGGTTGTCGTCATAATTGTAGTGGCCATCGCATTGGCTCTTCTGACCTGGTTCCTCAAGACCAGGCTGGGTCTTGCGATCCGAGCCACCGGAAACAATCCGGACATGGTCAAGTCCTCATCGATCAACCCCACATTCACGACGATTGTGGGGCTTTGTCTGTCAAACTCCCTGACTGCTCTTTCGGGCTGTCTTCTGGCACAGAGTCAGAAATCGGTCAATGTGACCATCGGTTCGGGTATGGTCACCATTGCACTTGCCTCACTTCTGATCGGTCGAGCCTTCATGGGTAAGGGAGGAATAGGAAAGAGGGCAATCGGTGCCGTTCTGGGTGCCTTCGTGTTCCGTCTGGTCTATACAATCGCACTGAGGTTCAACCTCCCGGCATACATGCTCAAGCTGGTGTCCTCGGTCATAGTCATAATCGCCATCTCGGGTCCTTACTTCAAACAAAGGTTCCCCGAGTGGAGAAGGATTAGGGAAGCAGGGGGAAACAGGCATGCTTGAACTCATTGACATCTGCAAGACCTTCAACCCCAGGACGATATTCGAGAAAGTGGCCCTGTCCCATGTGAACCTCAAGGTCCAGGATGGGGATTTCATCTCGATAATCGGAGCCAACGGTGCCGGAAAATCCACTCTTTTCAACGCCATATGCGGATCGTTCCTCACAGACAGCGGCAAGATCATTCTTGACGGCGAGGACATCACGTTCGTTCCGGACCACATAAGGGCAAAGGCGATCGGACGTCTTTTCCAGGACCCGATGCGCGGCTCCGCACCTGGAATGAGCATTGAGGAGAATCTGGCTCTTGCGGCAGGCCACGGCGGCTGGCTCAGCAAGGTCTCCAAGGCAGACAAGGAGGCCTTCCGCGAAAGGCTTTCTGTTTTGGGAATGGGACTTGAGGACAGGATGAAGCAGCCTGTGGGGCTTCTATCAGGAGGCCAGAGACAGGCTCTGACGCTTCTCATGTCCACATACAATCCTCCGAAACTGCTTCTTCTGGACGAGCACACCGCGGCTCTGGATCCCGCCACTGCGGAGAAGGTCCTCGAGCTGACCAAGAGCATAGTGGAGGACAACAAGCTCACATGTCTGATGATCACACACAACATGCAGAGCGCTTTGGACCTGGGCAACCGCACCATCATGATGCACAACGGAAAGATCATCTATGATGTCTCCGGTGCCGAGCGCAAGGGCCTTGCGGTCAAGGATCTTCTGGGACACTTCAAGGCGGCGGCAGGAAAGGATCTTGATAACGACAGGATGATGCTCGTATGAAACTGAATCAGCTTAAGCCGGGCCAGTCGGCAGTAATCGATGAAGTGAAGGGAGAGGGTGCGCTTCGCCAGCATCTGCTGGATATGGGAATGATTCCCGGAGAGAAGGTCACCCTCATCAAACTCGCTCCCATGGGCGATCCCATTGAGGTGATGATCCACGGTTACGAACTTACGCTGCGTCTTGCGGATGCTGCGAACATAGTTGTGGAGAAGGTGCAGACGGTTCAGGACGAGAAGAAGGAAACCGCAGAGCCCAAACGGCCTGTAGCGCACCCCGGTCTTGGTGAGGAGGGCAAGTTCCATCCCAAGGGGACGGGTAATCCGCTTCCGGAAGGGACAGTGCTCACGTTCGCTCTGGTTGGAAACCAGAACTGCGGAAAGACGACTCTTTTCAACCAGCTGACAGGTTCGAACCAGCATGTGGGAAACTTTCCCGGTGTGACGGTTGACCGCAAGGACGGAGTGATCAAGGGTTATCCCGATACTCTGATAACGGACCTTCCCGGAATCTATTCGATGTCCCCGTATTCAAGTGAAGAGCTTGTTTCCAGGGACTTCGTGCTGAAGCAGAAACCCAAGGCGATCATAAACATAGTCGATGCGACCAACATAGAGCGCAACCTTTATCTTACGATGCAGCTTCTTGAGATGGGCATTCCCATGGTCGTAGCCCTGAACATGATGGACGAGGTCAGAGGCAACGGAGGTACCATAATGGTCAACGCCATGGAGGCCATGCTGGGCGTTCCGGTTGTTCCGATCTCCGCATCCAAGAACGAAGGTGTCGACGAGCTTATGCGTCACGCCTACCATATCTGCAAGTACCAGGAAAAGCCTCTGAGACAGGATTTCTGCGATGCCAACGAGCATGGCGGAGCCGTCCACAGGGCTCTGCATGCGGTGGTCCACCTCATCGAGGACCATGCCGTTCAGACGGGTCTTCCCATCCGTTTCGCCGCGAGCAAGCTGATTGAGGGCGATCCCCTTATTGCAGACCAGCTCGGACTTGACCAGAACGAGAAGGAGATGCTTGACCACATAGTCCTTCAGATGGAGAAGGAGCGCGGGCTGGACAAGAGCGCCGCCATGGCGGACATGAGGTTCGACTTCATAAACAAGGTCTGTCAGGAGTGCGTGGTCAAGCCGCACGAGAGCAAGGAGCACAAGAGAAGCCAGAGACTGGACAGAATCCTGACCGGAAAGCACACGGCAATTCCTGTGTTCATAGCCATAATGGCGGTGGTCTTCCTTCTGACTTTCTTTGTAATTGGACCTTTCTTCCAGGATCTTCTTGCAATGGGAATATCGAAACTGGGCGAGGTTGTCAGCAACCTGATGGTCAGAGCCCGTGTGAACCATGCCATACGGAGCCTGGTGATAGAGGGAATATTCGAAGGCGTGGGAACTGTTGTCAGCTTCCTGCCGATCATCGTCCTTCTGTTCTTCTTCCTGTCCATGCTTGAGGACAGCGGCTACATCGCACGAGTGGCATTCGTGATGGACAAGCTTCTGAGAAAGATAGGTCTTTCCGGACGGAGCATTGTCCCGATGCTGATAGGTTTCGGCTGTACCGTTCCTGCCGTCATGTCCACAAGGACGCTTCCCAGCGACCGCGACAGACGTATGACCATCCTTCTGACTCC
>JBGVBT010000066.1:0-10766 GCA_045225895.1 Sphaerochaetaceae bacterium
TGACAAACCCGACTGAAGAGGGAATCGCCTTCTCCGGACGTGTGCTGGTTGCCGGAGGCTGGAAACCGGGCTTCTCCACCGACACCGCTGCCGTATACCTTGGCAGAAGATTCGGAGCCTCGAAGGTCATAAACCTCTCCAACATCGCAAAGGTCTACTCGGACGATCCGAGGAAAAACCCTGATGCCAAACCCATAGACAGCATCTCGTGGGAAGACTTCAGGAAGATGGTCGGAGACGAATGGGTTCCGGGAAAGAATGCCCCGTTCGATCCCATTGCCTCAAAAATGGCACAGGAATCAAACATCCAGGTCATCTGTGCGGACGGAAGAAACACGGACAACACCCTAGCCATCCTTGAAGGTGGCTCATTCGAGGGAACGGTAATAGGATAAAAAATGGAAGTAATCAGGATTTCGGCAATAGCCATCACCCCTCTCATGGTGTTCATGGCTTTGGGGTACTTCTTTCAGAAGCGCAACTATCTGAATGCACAGACGACAAAACAGCTGAATATCGTCGTGTTCAGATTCTTCATCTCCCTCATGTGCGGAGAGACAATCTACAAGGCCAATCTCCGAGAGGATGTGGAGCTGCTGCCGGTTCTGATTGTCGCTTTCAGCATAATGGGTGTATTCATCCTCTCCTGGATGATCGTCCCGAGGTTCGTCAAGGACAAGACTCAGATTCCCGTGATGATCCAAGGTTTCTACAAGACCAACTACGCCATCCTGGGAATCCCCATCGCCCAGAGCATCTGCGGTGCAAACAACATCGGAGTCGTATCTGTCATAGCGGTGGTCCTGGTACCCCTGAACAACGCCCTTTCCGCATTCATTTTCGAGAAATACACCGGAAACGCAACTTCTGTCGGCAGCCTTATCCTGAAGATAATCAAGAATCCGCTGGTTGTCGGAAGCCTTATCGGAATCATACTGAACGTAACCGGAGTGAAGATTCCGTCATGGATCATGACAGGAATAATCGCAAAGCTCAGTGCCCTGGCGACTCCCCTTTCGATGATTGCCCTGGGTGCATCGTTCGAGTTCGGATTCATAAAGAAGTACAAGACCCACCTGTTCTGGGTTTGTCTCGGAAAACTTGTGATCCTTCCGGCAATCATCATCTCCATTGCCGTTGCCCTTGGCGTACGCCATGTGGGCCTTGTGGGCGTGATGATCTACGCTTCCGCTCCGAATGCGGTCAACTCCTACAGTACGGCGGTTGCAATGGGAGGAGATGCCGACCTGGCCAACGAGATCGTCGTCCTGACATCCATCCTGAGCATGCTCACCATGTTCGTGACGTTCATCATAGTTGGAAGCACGGTAGGCTTCTGATAACAGGCAGGCACAAAAAAACTCCCGGAATGATTGAATCCGGGAGTTTTTTTGGATTGATCTCACATCTTTGATTTTAGAATCTCAAAGGCGGTCTGCCATTTGTCGCACATCTCCTCCGGCTTGAAGTAGATGGCAATCTCCCTTGCGGCACTCTCCGGTCCGTCCGAACCGTGGATGACGTTGAAGCTCATCTCGGGAGAGAAATCCCCTCTGATTGTTCCGACCTCGGCGTTTGCCGGATTGGTCTTTCCCATGATCTGTCTCATACCGGAGATGGCGTTGTCACCTTCCACAACCATGGCCACAATCGGTGCGCTTGTGATGAACTTCACAAGATTCGGATAGAAAGGTTTTCCGACATGCTCGGCATAGTGGGCAGCCGCCTGCTCATCCGATACCTGGATCATTTTGAGGGCAACTATCTTGTATCCCTTGTCCTCGATTCTTCCGATGATTTTCCCAATCAGTCCGCGCTGGACTGCATCCGGCTTGATGGCTATGAAGGTTCTTTCAATCATATGTTTCTCCTGTTGGTGTTTGATGAATTCGTTTGCGATGCAATCTTACTATAAAAGAGGAAATTTCAAAACACTTTTGCCATCCGCTTCACATTGAAGCTATAATTGAATCCGTTATGAACAGAGTATTCGGGCATTTCAGAACAATCACAAGACATAGGCACCTTGTCAGGTCACACTGCTTCAAGGCAGGCATCCCCTGGAGGGGAATTGTACATGACCTATCAAAGTACAGCCCGTCTGAATTCATTCCGGGAGTAAAATACTACAGCGGAGAACACAGCCCCACCGCAGACGAGCGGAAAGATCTCGGATACTCAAAAGCATGGATGCACCACAAGGGCAGAAACAGACACCACTACGAGTACTGGACGGACTCTTCTCCTGAAACCGGAAAGTACGGACCGGTGAAAATGCCTCTGGTTTTCGTAATCGAGATGTTCTGCGACCGCATGGCCGCCAGCAAAGTCTACATGAAGGACAAGTACACAGACCGACACCCGCTCGAATACTTCAAGAAAAAAACCGCCGTCGAGGACATGCACCCGGAGACCGCAGAGCTTCTGGAGAAACTCGTCACAATGCTTGCTGACAAGGGCGAGGACGAGACATTCCGGTATATCAGACATGAGTTGCTAGGAAAGAAACGCTGAAGTGAAAGAAAAAGGAACTTAAGCCGATTGACTTGAGTTCCCTTCCCGGCCCCATAGCCTGACAGGCATCTGAAACCACTCTTTTCTGTTTTAGTATAACGAGCAATTTGAGTATACCACATCTGTTCAGATACTGAACACATAAAGTGAAAAATCTTTTCAAAGAACCTTCATGAAAACAGCAAACTATTTGTATATGTCTGCATGGAAAGTATACTCGATACCATCATCCGTACAGCCTCTGAAAAATTCTCGATAAGAGCGTTGAAGCCCTATCAGATCCTTGTCATCCAGAGAATCATGGAACAGGAGCAGAGCAACATCGTCAGAAACCAGATAGTGGTCCTTCCAACCGGAACCGGCAAATCGCTCTGCTTCCTGATTCCGGCACATCTGTGCACCGGAATCACCATAATTGTCTATCCGCTCCTCGCTCTCATGAACGACCAGATCTCCAAGCTGGACAAGGCAGGGATCAGTTGCATCTGTCTTCGCGGCGGACAGTCGGCTTCCGAAAGGGACAGTCTTTTCCAAAAGCTTGGAAACGGAACCAAGATCATTGTCACAACACCGGAGAGCCTTCAGAACCGCCGAGTCCTTTACCGCCTGGGCAAACTGCGCATAAGCCTTCTGGTTGTGGACGAGGCCCATGTAATCTCGCAGTGGGGAAAGGACTTCCGCCCATCATATCTTGGACTTGGGGAAGTCGTAAGAATTCTGAGACCAAATCAGGTGCTCGCTTTCACAGCAACAGCATCAAAACAGACAATCAATGACATAAAGAAGGTATTGTTCACAACAAAACCGCTTATTGTCCGTGGCGATGCTGACCGGCCTAACATCACCTACAGAGCCCTGCCGACCATCTGTCCGGAGCATGACCTGATACATCTGGTCTCGGACTGTGAAAAACCTGCCATCGTATTCTGCAGAACCCGCGGGGATACGAAGAAGCTCTGCAAAACCCTGTGCATGGAACTTGGAAACATTCCTGTACGGTACTATAATGCCGGCCTTTCCCGAAGCGAGAGGGAATCCATCGAATCATGGTTCATGCATTCCGGAAACGGAGTGCTTGTGGCCACTTCGGCATACGGCATGGGTGTGGACAAACCGGACATCAGAACTGTGATCCACCACAGGTTGCCTGAGGGAATAGAGGAATACCTTCAGGAGTCGGGCCGCGCCGGGCGCGACGGAGAAGAATCCACAGCGTGGGTGCTTGTGAATCAGCTGGATACAGAGCCACATTCACCCCTTCTGGAGATCTTCACATCCGACAGATGCAGGCGACAGGCCCTTCTTCAGGCCCTGGGGCAGGAAAAGACCGAATGCACCGGCTGCGATGTCTGCCTCAGAAAGGTCATCAGAGAACCTGATATGAAGAAGTCAATCACCACTTTGGTCAAGACATGGCCATTCCGATTCAATCCGACAGAAGCGGCCAACCTTCTCTGTGGATCACGCAACCGGAACACGGCCTGCCCGGAAATACGTTTCAACCCACTTTATTCCTTGAAGAATACCTGGAATCCGAAGCGCCTGAACGATACCATGGTCTACATGTCCTCCGGCAGACCCGACTCGCCCATAGCCGGTGTAAAGTTCCTGAAAAAAGGCATATTGCTATACCCGTCAGGTAATATGATATATAATCTCATTGCATCACTGCTCAGGAGAATCGACGATGGATATTGCTGGATTGTACGGAAAACTCGCAGACAGAAAGAGCGTGGAAAGAAGATTCGAGGAACTGACACAGAGACACCTGGAACTCTTCGGAACCAAGGCAAAGGCAGTGTTCTCAACGGCGGGACGCACTGAGCTCGGCGGAAACCACACAGACCACAACCTCGGCAAGGTCATCGCAGGTTCAATAGACCTGGACACCATAGCGGCGGTCCACCCCACAAAGGACAACAGAGTAGTTTTCAACAGCGAGGGTTATCCTGCCATAGAGGTCGACCTGGCTGACCTGTCCATAAAGGAAACTCTCTTCGGCACAACCGAATCCCTGATCAAGGGAGTTGCCGCGGCCATTATAAAACGCGGGGGCTCTGTCGGTGGCTTCCAGGCGAATGTCAGTTCCAGAGTGTTCAAGGGTTCCGGCCTCAGCAGTTCGGCATCGGTAGAGGTCCTTATCGGGACAATCTTCAACAACCTGTACAACAGCGACAGATTCTCAACCACTGACCTTGCAATCATGGGACAGGAGGCTGAGAACATCCACTTCGGCAAGCCCAGTGGCCTAATGGATCAGCTGGCATGTGCAAACGGCGGCATTGTGGGAATTGACTTCAAAGACCCCGCCAGCCCTGAAATCACTCCGATCAAAGTGGACTTTGCCGACTACGGCTACAATCTGGTCATCACCAATACCGGAGGCAACCACGCAGACCTGACCGACGATTATGCCTCGATTCCCAGGGAAATGAAATCAGTTGCCGCTTTCTTCGGAGGGAAAACTCTGCGGGACATTTCCGAAAAGGACTTCTTCGAGAACATCGGTGCCCTCAGGACAAAACTTGGCAACGACAGGGCCATTCTACGTGCATTCCACTATTTCGAGGAGAACCACAAGGTCGATGTCATGGTGAATGCCCTTATGGGAGGAGATTTCCAGACATATCTTAGAACCGTCACCGCAAGTGGAAGCTCATCATTCAGATACCTTCAGAACATCTACAGTCCAAAATCCGCCCATGAGCAAGGCATTGCACTCGCCTATGCCATGACCCAGTCATTCCTTGATGGCGAAGGTGCTTTCAGAGTCCAGGGCGGAGGCTTTGCCGGAACACTCGAGGCTTATATCCCGATTTCCAGGACACAGGACTATTTCAGGCACATGGAGACATTGTTTGGAGAAGGTTGCTGCACCACATTGGCCATCCGTAACCTGCCCACAATGCGTGTGATGTAAATCGAGATTCTATTTTTTTATATTACAACCTCAGAACTACAGGAATTGGAGAGTTTTGGTGAGGCTGGTGAAGTTGCTGAAGCTCGTGAGGCTGCTGAGGTTCGTGAGGTTGCTGAGGTTGGTGAGACTGCTAAGCTTCGTGAAGTTCGTAAACCTCATGACGACCGTGAGCACCATGAGGTCAAAAAAAATCCCGACAAAAGTCGGGATTCTTCTATCTTCATTTCAAAAGGGATATCTGTAATCAGACAACCTTCTGGATCTTTCCAGCTCTGAGGCATCTTGCACAGACCTTGACAGTTGTCGGAGTTCCATTGATGACTGTCTTGACTGCAATGATATTCGGTCTGAACACTCTCTTTGTTGTGACACCGATGTGCTGACCGACACCACCCTTCTTCTTTGCCTGACCTTTTCTGGTAACAACGTTACCGGACATTGTTCCCTTTCCACAAATCTCACATCTACGTGCCATAATATATCCACCTTAAATAAATGTCTTTCCGTGTGCAGTGTGCAACATTAGGAACTTATCAAATAATTGAAATTATGTAAAGTCCTCGCACATTAAGATTTCGCAAAGTGGGAACACATGCCTTTCGCAGGACAACGTACACATTCGGGAGTTGCCGAATGACAGGTCTGCCGCCCGAAAAGATTCGCCGTCATGGAAAATCTGCTCCACTTGTCCTCTTCAAGATTCCTGCTGACGAAATCCTCTACAACATCAGGATCTCTTGTTCCCAGATCAAATACCCTGTTGATTACTCTTGAAAAGTGGGTATCCACCACTATTCCCGGAAGTCCCATGATATTGGAACGCACACAGTTTGCGGTCTTTCTTCCTACTCCGGGAAGCGACAACAGACTATCCATATCTACAGGAACGACACCGTTGAATTCATCTGTAATGACCTTTGCACAATCAATGATGTGCTTTGCCTTGGAATTGAAGAACCCTGTCGGACGGATTATCCGTTTGACATCTTCTATATCGGCTTTTGACAATTCCTCAGGCCCCGGATAGCAGGAGAAAAGCTCTGGTGTGACTTGATTCACCCTCCCGTCCGTAGTCTGTGCACTGAGCACCACACTGATCAGAAACTGGAATGGATCACGTCTCTCCAGAAAGCTGATTTCCTTGGGTGAAACACCCTCCAGAATGTCGAAAAATGCGGTCATTTGCTCACTCATGAATTGAAACCTATCGCCTTGACCATATTATGTCAATTGCTTATACTCCTTGATGCAACGGGGCGTTGCCTAGCGGCTATGGCGCCTGCTTTGGGAGCAGGATATCGGAGGTTCGAGTCCTCTCGCCCCGAAAGAAAAACGGATCAGACTTGTCTGGTCCGTTTTGCTTTTTGAGGGATTGGAAGAGGGACTCGAAACGAGAAGCAACGCAGGTACATTGCGTTGCGACGAAGGCGGCCCGAAGGGCGAGTCCTCTCGCAAAAGCAGGCGAAGGCGAGTCCTCTCGCAAGTTAGGACTTGTGGCCCGAAGGGCGAGTCCTCTCGCCAACTATACCAACCTCACCAACCTCACGAACCTCACGAACTTCAGCAACTTCAGCAACCTTACGAGCTTCAGCAGCCTCAGCAAAACCTTCCAATTGCGTTAGAAGCTCAGTATTTCTCCGCCAGATAGTCGCAGAAAGCATCGAACTCAGGGTCCTCGACCTGTAGTTCGTGGTGGTCAATCATGTACTGGACCGCACGGATGGTTCCGTCCCTGTGGCTTATCTCGGCATGGAAGTCCGGCACGACCGATCTGACTTTGGAGTTGTCGAACACGACGCTGTTGGCCTTGTCGCCAAGAAGATTGCCTTCCATGTCATAACCGAACCTGGCACCTTCACGGATGATGGCGTCGGAACTGACGTGCTTGAGGATGGGTTTGATTTCGCGGCCAAGAGCGATGGACAAAGCTTCGGCAATCTCAATATAGATCTGGTTCCATGGGATTGATTCATCGGATGTGATGTGGAATGCCTGCCCGATTGCCTGACTCTTTCCGAAAAGTCCCACGAAAGCCTTTGCGAAGTCACGGCTGTCGGTCATGGTCCAGAGGGAAGTTCCGTCACCGTGGACGATTACGGGCTTGCCGTCGATCATACGCTTCAGGATCGCCCAGCTTCCCTTGCTGCCATGCATTCCGACAGGAGTCGAGCGCTCGCAGTAGGTGTGGCTTGGTCTTACTATGGTCACGGGGAAGCCCTCCTCAGAGTACATGTCCATCAGATACTTCTCGCATTCAGCCTTCTTTCTGGAGTACTCCCAGAAAGGATTGACCAGCGGGGTGTCCTCCGTAATCCGCCAGTTTTTGGGTGGCTTCTCGTATGCAGATGCCGAGCTTATGTATATGAACTGTTTGACCTTGCCTGACAGAACATCATGGGCAATTGCTACCTGTTTTACATCGAAACCAATGAAATATCCTGCAACATCGAATTCCAGGCCATCGACAGCCTTTGAAAACGAATCCCTGTCATAGGCATCGGCAACAATCTGTCCTACCCCTTCAGGTAGACTGCCGGCCCTGTTTCCCCTGTTGAGGACCCAGACCTGGTCTGTTCCGCGTTTTGCAAGCAGAGCTGTGATGGCCGTGCTTATTGTCCCTGTTCCTCCAATCAGTAAAATCCTCATGTCTCCCTCCTTTTGAAACCTGCCCAAACAGCAGAATTATGATCAGCCGAACCTCTCCATTGCGTAGTATATCGCCTTGGCAAGTCCGTCGTCATCGATGTCAGAAGTCACATAGTCGGCGCAGTCCTTCAGCTGCTGGAAGGCATTGCCCATTGCTATTCCAAGATGACAGGCAGAAACCATTCTTATATCGTTCTCACCGTCCCCGACCCCTACTGTGGAATCCATCGATTCACCGAGATGTCTGACCATGATCTCAATACCGGAAGCTTTGGATATGCCGGGGATTGTCACCTCGGCTGCCGCTTCCATAGGAAATCCGGTTGTGTTGTTCTCGCAGTGAAGGATTCCCTCCAGTTCACGCCTTGCATCCATGATCAGACCCTTGTCCGAAAGAATGTAGAACTTGACCATGGGAATGTCCGGAATGCTGTCGACCATCTTCAGTCCCGTAAGCTGGACCTCGCCACCGTTGTTCTCAAAAGATATACGTCTGTAGACCTCCATGGTCCTCTTGGTGGTGTAGGTGTTCTCCGGTCCCTGGATGAACCAGAGAAGGTCGTATTTTTCGGCCACAGCCTTGAAAGCCTTCCTTTCCCTGTCATCTGCAAATCGTCTGTAGATGGACTTTCCGTTAAGGACAACCTCGGCACCGGAAGAATGGACCCCTCCGTCCAGAGGCAGAGCCAGAACTGAGTCCGTCACCTCGTAGGGAGCCCTGCCGGTACTGAGAAAAAGCCTGTGTCCTTTTGCCTTTGCGTCATGCATCGCCCTGACGGCACTTTCCGGTATGCTGCGGCCGAAAGGAACGATTGTTCCGTCGACATCGAAAAAGAAGTTCAGTTTCATACCGTGGATTATAAGCATTTATCCTTTATTGTGCGATGATTATCGGGTATATTTGGGTCATGAACAGATACGATTTTTCAGTTGATTCGCTCGGCGAGGCCAAAATACCCTCTCCGATCCAGATGAGTGACATAGATGGCGACGGATATGCCGACTATGTGTCTGACGATGACAGAATCCTCTACTGCATCGATACCGTGAAGGACAAGGAAGGAAACAGGAAGCCCATCAGTCCCGATACGGTCGAGCTTGCAGGTCCGAGGCAGAAGATCTATTTCAATCCTGCCCATGTCCATGCCGCCATCTGTACATGCGGAGGAATCTGCCCCGGTCTGAACAATGTCATCAGAGCTGTTGTCAGGTGTCTTTGGTACAGGTACAACGTCCGCAGGATCAGCGGAATCAAATATGGATATCAGGGTCTCCTTCCCACCTCCAAGGAACCTCCGGTAAGCCTCACTCCCGATGTCGTCGATGAGATCCAGGAGAAAGGCGGAACCATCCTCGGAAGTGCAAGAGGCGGTGGAGAGCGTACCGGTGAGATAGTCGACACCCTCGAGAGAATGAACGTCAACATCCTCTTCACAATCGGAGGAGACGGAACCCAGAAAGGTGCCGCAGCAATTGCCGAGGAAGTCAAGAAACGCGGTCTTAAAATCGCCGTCGTCGGAATTCCCAAGACAATCGACAACGATCTCGCATTCATCCAGACATCATTCGGATTCGACACCGCTGTCTCCATGGCCGTCCCGGTTGTGAGATGCGCCCATGTCGAGGCCAAGAACGCACTCAACGGCATAGGACTTGTAAAGGTCATGGGTCGTGAAAGCGGATTCATCGCCGCCCACACATCATTGGCCCAGAGCGATGTCAACTTCTGCCTCATTCCGGAGAACCCCTTCGACCTCTATGGCGAAAAGGGTCTCCTTCCCCTTCTGAAAAGGCGACTCACAGACCGTGGTCATGCCGTCATCCTGGTTGCCGAGGGAGCAGGTCAGGACCTTCTTCCAAAGACAGGTGAGGCCGATGCCTCCGGAAATGTCAGATACAACGACATAGGTCTGTTCCTGAAGGACGAGATTTCCAAGTACTTCAAGAAGGAAAAGATGGAGGTCAACATCAAGTACATCGACCCCAGCTACATCATCAGAAGCGCACCGGCTGACTCCTACGACTCAATCTACTGCGCAAGACTTGGTGCCAACGCCGTCCATGCCGCAATGGCCGGCAAGACAGCAGTGCTCACCAGCATGATGAACGACAGGTTCGTGAACTTGCCCATCAGACTTGCCGTTTCCTCCAGAAGCAAGGTCAACACCGAAAGCGCCCTGTGGAGGGATGTCCTTGAGAACACCCGCCAGCCGGAGTCGATGAAAAACTGACAAACCTAAAATGCAAAACAAAACCCGGAAAAACGCAACCTTCCGGGTTTGTTTTATCTACAAGTCAAATGGTGCAGTATCGCCTTCAGCACACGGGCTGTGCATCACACGCTCCTTCCCGGAATATTTACATCATTCAGGATGATACAGTCGTCGAAATTGCTCTTGAGTCTGTTAAGAACTCTCTTCTCAAAATGCTTACCCTTCATTGAAGTACCTGTAGTCTTTGTCGTTTCCATCTTTTTCCTCCTTGGATTCGATTACACCCATTCCTAAACCACATCCGGGATTAAATCTGTCAATAAACGGTTCCTACGGAACCTATTGACTGATAAATCTCGGTGTGGTATAGCAGGCGGAAACGTTGGACAAAACAGACTGATTGTGGTATTATTCAAGTAACGGGATTTACACTTCTACTTGCAGCCGTTATCTGCTAAAGGAAGAGGCAGACC
>JBGVBT010000067.1:0-6623 GCA_045225895.1 Sphaerochaetaceae bacterium
ATCACATCAATCCATAGGAAAGCCGCAGGAACCATGTTCATCCTCCGTCTGAAGGCGAAAGAAAGCGCAAGACAGGGAATGCACGCGACAATGGCGGGGACGGTGTATTCAACTATGTTCCTCACTAAAACCGACCTGGAGGAGAAAGCCCGCTCCAGCGGCTCAAGAAGGAACATGTATGAAACAATGAATACAAGGATGAAAGCAATCGCAAGACAAAAAGAATAGAGCAGCAGAGTACTTCTGGACTTCCCGTCCTCGGCCATGAACACTGCTCTGAACAGGTTGTCTATCTTTCTGGAAAACTGGCTTCTTTCACCCTCAGCCATCGGAGAACCTCCCTTCTTCCGACTATTTTAGGTAGCACCAGCGGTGTTTGTCAAACGGAGGTACCAGTAAAAAAGCAGTTCTTGACCTGTGCAATACGTATATGATATCTATATACTATATTTCTGGCCCCTGAATGGGCCGCAAGGAGTTTTTGTCCAATCATGGATGATGGTAGTAAACCCCCACTGTTATGGGTTGTTCTTCTGCTGCTTGGTGCAGCTTATTGTGCTGTTTCGGAGACTGCGCTCTCCTCTGCTTCCAGAAACAAGATAAAGGTTGCCTCTGACCGTGGAAATCCCAAGGCCAAGACCGTTCTTTCAATACTTGAGAACTTCGACAAGGCAATCACCACCCTTCTGATCTGCACCAACATTTTCCACATCGCAACCGCTTCGATCGTCACCGTCTACGTCAGCCGCAGATGGGGCCTGAGCGCGGTGAGCATCTCAACAATCGTCACAACAATCGCCGTGTTCTTCGCAGGCGAGATGCTTCCCAAAAGCATCGCCAAGAAGCACCCCGAGAAAATCATCATCGCATGCGCTCCTCTTCTCTCGTTCCTCATGAAGGTCCTCTCTCCCCTGTCGAGGCTCCTCACATGGATAGGCAGGGCCGCCACAAAGCGCAGCAAGGCCGAGGCCCCCGTCTCCGTAACCGAGGACGAGCTTCACGACATAATCGACGAGATGGCTGAGGAAGGCGCCCTGGACGAGAACCAGAGCAACCTGATCTCATCCGCCCTTGAGTTCGGAGATGTAACAGCCGAGGGAATCCTCACACCCAGAGTCGATGTCGCAGCCATAGACATCGATGACGAGCCCGAGCAGATCCTCTCATTCATAAAACAGCAGTCCCACAGCAGAATCCCCGTCTACGAGGGTTCGATCGACAACATAATCGGAGTCCTCCAGATCAGGAAATTCCTCAAAGGATACCTTCAGACAGGCAAGATGCCAGACATCAGGCAGACCATGGATGAGGTCTACTACGCACATCAGAGCACGGAGATCCACGAGCTTCTTCCAGAGATGTCCAGACGCAAGCTCAGCATGGCCGTCATAACGGACAGCTACGGCGGAACTGTCGGAATCGTCACGGTAGAGGACATCCTTGAGGAGCTTGTCGGCGAGATCTGGGACGAAAGCGACATAGTCAAGGAACCGATTGTCAGGCTTTCAGACAACGAATACATCGCAGAGGCCACTCAGACCCTCAGCGCAGTGTTCGACTTCATCGACTTCGATGACCCAGAACCGGACGACAAGGATGCTGCCAACCTTCAGCTGGGTGAATGGGTCTACGAGCATTTCTCGTCGATTCCAAAAAAGGACGACAGCTTCAGATACCACAACCTGACAGTCTCAGTCGACCAGATAGAGCATAACAGGATCCTTAAGGTCCGCATTGCCGTGGAGTCAGAACAGATACCTGAAACGCAAGAGGAGGATGAAGAATGATTATCGCAATCCTGATTCTTGCCATCATAGACTGCATTCTCCTCTCCGCCTGCTTCTCCGCTTCTGAGATGGCCTTCTCTTCCTGCAACACGGTGAGACTCGAGAACATCGCAGAGGAAAAGAGCAAGGGCTGGAAACTTGCCCGCTCGGCAAAAAAGGTCACGGACAACTTCGACAACGCCCTCAGCGCCATTCTGATCGGGAACAACCTTGTGAACATCGCCTCATCCTCACTGGCATCGGTTCTGGTGATAGTGCTTCTGGATTCCGACTCCCTCACATGGCTCTCCACACTGGTTCTGACAATTCTTGTCATCATCTTCGGTGAGACAATCCCCAAGATCTATGCGAAGAAGAACTCGACAATGCTCGCCATGAGGTTCGCTCCATTCATCAGGTTCCTTATGGTCCTGTTCAAGCCTCTGATCCTTGTTGTCGTCGGTCTGGTCCATGTCCTGACATTCTGGATCAAGAAGGAAGAGGAGAACGACCAGGAGGAATCCGTCGAGGAACTTCAGTCCATCATCGAGACCGCCGAGGACGAGGGAATAATCGACGAGGACGATTCCAACCTGATGCAGGCAGCCATAGACTTCGCCGACATCTCCGCATCCGAGGTCATGACCGCAAGAGTCGATGTCCACGCCATAGACATCGACGATCCATGGAGCCAGATCCAGAAGGACATAGAGGAATCTCCCTACTCCAGAATCCCCGTATACAGGGAGAGCATAGACAACATAATCGGAATCCTCCATCTGAACACAGTATTCAAGGCCCTGACGGAACACGAGGAGAACGCACTCCTGGATGAATCAGAAGGCCTTCCCATTGACCTTGTCTCCCTTCTCATGCCACCGTGCTACGTCTACAAGACAATGAAGCTTCCCAAGGTCCTAAACACACTCAAGGCCGCCAAACAGCATCTTGCCGTTGTCACCGACGAATACAGCGGAACACTCGGAGTCATCTCCATGGAGGATGTCCTGGAGCAGATTGTAGGCGAGATCTACGACGAGACCGATGTCATCGATCCTGATGTTGTCAGAAAGAACGACAACGAGTTCGAGCTTGATGGAGACCTTTCAATAGGAGAGTTCCTTGAACTTGCCGGAATCGATGAGGACAGCTTCGAAGCTGAAAGCGAGACCGTCGGAGGCTGGGTTGTCGAGATGCTGGGGCACTTCCCCACTTCGGGAGAGTCCTTCAGATACAACGACCTAGAGCTTGTTGTTCTTGCAATGGACGGCCTGAGAGTCGAGAAGGTACTGGTCAGGATCGATCGTCCAGCTTCATGACAAACGGAAGCCTTCCGCTTGCCTCATGATCCTTCAAAACTGAATCCGCAATCTCATGAACATGGTCTGAAAGGACAAGGGTTCCGGTTTTTCTGCTGTCGATTGCATCCTTTACGGCATCGATGGCAACCTGGTCAGTTGAAGCAAGAACAGCCTCCACTCCCATGGCGGTGAATGCAGAGACCACTTCCTTCTTTTCTGAAATCACGACATATTTCATGCTCAGCGTCCGCTTGTTTCTATGTCCTTGTAAAGGGCGGCATCGTACTCATCGAACTCATCGAAGTCATACCATCCGTTGCTGTTCTCATCTGAGATGGAAAACAGAAGTGTCCAGTAGTCGTCCTCTGTGATGAATTCATCCGGTTCCAGATATAGCGATCCCGCATAGTCATCATCGAACGGCCTGATGTCGTATTTCTGAGTAGTTTCTGCAAACAGGTCCACAGTTGAGGCATCGAAATCCCTGAGCATGGCCACATAGCCCGGCTGCTCGACTTCCGGAACCTCGAAGAACAGGGCATACCACTGACCTTCAATGTTCAGATCCACCATGTACACTCCTGACTTCAGATCGCTGAGTATGAACCTTCCGTCCAGGTCCGTGAAGAAGAAGGATGAAGAGTCAATCTCCATGCTCTTCACATCAACACCGTTTTCTGCAATCTCGACCTTGTAGATTGGAGAGGAATAGGAGTCATACGGGACAGAAGGACTCTGTCTGAGGATTCCGGAAATGGCTACCGAAGACTCAAGCGAGATCTTTGCAAGGAAGCCCTGTCTTGCAACCGGAGTCACCTTGAACAGGAAGGATCCGGATGACGTGAACAGAGATCCGTTTGATGCAGATACCACTATGTTGTTCGGCTTGTACATAGTGAGCCTTGTGTAAAGGACATTTCCAAATATCTTCCTGGAGGATCCCGATGTGGATTCGGTTGCGTTGGACACTGCAATAGTAGCGTTCTTCAACCCCTTGTTCGGCGACACCAAGAGGAACGGGCCGTAGATGCTGTTGGTCAAGGCGAAATGTCCGTCAGCAAACACCAGGGCTGTGCTCATCGACATTGAGGTCATGAACTTCCTGTATCTGTTGCTGGCCTGTGCCCTGAGCGACATGCTCACCAAATCTCCGGATCTGGCCCATCCCGCGGACAGCGTGTGGCTCGGAATCTCCTTGAAGTTGAGACCGAGAAGATCAAGGCCGGAGATGTTGACCTGGAAGCTGTTGCGGCTGTTTCTACCCGGCCTGTATGACCATCCGACGTTTCCGGTAAGCGTCTTGAACTGGTTCGTGGAGACCGACGAGCTGATGTTCTGGCCTGAGAACGAGAACGACAGGCTTACCGTGGCATAGACATTCAGATCTTGGTTCACCGAGGCGTTCAGCGAAAGCGAGCCGTACTTTCCGAAGTTCGTTCCAACAGACAGAGCAACGTTTACGGAAAGCGGATCCGTCAGGGATGAGGATGATGAGACCGACGGGAACTTGTATGAGGAACTTCCTGAGATACCGAACCTGACACTCTTGATGTTGAACGAGTATCCGAGGTTTACGGACGCCGTCTGCACATCTGGAGTGAATGAATATGAGCAGGCGAAGCTCAGCGGCTTGAGGATGTCCGACACAAAGCTCTGAGAGAAGTTCAGCGACAGGCTTGTCCTGGAGAGGTTCGCACTGGAAAGGGATCCGTTCACCGTCATGCGGGTTGTGCCCAACGATGTTGCGAACATACCGGTGACACTCCCGCCGAAAATCACAGAATGGCCGGAAGGCTCCTCCTCGTTCTTCTCGTAGGCGAAAGAGAACGAGTGAGACTGCGTGTAAGTGTGTGAGATTCCGATGGACTGTTCCCAGAACATGCTCATGGATGACAGATCGAACACATTCTCCATGGCCGTCCACCCCTCATTGCGTGAATAGTCTGGAATTGCAGGAATGATGAAACCGTCGGCGAAGTCAGGCGTGGAGTGCATCCTCTGGTTGATCCTCGGGATGCTCATGCCCACTCTCCAGGTGGTCTCGCCCTTGGCCATCAGCGATGTGTCGTAGTTCTGTCCGAACCTGATGATCCTGTCGGCACTGGTGTCCTCTCCCATCGAAAGCGGATGGATCGTCACAACAACATCGTTGGATCCCTGCACGAAGGCGAAATCCGTAAGCTTGTAGATTCCGAGCGCCAGGTTCTTGTTGAAGACGGAGTTTCCGTTTATGGCGATGTCCACATTGGAGTCCTCGGTCAGGGTGATGGTCTGAGAGAACTGGTTGGACATGGCGGATCCTGTTCCGAATCCGTAGTTCTTCTCGATTGTGAATCCGAACGGCGTTCCGTTGGAGAATCCGGTGTTTCCGACGTTTCCGAACGAGAACCTGATGTTCTGGTTCGGGAAATCCATGTAGGCGCTCCAGGCACCGACAGACGGAACCACACCATAGGACTTGAGATATGTCAGCGATGTCGGCAAGCTGAACGTGATGTTCCAGAACGAGAACGTGTTGGAGAAACTCATCGTGGCGTTCAGATTGTCCCATGTGAACTCTTTGTCCAGATCATACTGCATGCTCATGAACAGGCTTATGTTGGATGAGAACGAGAAATGGGCCGGCTGAAGCGTCACGTTTCCCACGACATCGTAGTTCTGTCTCAGATTGGAATAAGCGGATGCGCTCATTGAAAGAGTCTGGACCGGCACCTGCGACGAGTTGAAATAGAGCCGCAGGACCAGGTTCACCGAATCATAGGACACACGCTCTGCGACGGATTCCAGATACTCGAGACTGTAGTATTCCGTTGCAGAGGAGAAGAACTGCTCGTAGAACTCATCGGAAAGCGTTCCGCTCAGCTCCATCTCAAGTGCAGACTTCTTGAAGCCCGGCTTGGAATCACGCTGCTCGAACTCAATCATGTCGTATCTGTTGTCGTTGACAAAAAGCTGGGCATAGTATGTTCCGTCCGGAAGCACGATTTCCTGGTCGCTGAACACGAACTCAGACCAGTCAACCTCCTCCTCGAACGGATAAATGTTCCTTTCAGGCTCCTCATAGGGCTCGGTCATCACAAGCCAGTCAAGATCCGGAGGAATCGGAACCCTTGCAGTCTCTTCTGCCAAAACAGGTTCCTCAACACTTTCCGGTTCCTTTTCAACTTCCTGTGGAGCTGCCGGCTCCTCAACCGGTTCCGGCTTCGGTTCCGGTGTGGGTTCGGGTGTGAGTTCGGGTGTGGGTTCTGGTTCAACTACGGGCTCATGAGTAGGCTCTTCAGGCTGCTCCTGTACCGGCTCATGTGCAGGCTCTGAATCAGGTTCAGGTATCACTTCCGGCTTCTTCTGCTCTACAGGCTCACCTACAGCCGGACTCTCCTGCTGTTCCGTGAGTTCTGTCTGTTTCTGCGAATCCTGCAACTCCGAGGCGTCGATGTGAAAGAGCAACGCACAAATCACGAGAATCAGAAAGAGGAGAATTACGGTTATTGCTGTCTGAGCGATTTTCCGTTTGGCCATGATGAATCTGCCTCTCCCGTCGGCTGCTAGAACCGGC